>NZ_LIPP01000099.1 GCF_001418335.1 Streptomyces aurantiacus | reverse complement strand
CGCCCGCCCCTCCTCCTGGGGGTGAGCCTGAAGATGTACTTCGGCCACCACCAGACCCTCAACTGGGCGCGGAAGATTGCCACTCTCGCCGCCGAGCACCCCGCCGTGACCTCCGGCGAGGCCCGCCTCTTCGTCCTGCCGGCCTTCCCGACCCTGATCCCCGCCGCCGGCATCCTCGCGCCGTACGGCATCGCCCTCGGCGCCCAGGACATCGCCACCGAGGACACCGGCCCGTACACCGGCGAGGTCGGCGGCCCCCTCCTCAAGGAGATCGGCTGCCGCTACGCCGAGGTCGGCCACGCCGAACGCCGCCGCCTGTACGGCGAGGGCGACACGGTCGTCGCCGCCAAGACGGCCGCCGCCCTGCGCAGCGGCCTCACCCCCGTCCTCTGCGTCGGCGAACGCGACCGGGGAACACCACAGGAAGCCGCCGAGCGCACGGTCGCCGAGGCCGCCCGCCTGCTGACCGGACTGGACGGCACCGTCGTCCTCGCCTACGAGCCCCAGTGGGCCATCGGAGCGCCGGAACCGGCCTCGGCCGAGCACATCGCCGCCGTGTGCACGGCCCTGCGGAACTGGCTCGACTCCCGTTCGCAGCACGCGGGTTCGCAGGTCATCTACGGCGGCAGCGCGGGCCCCGGCCTGCTCAGCCGCCTCGGGGGAACCGCGGACGGCCTCTTCCTCGGCCGCTTCGCCCACGACCCGGAGAACGTACGGGCCGTACTCGACGAGATCCGCACCCCGACCGGCGCGGCGGTGGCGTGATGGCCCACGGAATCAGCACGTACGCGTACTTCTGGCGGATCTCCGACCGGGCACCCCGGCCGATGACCCTCGCCGAGATGCTGCGCGACACCGCCGAACTGGGCGGCCGGGTCTTCCAGATCTGCGACTACGCACCCGTCGAGTCGTACGACGCCGCGCAGTTGGCGGACGTGCGGGCCACCGCCGCCGACCTGGGCCTGACCCTGGAACTCGGCACCCGCGGCGTGCGTACCTCCCATCTGCTCAAGTACCTCGATTTGGCACGGCAGTTGGACGTCACCCTGGTCCGCTCCATGCTCAACACCGCGGACCACCGGCCGGACACCGCCGAGGCCGTGTCGCTGCTCAAGGAGTCGGTGTCCCGCTACGAGGACGCCGGGGTGACCCTGGGCCTGGAGACCTACGAGCAGGTGTCGACCGACGATTTGCTGGCTGTCGTACGCGGGGTCGACAGCGAGCGGCTCGGCGTCGTCCTGGACCCGGGCAACAGCGTCGCCCGCCTGGAACGCCCGGTGGACGTGGTCGCCGCCACCGCGCCGCACGTGGTCAACATCCACGTCAAGGACTTCGCCTTCACCCGCCGGGACGGCTGGGTCGGCTTCACCTACGCCGGCTGCCCCCTGGGCGAGGGACTCCTGGACTACGACGCGATGATCGCCGCCGTGCACGCCGCCCGGCCGGACGCGGACGGCATCAACCAGATCGTGGAGCACTGGCTCCCGTGGCAGGACGAGGGCTTCGACGCCACCGCCCGGCTCGAACACCAGTGGACGCAGCACAGCATCAACACCCTTCTGAGGAGCGAGTAATGGCCACCGAGATCCAGACCCAGGCCGACGTCAGGACCGTCGCCGTCATCGGGGCCGCAGGCAAGATGGGCCAGCGTGTCTCCAACAACCTGGTCGAGAGCGACTTCCGGGTCCTCTTCAGCGAGGCCTCGCCCAAGGGCCAGGAGCTGATCCGCGGCCTGGGCCGGGAGCTGACCGAGTCCACCGACGCGGTCGCCGAGGCGGATGTCGTCATCCTCGCCGTGCCGGACGTCGTCCTCGGAACGGTCTCCGAGCAGCTCGTGCCCC
The DNA here is from genome assembly GCF_001418335.1 of Streptomyces aurantiacus. Taxonomy (GTDB): domain Bacteria; phylum Actinomycetota; class Actinomycetes; order Streptomycetales; family Streptomycetaceae; genus Streptomyces; species Streptomyces aurantiacus. The sequence goes on along the minus strand of NZ_LIPP01000099.1, from coordinate 91,307 downwards.
TCATGAAGCCGGGCACCGTCGTCCTCACCCTCGACCCGGCCGCCGCGTACGCGGGCCTGCTGTTCAGCCGGGACGACATCCACTACGCGTGTGCCCACCCCTGCCACCCGTCGGTGTTCCTGGAGCGCACCACCGAGGAGGAGTGGCAGGACACCTTCGGTGGCATCGCCGCCCCGCAGGAGGTGGTCGCCGCGTACGAGGGCGGCGACAGCGCCAAGCAGGAGCTGGCCGACTCGGTCATCCGCGTGATGTACGCCCCCGTGGTCGACGTCCACTGGGTCACCGTCAAGCAGCTCGCCGTCCTGGAGCCGACCCTCGTCGAGACGATCGCCTGCATGGTCGGCGCCCTCCTGACCGAGGCGCTGCACGAGACGGTGCACACGGTCGGCGTCCCGGAGAAGGCGGCCCGCGCGATGCTCCTGGGCCACACCCAGGTCGCCCTGGCGAACACCCTCAAGGGCTCCAACCCGTTCTCGGACGCCTGCCTGATCGCCATGGACTACGGCCGCGAGTCCATCGTGCGCGACGACTGGAAGAAGGTCTTCGAGGACGACGAGCTCGACAAGGTCATCACGCGCATGCTGAAGATCAAGGAGATCAAGCGCTGATCCGACGGCATCACCGATGCCGTTGCTCGTGCCGGTGCCGGTGCCGCCCGTTCCGGGGGTCGGCACCGGCATCAGTGCTGCCTGGCTACCTGGACCTGACGGCGTACGCGTTCAGGCGCCGATCTTGTCGGCCAGCTCGACGAGTGCGTCGGCTGCCGGGCCCGAGGACGCCGGGTTCTGCCCGGTGATCAGAAGGCCGTCCTGCACGACGTAGGGCTCCCAGTCGCCGATCTTGGAGTAGACGCCGCCCAGGCGCTTCAGCTCGTCCTCGACGAGGAAGGGGACGATCTCGGTGAGCGCGACCGCCTCCTCCTCGGAGTTGGCGAAGCCGGTGACCCTCTTGCCCTGCACCAGCGGGGTGCCGTCCTCGTTGACCGTGTGGCGCAGGACGCCGGGAGCGTGGCAGACCACCGCGAGCGGCTTGCCGGAGCGCAGCGTTGTCTCGATCAGCCGCGCGGAATGCGCGTCCTCGGCCAGATCCCACAGCGGGCCGTGGCCGCCGGGGTAGAAGACCGTGTCGAAGTCGTCGGCCGAGACCGAGTCCAGGCGCACGGTGTTCGACAGCGCCGCGGTCGCCTCCGCGTCGGCCTCGAACCGGCGGGTCTGTTCGGTCTGGAAACCGGGCTCGTTGCTCTTCGGGTCCAGGGGCGGACGGCCTCCCTTGGGAGAGGCGAGTGCCACCTCCCAGCCGGCCTCCTTGAAGCGGTAGTAGGGAGCAGCCAGCTCCTCCAGCCAGAATCCGGTCTTACGGCCGGTGTCGCCCAGCTCGTCGTGAGAGGTGAGAACGATCAGGACCTTCATGTCTGTCTCCTGGTGAGTGTGAGTGTGAGTGTGAGTGTGAGTGCGAGTGCGAGTGCGAGTGCGAGCGGTAGAGGTGAGTAGACCGGTCGTCTAGAGTTGGGCAAAAAACTGCCCGCGACTCCCGGTCGTCGTAGGTGAAACGCGGGCCGTCAGAGGTGCAGGATCTGGCGGGTCATCGCCGTGGTGGAGTCGAGCGGCGCGAGGCTGCGGTGGATCTTGGCCATGATGCTCGCGCCGAGCCACATCTGGTAGAGGACCTGCGCTGTTCCGCGGGGGTCTCCGTCGATCGCCACCGACCCGTCCTGAAGGCCGCCGGTGATCATCCGCTCCAGGCGGTCGACGATCGCGTCCGTGCCTTCCTTGAGGACCAGTCGCATCGGCTCCGACAGGTCGGAGACCTCGGCACCGAGCTTGACCGCCAGGCACTTGCCCTGGCAGTCGTCGACGCTCTGCGTCTCCCGCCACTGCTGCCAGTAGGTCGTCAGCTGCTCGGCGGCCGACTGGCCGGACCGTGCGAGTATGCGATCCATGTCGGCGACGTACTCCTCGAAGTAGCTCCGCAGCAGTGCTTCACCGAAGGCGTCCTTCGACGGGAAGTAGTGGTAGAAGGAGCCCTTTGGTACACCGGCCTCCGCGAGTACCTCATTGATGCCGACCGCGGAGTAGCCCTTGTGGGCAATGATCCGCTGGGCGGTGTCGAGGATGCTCCGGCGGGTGTCGCCGGTACGTGCGGTGATTGGCATGTCCGTAATCATAGCTCATGATTAGACCGGTCGTCTATCCGCGTCGGCATTGCTCTTCTGTAATCGTCATGACTACAGTTCAAATCGCAACTGCGACGACTACAGATTGGTGCGGAGATCATGATCGGCATCACCGGTGCATCCGGCCCCCTCGGACGTGCCACCGCTGACACACTGCGCCTGCGGCGCCTCGGCTGGGCGGGCGTCGAGATCCGGCTGGGCGGGGTGACCCTGCTGATCGACCCGCTCGAAAACACCGGTCCGCTGGAACCGGTCATGGGACGGCCGCGGCGGCCACTTCCTCCCGTCGACGCGCCGGCCGGCACGCATGCCCTGATCACCCATGTGCACCCCGACCACTACGACCGCGAACTGATCGCGCGCCTGGCCGGCTCCGGCACCGTCGGCTGCCACGCTCCCACCGCGTCGACGCTGGCGGCGGACGGCATAGCGGCCGAGGCGCAGGAACTGGGACAGCCACGTCGTATCGGCCCGCTGACAGTCACCCCCGTCGCCTCGCTGGACTGGCGAGGCAGCGACTGCGACCAGGTCGCCTGGATCGTGGAGGGCGCCGGGGCGCGGATCATCCACTGCGGGGACACCATGTGGCACGGCAACTGGTGGCAGATCGCCCGCGACCACGGCCCGTTCGACGTCGCGTTCCTTCCCGTCAACGGTGTCGTCGCCAGATTCGAGGGTTACGAGGCCAACGTGCCCGTCACGATGACACCCGAACAGGCGGTGGAGGCCGCGGCGGCTCTCAACGCCACCGCGGCCTGCGCGATCCACTACGAACTCTTCAACAACCCTCCCGCCTACGTCGAACAGTCCGACATCGCCGAACGCTTCGGCCGCGCCGCCGGGGAGAGGGGCATCGTGGCGCACCTGGTGGCCGACGGGGAGACCGTGCAACTCCCCGCGCACCACCACGCGGACCACGATCCGGATCAGCTCGCGTAGGTGCGTACGTAGTCGAAGCGGGCCGTCGCCCCGGCGGTGTCGAGCGAGACCAGGCCGATCCGCAGCGCCTGGACCCGACCCCGACTCCGATCCCGGTCCTGGTCCGGCGCCCCGCCCACCGCGCGGTCCGGAAGAAGTGATCTCCCCGAGGCTACGGCAGTCATTCCTGGTCCGGCGGGCCTGCCCAGGTCAGCGACACCGCCGTGGTGCCGAGCCGGGGAACCGGGACCGGCACGGAGCCGTCGGCACCGACCGGCAACTCGGCACCCGTCGCGCCGAGATAGTCGGCGGACGCCGCGCCGGTGACGGGGAACCCCGGGGTGAGCCGGCAGGTGACCGGGTCCTCGGCGAAGGACTGCAACCGCACCAGCAGGTGCCCGGGCTCGGGCACGGTCAGACCGACCACCCGCACATGGGGGTCGTCGAGTGCCAGCAGCGCGTACGAGGACACAGGGCTGGGCTCGGCCGCCCGCCGGGCCCGTACCGCCGCGAGAGGCCGGCTGCCCACGGCGGCGGTACGCATACCGAGTACTGCGCCGCCGAGCACCGCACCACCCGAGGCCGCACCGCCGTGGGGCGGCGCCTCCTCCCAGCCGACGCTGTAGCGAAAGACATGGTCGAACGCCTGCTCCGAGGGGAAGTTGGTGTCCCAGATGTTGTTGTGGACCCACGAGAACACCGTCCCCGGTTCCTCCTGGGCCAGTGACTGCGGATACGGCACGTAGGGGATCGCCACACCGCCCACCTGGATCAGCGGTGCGTCCTGGGTGGCCAGCGCCGCGCACGCCCCGTCCTCCTGGAGGCCGACCCAACGGCGTACCGCGCGCATGTGCCGGGCGGACCCCGGTACCGAGGGCAGCCCCGTCCCGGTGACCCCGCCGGTCGCCTCCATCCGGACGACCGGGGACCGCATCGCGAACGGGAAGGCGAAGAACGCGCTCTCCTTCGTCAGGGTCGCGGCCTTGTCGATCCGGTTCTCCAGGTCGATCCGCGCACTGGCGCGCGGCAGATGGACCCTGACCCGTAGCCGACGGGTGCCCGGCGCCGCGCACTCGTAGACCAGCGTCTCGCCGGTCGCGTCCGAGGTCCGTTCCACCAGGGCCGCCGGGGGAGCCGTCCTGCGGGTGGCCAGCAGGTGCATCGAATCGTCGGCGGTGGTCTTGCTCGACTGGTGGTTGAACCCGCCGGCCGTGGCGTACTCGTCGTACAGATATCCGTTGAAGCCGACCGTCGCGTCCTGCCGGACCAGCTCGCGCCCCGTCCGTTTGTCGACGACGGAGTCGATGCATGCGGACGCCAGGTCGACGTGGACGCGCAGGAACTCGTTCTCCAGCAGCGTGGCGGCGCCGGCCGAAGCATCGGCCGGGGCGTCACCAGTCGCGGCGCGGGGCGGCGCGGGCTCGATGTCCACCCGTACCGCCCCGTGGGCCGGCACGCCCGCCAGCCGGAACAGCAGGAACCGCCCCGCCGCCCGGTGGAGTTCGTTGCTCTGCGCCTCCTCCGCCACGTCAAGGGGGGTGCCGTCGCGGGAGTCGACGACCCGCACCGGTTCGGCGAGCGGCACGGTGCTCTCCGGGAGGAACAGCCGGACCGTCTCGGAACGCTCCCAACTGCAGGTGTTGACGACGTAGTAGCCGGCGAGCGACCCCTCGCGCGGAGCCAGGCGCTCACCCAGCGCCGCGCCCGCGGCGTCCAGCAGGGTGTGCGCGCCGTCGTGGGCGAGCAGGGCCTGGGAGTACTTCCAGTGCCACTGCCGTTCCCCCGAACCGTGGCCGTGGTCGCCATGCGTCCAGGGGTCGCCGGCTCCCCACGTGTGCTCGTTGAACAGCGAGGCGGCGCGGTACACCTCGGGCGCCGCCCGGGTGATGCGGGCCGCGTCCGGCGCCCCCAACACCTGCGCGTATCCCGCGAGGGTCCCCGCGTCGGCGAGCGCGGCCTGCCCGTCCCGGGTGGCGGCCAGCGGCACGGCGCCCGCACCGACACCGTCGACCCACCAGTCCGTCCAGTCGCCCTCGTACGTCTCGATCCGGTCGCCGAGCCGTTCCTCGGCGTCGGCGAAGAAGTCCTCGTTGCGCGAGGTGCGCAGGACGGGGAAGGCCCACTCCTCGTTCCACCGGCGCACGGTGTCCGCGATGATGCGGCGCGGCGGTCCGTTGTCCGCGAACTTGCCCAGGACCCGCAGGTGGAGGAAGTCCCACGGGTACGGGTCGCCCTTGAACTCCTCGTTCAGGACGGGGAATCCGGGGATGCCGCGGCCCTCGTGCGGGTACTGATGGTTCGTCAGCGCCGAGAGGTAGTTCGGCAGCAGGTCGTCGACCCGGTCGAAGGATTCGTCGAAACCGATGATCGAGCCCTCCATGTAGGCGAGGCCGTGCGGGGTGTCGGTGCGCCACACCAGCACGTCGCGCCCGCTCGGCGCCCGCCAGCGGAACAGGCGCGGCAGGTCCTGGCCGCCGACGTGGTGCGGCACCGCGCGTCCCGCCCAGTTGTGGGCGACCGACAGATAGCGGATGCCGCTGTCGGCGAGGACGTCGGGCAGCCCGACGACCTGACCCGGTACGTCCGTCTGCATGGCCGTGGTGATGTCGATGCCGTGCCGCTTGCGCAACTCCCGTATCGGGCGCAGCAGTTCGTGCAGCTCGTCGGTGGAGCAGGTCTCGGTGTGCAGGTTGAAGGGCATCGCGGTCAGCTCGATGCGCCCTTCGCGCACCCGCTCCAGGAACGCCGCGACCTGCCGCTCCGGCCGGTTGTGCGACCAGTTCTCGTAGCTGAAGAATCCCTCGACCGCCCAGCGGAACTTCGACTCGTCGGGCCAGTCGTCCGTGGTGCGGCACAGTTCGAGCAGGGAGTCGAGGTACGTGCGTCCCTCGGCGAGCACGGTGCCCTGCGGGTCGGTGTAGCCGATGTCCAGGTGGGCGTGCTGGACCAGGTGGAGTGTCCAGTGGCGCTGCGGGGTCAGCAGCACCTCGACGCTGTGGGCGTCGGCCAGTTCGGGCAGTTCGACCAGGACCGGGGTGGGCGCGTCCACCTCCGGCACGAGCAGCCGGGTGGTGCCGCCGGGGCCGGGAACGACGTCGCAGCGCAGGGCGCCACCGGTGACGGTGGTGACGCGGGCACGGGTGACCGGCCGGTCCGCCGTCACGCGCACGGACTGGAGCAGCCCGCCGCCGCCGTCGTGGCGCAGCAGCGGTTCGCAGGAGAACCTGAACCGGTGTCCGCCGAGAACCCCCTCGGCGGACACCCCCCGCTCGCGCAGAATGTCACGGGCCATGTTCGAGTCCCACCAGGAGGGACGGGCAAGTGCGGGGCGGGGCATGGGAGAGGTCTCCACTCGTGTGCGGTGCCGGGGCGTGCTGCTGCGGGCGTGGAAGGGCTCAGGTGCGATCGGTGGCGAGACCGGCGAAGATCTGCACCATCGCGGACTGTTCGAGTGTCTCGGCCTGTGCGGCCGGGTCGTGGTCACCGCCGCCGGAGGGCTGGAAGCGGAACAGCCCGTCGGACGGTGTCCGGTTCTCCTTCCAGGTCCGCTCGGCGTACGTGGCGGCGGTCGTCCGGTAAGTGCTGTCGGGGCGCACCTCGTTCAACAGCCGCAGATTGTCGAAGTAGATGGCGTTGAAGATCGCCGGCTGGTCGTGCAGCCGTTCGCCCTGCTTCCAGTACGCGAGCGAGCCGTCGGCGTCCGCGACGGCCCGGTCCAGGTAGCTCCGGTCACCGGTCGCGCGGTAGAGCGTGGTCGCGGTGCCGATCATCGCGCCGGAGTTGTACGTCCACAGGGTGGTGTTCACGGTGCCGTCGTCGTCGCGGCTGTTGTCGTACAGGCCCGGCGACCGGCGCAGGCAGGACCAGTTCCACTCGTACCATTTCTTGGCGCTCGCGAGGAACCGGTCGTCGTGCTCGATGGCGTAGAGCTCGGCGGCCAGTTCGGCGGCCAGCCCTGTCACGTTGGCGGCGCGCATGGTGTTGTTCGGGGAGTCGACCCAGTTCATGCCGCCGGGGCACGGCTTGGCGGGATCGTCGTCCCAGCCCCGGCCGACGACGCCATAGGTCTCCACCGCCCGGTCGAGGTAGACCTGCTTGCCGGTCGCCCGGTACTGGTCGAGGAAGGACAGCCCGACGACGGCGTTGTCGTCGTAGAAGACGTCGCCGCCCGCACCGAGCGGGGCAGGCAGGTAGGAGTCGTATCCGGGCCTGCCGTCACGGGGGTTGAAGTACAGCCGCAGCGTCGTGAAGCGCTCGGCGGCATCGCGGTGGTAGCGGGCGCTCACACCCGGCAGTCCGGCCATGCCGACGGTGGCGGCGGCTGCCTCGCGCAGCGGCCAGAGATAGGAGTGCGGGTTCTCGCCCTCCTTGCGCGGTGTCTTCTCCAGGTACAGGCCGTGTTCCTGCGGGCCCTGGTAGAGATGCTGCTGCAACGACCCGTAGGTGACCTCGGCGCGGCGCGCCCAGTCAGAGGCCGAAGCTCCACGGGCCGAGGCCGAAGCCCCGCGGTCGGAGCCCTGAGCGGCGCGGTCGGAGCCGGCCGCCGCGGCGGGGCTCGTGCCCAGCGCTCCGCAGAGGACCGCGAGCGCCAGGGCGACGCGTGCTGTCGTCTTCAAGATGGTCTGCCTTTCGGGGAAGGTGGAACGCCGATGGGCGGCCGGAATACTGACGGGCGGCCGGAACACGGCTCGACACGGCTCAGCACGGCTCAACACGGCTCAACCGTGCAGCTTGAGGCTGCTGACGAAGAACCGCTGCGCGGAGAAGAACAGGACGACGGTCGGCAGCGACACCAGCAGCGCGCCGCCGAGCACCACGGGCGGCCCGACATTGGAGTAGTTGCCCTGGAGCTCGGCCAGCGCGGCCATCACCGGGCGGATGTTCTTGCTGGTGGAGAGGGTGATGCCGAACAGCAGGTCGTTCCAGACGGAGACGAACTGGAAGACGAAGGCGGCCACCATCGCGGACCTGGACAGCGGCACATGGATCTGCCAGAACACCCGCCACCACGACGCGCCGTCGATCCGGGCCGCCTCGATGATCTCCGGTGCCAGCGTGAGCGCGAAGTTGCGCATGATGAAGTAGGCGAACGGGATGGCGATCGCCACGTACACGAGGAACAGCCCGAACTGGGCGTCGTAGAGCCCGGTGTCGGCGTAGGCGAGGAACAGCGGCCGAAGGAAGACCTGGAGTGGCAGCAGCGTCCCCGAGTAGATCAGCCAGAACCACAGGGCCTTGTGCCTGACCGGCATGATGACGGTCGCGAACGCGGCGGTGGTGGCCACGACGATGGCGGCGGCGGCACTGGTGACGGCGTAGAGCAGGCTGTTGCCCATCGAGGGGCCGAGATCCGCCTTCGTCCAGGCCTGCGACATGTTGTCGAAGAGGCCGAAGCCCTGCGGCCACCAGTGGGGTGTGCCGCCGTAGTCGGCGGCCGGGACCAGGGCGTTGACCAGCAGCAGCCAGGTGGGCAGGGCCCAGATCAGGGAGATGACCACCAGGGTCGTGTTGCGGGCGATCCGGCCCGGTGTGAGCCGCCTGCGCGGGGCACGCCCCGGCGTCGCGCGGCCCGGTGTTGCGCGGGTGGTTGACATGATCAGTCGCCTTTCGGGGTCAGCTGGCGCCGCAGATACAGCCACGAGGCGATCAGCACGATCGCGGTGAGGACGACCGCGACCGCCGCGCCCGCTCCCGGATGCAGGGCGAGGAACGTCTCCTGGTACATGGAGACCGCGAGCGTCTCGGACTGCCGGCCGGGCCCGCCCTGGGTGAGCACCCAGATCAGGTCGAAGGACTTCAGCCCGTTGACCAGGCTGGTGCCGACGACGATGACGGAGACGGTACGCAGCTGGGGCAGTACGACGTACCAGAACTGCCGCCACCCCGCGGCTCCGTCGAGGGAGGCCGCCTCGATGGTCTCGCGCGGGATGGTCTGGAGGCCGACCAGGAAGAGGATCACCGCGACGCCCGCCGACTGCCAGGTGTTGGCGAGGATCATCACCAGCGTGTTGCCCGGCCACTCCAGCAGCCATCCCCGGGCGAACGAATCCAGGCCGAACGCCTTGAGGGCCTGGTTCGCGGCGCCGTCGGTGTTGAGGATGAAGTTCCACACCACCGCGACGGCCGAACCGGACAGGGCGTACGGCAGGACGACGACCATCCGCGCCGCCCGGGACCAGCGGGCGCCGTCCGTCAGCACGGCGATGGCGAGCCCCAGCACGAGCGGCAGCACGACCGTTCCGACCACCCACATCAGGGTGTTCTGGATCGACCGGGTCAGCACCGGATCGTTGAGGAAGAGGGTGTAGTTGTCGAAACCGGCGAATCCCGAGACGCGCCGGTCGTCGAAGAAGCTCCGGTAGACGGTGGTGGCGAACGGGACGAGGAGCAGCGCGCCCACCAGGAGCACGGCGGGAGCCAGGAAACCGGCCCCGGCCACCTTGTCCCGTACGCGGCGCGGGAACCGGCGTACGGGCTCGGAGCCCGCCGGGTCGGTCCCCGGCGGCGTATGCGGCCCGGGGAGCGAGGGCCGCCGCTGGTCGACGGAAGAACTCATGACTCGTCCCTCTCCCACGCGGCCCACTCCTTCGTCGCCCGCCCGGCCATGCTGCGCAGGGTGGCGTCGGGGGAGGAGGCCCCGGTCATGAAGCTCCCCAGGTCGTCGGTGTTTCCCTGGATGAGGTTGGGCGGGCCCGATTCGCCGTAGCGGGGCAGCAGGGTCCAGTGCTCCCGCAGCGCCCGGTCCTTGAGACCGGCGATCACCGGGTTGCCCGGACGCGAGAGCGGATTGGCCGAGGAGTCCTGGAGGAAGTCGGTCCACACCTTCTGGACCTTCGGGTTCAGCCAGTTCGCCGCGTTGGCCATGGCCGCCTCGTGCGAGACGGCCTTGCGCGGCACGGCGAGCACCCCGGACTCGGTGATGACGGAGCGGGGCGTGGAGGAGTCGACGGGCGGCATGACGAACGCGTCGAAGTCGACGCCCGGCTTCATGCCGGTGGCGGCGATGCCCTGGGACTGCCAGGAACCGTGCAGGAACATGCCGACCCGTCCGGACTTGAGTGCGGCAGGACCGTTGTTCTGGTCGAAGTCCGCCGCCGTCATCCAGCCCTTGCGCATGAAGTCCTGCCAGATCTGCAGGGCCTGCTTCGCCTGCTCGTCGGTGTAGCTCGCCTTCCCGCTGATCAGCTTCGTGTAGAACGCGGGGTCCACCTTGCTGACGAGCTCCTGGAACCACTCGTACGCGGGCCAGTTGCCGGTCTGGGTGGCGACGAACGGGACGACGCCCGCCTTCTTCAGCACCTCGGCGTTGTGCAGGAGCTCCTCCCAGGTGCCGGGCGCCCGCAGGCCGTGCTTGCGGAAGACCGCCTTGTTGTAGAACAGCACGTAGTACGACTCGTAGAGCGGAATCCCGTACACGGAGCCGCGGTAGGACATCGCGTCACGGGCCGGCGAGGTGACCCAGCCCTTGCGTTCGTAGGCGTCCCATATCGAGGAGAGGTCGCTGAGCTCTCCCGTGCGCGCCAGCGACTTGAGGAAGTAGCCCGAGGCCCACTTGATCATGTCGGTGGCCTTGGTCGTCTGGAGCGAGATCTGCGTGACCTGCCGGTACGACGTGGGGTTCGGGTTGGACAGCGGGCGCAGCGCGTAGCCGGTGAGTTTCTTCAGTTCGCGCCCGGCCGCGACATAGCCCTGGTCCCAGGTGGCGTTGTCGTTGGCGAGCGAGGTGGTGCCGGGTTGCACCGCGGTGCTGTCTCCCCGGGCACAGCCGGCCAGCACTGCCGCGGCCCCCGCTCCGATGCCCGCCAGGACGCTGCGGCGGCCGAGCGAGTGGGGCGACCGCTGTGTCGCCCCGCCGGTTGATCTCATGGGTTCCCTTCCCTTGGATCCCGGCAGGGATCCCTGGCTCTGGGGTGTGGTGGGTGAGGGGCGTGCCCCTCCGAGAGATCTCGCCGTACCGCACGGCATCGGCGGTTCGGATTGCCAGGATGTTAACGACACCATGAGCCTTAAACAAGACTTCGCACCGAGGACTCGTCCGGTCTCCACTCCCAGCAGCGGTTATGTGTCGTGCGCGTCCCGCGGTGGGACGCCGACCTTGTTCGCCCTGAAAGTTATCGTTACCATTCCTTCTGCCGCCGCCCGCCCACCTCCTCAGGAGTACCTGTGCCTGTGCTTTCAGAGCCACGCCCCTACGAACGCAACCCCCGCTACCCGGCCACCGGCGGCGCCGTGGTCACCGGGTGGGACGCCGCGGTCGCGACCCTGCCCGCCGGGCCGACCGTGCTCGCCGTGGACGGACCGGCGGCCCTGGACTGGCACGAGGCCGCCCGTGCAATCGCCGGGGCACTGCGCGCGCGGTCCACCGAGGTCGCCACGGTCGATGTGCGAGAGCGCTGGTCGCCCGCGGCCGTGGACCGGTTGTGCGTGCCCGACGCGGACGCCGACGCGTTCTTCCTGCCGCTCGCCGAGTTCGAGATGGGCGACCTCTTCGACGGCCGGCTCTCCGTCACCCGGCCGGCGACCGGTGTCCTGCTGGTCTTCGGCCCCGGCGCCGCCCTCTGCTCGCCCGACCTGATCTGGTGGGCCGACCTGCCGAAACGGTACGCCGAGAGCGCCGTCACCGCCGGGACACTGCCCCTGGGCGTCAACCTCGGCCGCCCGCGGACGCCGGGCGAACTGCGCAGCCTCTTCTACACCGACTGGCCCGTCACCGACCGCCACCGCGACGCGCTCGCCCCCCGGCTCGACCGGTGGATCGACGTACAGGACCCGGGGGCCCCCGCCTCCCTCGACGGTACGGCGGTCCGCGCCACCCTCGCCGCCCTCGCCGGGCAGCCCGTGCGCACCCGCCCGTACTTCAACTCCACCCCCTGGGGCGGTCGGTGGGCCGCCGACGAGCTGGGCTTCGAGCCCGGCGACGGCAACACCGCTCTCGGCTACGAACTGATCGCCCCCGAGGCGGGCGTCCTGGTGGGCCAGGGCGCCGAGGCGCAGGTGGAACTGCCCTTCCAGCTCCTGTGCGTCCTGCATCCCGAACGGTTCCTCGGCACGGAGGTGCACCAGCGCTACGGCACCTCCTTCCCCATCCGCTTCGACTATCTCGACACCGTCGGCGGCGGCAACCTCTCCCTGCACTGCCATCCGCGGGAGCGGTACATGCGGGAGACCTTCGGCTGGCCCTACACCCAGCACGAGACCTACTACGTCACGGCGAGCGAACCCGGAGCCCAGGTCTTCCTCGGACTGCGGCAGAGTACGGACGTGGACATCCTGCGCAAGGAAGTCGAGGCATCCGCGACGGACGGCGTACCGCTGCGCGTCGAGGACCACGTCCAGACGTTCCCCGCCGAACCCGGCCGGCTGTTCATGATTCCGGCCGGTACGCCGCACGCGTCCGGCGCGGGCAACCTCGTGCTGGAGATCAGCGCCACGCCCTACCTCTACTCCCTGCGCTTCTACGACTGGCTGCGCCGCTCCACCTCCGGGGCGCCCAGGCCGCTGTCGCACCGGCACGCCTTCGCCAACCTCGACACCGGGCGGCGCGGCCTCCAGGTCGCCGAGGACCTCGTCCAGCGGCCCCGCACCCTGCGCGAGGGCGCGGGCTGGCGCGAGGAGGTCATCGGCGCCCTGCCCGAGATGTTCTACGCCGTCCACCGCTTCGTACTCGACGGAACGGGTCCCGCCGACGACGACACCGAGGGCCGCTTCCACATCCTCAACGTCGCCGCCGGGGACGGCGTGGTGGTGGAGACCGCCGACGGCGGGCGCCACGACCTGGCGTTCGCGGAGACCCTCACCGTGCCGGCGGCCGTGGGCGGTTACCGCCTCCACCCCGTCGGGACACGGCCCGTGCAGGTCGTCAAGTCATGGGTCACGCCGGTGACACCGGTGACGCCGGTGACGCCGTCATGACCCGGGTGCCCGTGCTGGAGATCGGCGGCACCCATGTGACCGCGGCCCTGGTGGATGTCGCGGCGGGCCTGCCGGTGGCGGGTTCCGTCGTACGCGGCCCGGTCCGCGCCGACGCGAGCGCCCCGGAGATCCTTGACGCCTTCGCCGAGGCCGCCCGGCACATCGCGGCGCCCGACGGGGCGTGCTGGGGCATCGCGATGCCGGGCCCGTTCGACTACGCGGCCGGCATCGGCGCGTTCCGCGGCATCGGCAAGTTCGAGTCACTGCACGGCGTCGACGTCGGGGCGGAACTGCGCGAACGGCTGCCGCGCCCGCGCGCCGTCAGCTTCCTCAACGACGCGGACGCCTTCGCCGTGGGGGAGCACCGCAGCGGGGCCGCGGCGGGGCGGAACCGGGCCGTGTGCGTCACGCTCGGCACCGGCGTCGGATCGTCGTTCCTCCACGGCGGGCGCCCCGTCACCGACGGGCCCACCGTGCCGCCCGAAGGCCGGGCCCACCGCATCACCGTGGACGGACTGCCGCTTGAGGACGTGGTCTCACGGCGGGCGATCCGCGCACGGTACGCCGAGGCCGCGGGCCTGGACCACCGGGCCGAGGTCCCGGACGTCGGCGCCATCGCCGCACTGGCCCGCGGGGGAGACGCGGGGGCAGTGGCGACGATCCGTGGATGTTTCACCACCCTGGGGCGTGCCCTGGCGCCCTGGTGCGCCGCGTTCCGCGCGGACGTGATGGTCGTCGGCGGCTCCATGGCCGCGTCCTGGGACCTCATCGGCCCCGCACTGCGCGCCGGACTTGCCGACGGAGCCGACGGGGTCGACGCGGCGGAGGGGGCCAATGGCGTCGGACCGATTGCGGGTGGTGCAGGTGGTGCAGGTGGTGCGGGTGCCGTCGTGGCCGCGATGGGTCTGCGTGAGGCCCGACGGCCGGACGACGCACCCTTGATCGGCGCGGCACGGTGGGCGCTGTGGCAGGCGGAGGGCCACCGAACGCCCTGGTGACCCCGTCGCGAGGACGCCCGGTCGGGTCGCGGCCCCCTGTGCATCGGACGCGGTTCCTTGACCGGCAGGCGTTGCCCGCCACGGCATTAGAATGACCGCGCCCGTGGCTCGGTAACCCACCGACGGCTAAGACCCCCTGACGGTACGAACGGTACGAAGGAAGGACCGGCCTTGGTGCAGCACCGACCGGGCGGCGACGCCGGAGCGCCGACGATGCGCGATGTCGCCGCCCGCGCCCAGGTCAGCGCGATGACCGTCTCCCGGGTGCTCAAGGACGACAGCCGGGTCAGCGAGGCCACCAGGGAGCGGGTGCTGAGCGCCGTCGACGCGCTCGGCTACCGGCGCAACGAGACCGCCCGCCGGCTCCGGCTCGGTGGCAGCGGGATGATCGGTCTGGTCGTCACCAACCTGGCCAATCCGTTCTATTCACGGCTGGCGCTCGGCGTCCAGGAAGTGGCCTACGAACACGGTCTGCGGGTCCTGCTCAGCAACACCGCCGAACAGGTCGACCGGGAGCGGGGATTGGTCGAAGACCTGGCAGCTCGTCAGGTCGACGGCATGATCGTCGTGCCGGCGGGCGGCAGTCACCGTCACCTGGCACCGGCCGCGCTGCGCGGTATGCCGATCGTCCTCGCCTCCCGGCCACCGGCCGGAATGGACGCCGACTGCGTTCTCGTGGACGACTTCGACGGGGCGGAGGAGGCCACCGGCCGGCTGATCGAGGACGGCCACCGGCGGATCGGGTTCCTGGGAAACCCACCCGCGCTCTACACCGGCGCCGAACGGTTCCGCGGCTACTGGGCTGCCCACGAGGCGGCCGGTCTGGCACCGGACGAACGGCATGTGCGCCGCGGACTGGTCGACGTGCCCACGGCCGAGCGTGCCGCCCTCGACCTGCTGCGCGGGACTGACGCCCCGACCGCTCTCTTCTGCACCAACAACCGTCTGACACAGGGCGCCATCAGGGCCGTCCGCGCCCTCGGCGTCCCGGTGGCCCTGGCCGGTTTCGACGACTTCGACCTCGCGGACGTCCTCGGACTCCCGCTGACGATCGTGTCCTACGACGCCGACGAGATCGGGCGCAGGGCCTGCCAGATGCTCATCGACCGCATCAACGCCGGTCCCGGCACCCCGCTGCCCGCACGACGCACCGTGGTCCCCACCCAGGTCATCCGGTACGGGACGGACCCACGGTGAGCCTTCCCTTCCGCGGTACTCACCGCTCGGCGGTACTCACCAGTGAACCGGGGCCACGTCCCTACGAAGTGACCCGGTCGGAGGCCGGCCAGACATAGGGCAGGTCGTCGGGGACGTCGGGAAAGAACGGGGCGTAGACCTCCGGTGCCTTGCGCACCAGCGCCGACCGGTGGCTGCGGTGGAAAGCGGGATCTCCCAGCCAGGGCGGCAGCTCGCCGTCGCGGGCGAGCTGCTCCTGGACACGTACGGCGGCGCCGGGACGGTACTGGGAGAAGTCGGTCACGAGCGTGGTGGCACAGGTGTCGGCGCGCCCCTGCGCCACCCAGATGGCGCACATGTCCAGGCCGTAGCGGACCAGCGCCTCCTCGTAGCCGGTCCACATGCGAACCGCGGGATGGTGCCGCCATCCGTAGCCGGGCACGGTCAGGCCGCGCAGCACCTGAAGGGCCTCGACCCGCTGCTTGCCCAGGCGTGCCCGGTCCAGGACCTCGGCGGACTGCGTGAAGTCGGAATACGGGAGAAAGGTCTGCACGCGGAATGCCTACCGCGGCCGGCCCTTTCTCAGACAGTCGGCCCTTTCTCACACAGCTGAGCGGCGACCGTTCACCGCGTGGTGAGCGGTCCGCCTGCGGCGCGCCAGTCGACGAGGCCGCGGCTCATGTTGACCGCCTCGAAGCCGTTCTCCACCAGGAGGTTCGCCGCGCCGGCGGACCGGATACCGCCGGTGCAGAAGGTGATGAGCAGGCGGTCGTCGGGGAGTTCCAGACAGCGGTCGGGCAGTTCCTCCAGCGGTATGTGTACGGCACCCGGGATGTGCGTCCGGTTCCACTCGAAGTCCCGGCGGACGTCCACGACGAGCGCGCCGTCCGCGACGAGGCGGACCGCCTCGGCGGCGCTGACGGCCGGTGGCCGACGCAGGTAATGCCGAAAGCTCATGCGCTCCACACCTCCCGCCGACGCGGCGTGATCGACAGGATGCCGTGCGGGAGGGCGATGCGACGGAGCACGCGGACGATGCCCGCCGCGACATCGACAGGCGGCGACTGGGATTCCATGACCTTCAGTTTAGCTGAAGGTCAGTCGGTTCCCGAGACCGCCCGCGCCATCTGGGCACGCAGCGCCTCGGTCAGCTCGGGATACCGCGCGGCGAATTCCACGTCGAGGCGGGCCACCACCTCGGCGGCCCGGGCCAGCAGCGACTCGCCGTCGGCCGTGACCCGCAGGCTCGACGCGGACCCGGCGTGCGCGGTCCCGTCGTCGACGAGCCCGGCCCTGACGAACGCCGCCACCGCGGTGTGCGCACTCTGCACCGTGATGCGTGAGCGCCGGGCGAGCTCGCTGAACGAGATGCCCGGAGTGCCGCGGACGTGTCCCAGCAGCCCGTACTTGCGGGTGGTCAGGCCGAGCGGCTTCAGGGCCTCGGTGAACGCGGCCTCCCACACCCGGCCCACCGTGAGCAGCGTGACGGTGGGGCTGAAGGGAGGCGGCTCGGACACAGGGGCAGATTACCAACGGGCGGGACACGTGCAGGAAACCGGCCGCCGGAGCCGAGTCCGCCCGGACGCCGGTGTGCCCGCCTCCGGTGGGGGAGGCGGGCACACCGCGGGGCCTGGTCCCGCCCCGGACAGGGAGGCCTGGTCAGACCTCCGTCGAGTTCTTCACGTACAACGACTCGTCCGCGGGCGTGGGCTCCGGCGTGGCCACGGCCTGGGGGCCGCTCTCGCTGAGGCCGTAGCGCGCGTGGAACGTGCGCAGGAAGGGCGGCGCGTACCAGGCCGAGCGGCCCAGCAGACGCATCGCCGCGGGTACGAGGACTCCGCGTACGGCGACCGCGTCGATGAGGATGGCCAGTCCACTGCCCAGGCCGAACATCTGCATGAAGCTGAGCTTGGCCGTGCCGAAGGCGAAGAAGCTCACCGCCAGCAGACAGGCCGCCGCGCTGACGATGCGCCCGGTGTGCCCGAGGCCGTTGGCCACGGCGGACTCGTTGTCCTCGCCCGCCTCGTGGAGTTCCTTGATGCGGCTGGTGACGAACACCTCGTAGTCCATCGAGAGACCGAAGGCGATGCAGAACATCAGCACGGTCATCGATACGTCCATCGGCTGCGCGGTGAAGCCGAGCAGCGAGGAGAGATGGCCGTCCTGGAAGATCCAGGTCATGACACCGAGGGTCGCTCCCAGGCTGACCAGGTTGAGGGCCAGCGCACGCACCGGCTGCACGACGCTGCCGGTGAACAGGAACAGCAGGATGAACGTGGTGACGGCGACCAGCGCCACCGCGAGCGGGAGCCGGCCGGCGATGGAGTCCTTGGAGTCGACCAGTACGGCGTCGGTTCCGCCCACCAGGGAGTGGGCCCCTGCGGGCGCGGCGATGTTCCGTACCTCGTCGACCAGGCTCTGCGCCTCGTCCGACTTCGGTGTCAGGGTGCTCACCACGTTGAGCTGCTGCGCGTCGGGGCGGCCCAGGGCGGCGTTGGCGGGGCCGGGCGGCGTGGACTTCCCGTCGGCGTACGTTCCCGTGCTGGCCTCGACGCGGACGACGTCGTCGAGCTCGGACAGGGTGACCGCGTACGACTGCAGCGGGTCCTTGGCCACGGACCTGTCGAGGACGACGTGCAGGGCCGCGTCGTCGTTGCCGGCGAAGTCGGCCTGCAGTACCGCGGAGACCTGGCGGCTGTTGGCGTCCTCGGGCAGCACGCGCTCGTCCGGTGTGCCGAAGGTGATGCCCAGCAGGGGACCGGCCGCCAGCAGCAGTACCGCGAGTACGGGCAGCGCGGTGAGGGCGGGGCGCCGCATGACGGTACGGGCGAGGCGTCCCCACATCGGAGCCCGGGTGCCGGCCCGGTTGGTCTTGACCCACGGCATCCGCCCGCTGTTGACGCGGTGTCCGAGGACGACGAACAGGGCCGGCATCACGAACAGGGTGCTGACGGCCGCGATGGCGACGACACCGACCCCGGCGTAACCGAACGAGCGGAGGAAGTACTGCGGGAACACCATGAGCGCCCCGAGCGCGGCGGCCACGGTCGCGGCGGAGAACGCGATCGTACGGCCGGCGGTGCTCATGGTCTGCCGGACGGCGTCGTCCACGCTCGCCCCCGCCGCGAGCTGTTCCCTGAACCTGCTGACCATCAACAGCGCGTAGTCGATGCCCAGGCCGAGGCCCAGCGCGGTGGTGAGGTTGATCGCGAAGACGGAGACGTCGGTGACGCTGCCGAGGAAGTAGAGCTCCGCGAAGGTGCCCATGATGGCGATGATCCCGATCACCAGCGGCAGCAGGGCCGAGACGAGGCTGCCGAAGACGACCAGGAGAAGGATCAGGGTGAGCGGTACGGCGATGGCCTCGGCCAGAACGAGGTCTTCCTCCGACTGCTTGCCCATCTCGCTGGTCACGGCGGCACCGCCACCGGCCTTGATCGTGAGCGTGTCCTCGTACGATCCGGCGTACGCGTCGATGACGCTCTTGGCGTGCTCGTCCCGCTCCGTACCCTCGCCCTTCACATGGGCGAGCACCATGGCCTGGCGGCCGTCCTCGGAGCGGAGGCTGGGGCTGTCCGTGTCCCAGTACGAGATCACGTTCTCAAGGTTCTGGTCCTTCTTCAGGTCGGCCACCAGGGCCCGGCCGCTCCTGTCGGCCGCCGGGGCGTCGACACGGCCTTCGGAGGTGCGAACCAGAAGGACCAGGTTCGTCTCGCCGCCGAACTTCTCGTCGATGACCTCCTCGGCACGGCTGGACTGGGAGGCCGGGTCGTCGTAGCCACCCCCCAGCAGCTTGCCGAACGCGCCGGCGCCCGCGGCACCCATGAGGGCCACGGCCACGACGGCGACGACGAGTATGAGCCGGGAGCGACGAATCGCCAGTTCGGCTATGCGTTCAAACACGAACAATCTCCTTTGAATCCTCATGTAGAAACGACGTCGAGCGGCCGACGCTGAGAAGGAAAGCCAACGCGGTAGCCTGCGGGCGTCGTTCGTCCCGGCAGGAGCCGATGCGCGCAGTGGCACGCATGTCGTCGCCATGCCGACGTTAGTGAGGCAGCCGGAGATTTGGCAGTGTTATGTTTTTCTAACAGTGTTCAACATCTTGCTGTGCGGGGAGAGTTGCCGTCGTACGGTCGTTCCATGCCGGTAGACGAGCACGCACCTGCCCCGCCCTCCCTGCGCCAGCGGCGTCGGACGGCGGCCACGCACGAGATCCTGGGCGCCGCCGAGCGCCAGATCGCCGAAGACGGTCCCGCCGCCCTGTCCCTGCGCGCGGTCGCCCGGAGCCTGGGGATGACCGTGCAGGCGCTCTACCACTACTTCCCGAGCCGGGACGACCTCGTCACGGCGCTCATCGCCAAGGCGTACGAGGACCTGACCGAAGCCGTACGGATCGCCGTCGAAGCGGCGTCGGACGGTTCGCCCGCCGAGCGCGTGGTGACCGGAACCGAGGGATACCGCAGCTGGGCCCTCGCCAACCCTGAACGGTTCCAACTCCTGTACGGAACCCCGCTGCGGCACTACGCGGCACCCGCCGACGGGCCGACCACTCGGGCGATGCGCGAAATGGCCGCGATCTTCGAGCGCGAGATGTTCGGCGGGTTCACCCCGGAACAACTGGCCGCGGCCCACACTCCTGGCCTCTCACCCGAGTTCAGGGCGCGTCTGGACCAGTTGCCACCCACCGGGCATCAGGAGCTGCCGTCTCCCGCGACCGCGCTCTTCGTGAGCGCGTGGGGGCACATGCACGGCCTCGTGGTCCTGGAGGTGTTCGGGCACACCGCTTTCATCGGTGACCACCAGGCCGAGATCTTCCGCATGGCGATGCGGAACCTGGTCGAGGACATCCACCGCCGGATCCCCGCCGCCGGGCCAGAAGGGCCCTAGGGGCCCCTAGAGCAGCGGACCCGCGCTCACTCGCCCGGTGCCGCCTTCCGCAGGGCGGTGATGCAGGTGGTGATGGCCTCCTGGAGTTCCTGCAGACGCTGCAGCATGTCGTCCTCGTAGATCGTGTCGAGGTCGTCGACGTCGTCGAAGGTCAGCTCCTCGAAGACCTTGGTCGCCTTCTGCAGGCTGCTGTAGAACTTCGTGCGGCGTTCCTGGCGTCGGAGTTCGGGGTCGGCCTGGATGGTCTGGGCGACGATGTCCTTCATGGAGTCGTACGCGTCCAAGGCCCACTCGCTGGTGTCCTCGCCCTCGTCCAGTTCGTCGATGAGGGAGAGGTGACGCTCGGCCTCGGCGCGGAGTTCGGCGGGGGCGTCGATGGTCTGCCCGGCAGGCGTTTTGACCTGGCCGTTCTCCACGATCTGGCGGACGTAGCCGATGCGGCCCGCCGCCTGGGTCTCGGCGGCGACCGCCTTCTTCAGGTCGTCGGTACGGGCGATGTCACGGGCCAGTTCCGTCTGCAGCGCCGGGTCCTCCTGGAGCCGGTCGAGGAGCGCCGCCCGCGCCGCCTGCGCCGTGGAGGGGTCGGCGAGGATCGCGGCCCGCAGCGCGGTGGGGTTCTCGGCGACCTCCAGGGCCTTCGTCGGCCGGATGCCCTCCGCCTCGGCCGCCGCGGCGATCGCCGTGCCGCGCTCGGAGGCGGCGCTTGAACGGGAGAGGTAGTACGTGTGCCATACGTCGGAGTCCGGCAGTTCCACGTCCTGGCCCGGGGCCAGCGCCTCGAAGTACGGGACGAGCCCGTCGTCGGCCGCCTTGTCCCACGCCTTGTAATAGCGCATGACCCGCTCGGGGGAGCACCCGGCCAGCTCGGCGAAGCCCTTCGCGGAGATCTTCGGCGTTTCCCCCGCCGTCTCCCCGCCGGGCCGCACGCTGCGCGCCACCTTCAGCGCGAACGCCCAGCCGCCGGCCCGCACATACGCCCCGAAGTCCTGTGCGTCCCGCGCGACATCGGCGTGCACGTCGTCCAGGATCGCATCGTCCTCGGCCTGTTCGGCCTGTTCGGTCCGCGGCTCGGCGCGGGGCGCATCACCATCCTGCTCCGCCTCGTCCGTCGTAACTTCGTTCTGCGCGGCGGCCGTCGGGGCCTCGTCGGCGGATGCCGCGGGCTCGACCCAGAACTCCTCGGCTTCTGACGTCGCCTGTCCGGGCACCTGGTCGACGGGCGGGACGGCCGGTTCGGGCTGCGCGGTCACTACAGTCACTGGGAGACTCTCCTGAGGAAGGACAAGGCTGCAAAGGGCAGCGCGTGCAGCCTATATGAGGTCGTTCATGATGTTTTGATCGCCCTTGGACGTCGGTGTGAACCCGGTCCCGTCGGCGGTCTCCCGGGGGCGGCAGGGAGACGCAGGTAACTCTCCGGCTTCACTCAAGTACGCTTGGTGAATGAACGTTTCGAGTGCGGGACCCCGTGAAGTGCCGGGGCCGGCCGCCGTGGTGACGGGTGTGGGCTCCCATCTTCCTCCCCGGCGCGTGACCAACGACGAGCTGTGCTCTCGGCTGGACAGCAGCGACGAGTGGATCCGGGAGAGAATCGGCATTCAGGAGCGTCGCCGCGCGGACGCGGCGGTGTCCACGGGGGATCTGGCGCTGGAGGCCGCGCGGCGGGCGATGCGATCGGCGGGCGTGACGGACGTCGACGCCCTGGTCCTGGCCACGACCACGCCGGACCACCACTGCCCGGCCACCGCGCCTGCGGTCGCCCACCGGCTCGGACTGCAAGACGCGGTCGCCTTCGACGTCACCGCGGGATGCGCGGGGTTCGTGCACGCGTCCGCCGTCGCCGCCGGGCTCATCAGCGCGGGCAGCGCCCGCAGAGTCCTGGTCGTGGGCGCGGAGACGATGTCGGCCATCATCGACTCCGACGACCGCGCCACCGCACCGCTCTTCGGCGACGGCGCGGGAGCCGTGGTCCTGGAGGCCGGACTCAGGGGGCAGGACGGTTGCCTCGGCCCCTTCGCCTGGGGAAGTGACGGCTCACTCGCCGACGCCATCGTCATCCCGGCCGGCGGAGCCCGTGCGCGCGACCGGCGGGACACCGCGCCAGCGGGTGACTTCTTCGTTCACATGCGCGGAAACGAGGTCTTCCGGCACGCGGTGCGGCGCATGAGCCAGGCCGCCCGGGACGCGGTGCGGGCCGCGGGCTGGACCCTCGACGAGGTCGACCGCCTGATCGTCCACCAGGCCAACGGGCGCATCGGTGCCTCCGTCGCCGACGCGCTCGGCATCCCGGCCGAGCGCACGCCCTCCAACATCGCCCGGGTGGGCAACACCGCGGCTGCCTCCGTCCCGCTGCTGCTGGCCCACGCCGCGGACGAGGGCCGGCTGAAACCCGGGCACCGCGTGCTCGTTGTCGCTTTCGGCAGCGGGCTCGCCTGGGCCGCCACCACCCTGGTGTGGCCCCCGGGCGTCACCGCGGAGCTGTAGAGATCCACCCGCCCAGGAACGTAAGGAAACGAAGCACGTGCTGGAAGAACTCAAAGGCATTCTCACGGCGCAGGCGGGACTGCCCCCAGCGCCCATCACCGCGGACGCGACCCTGGCCGCCGCCGGTATCGACTCGATGGCCGTGACTGTGCTGTCCATGCAACTGGAGGACCGCATGGGCCTGTTCCTCACCGAGGACGAACTCTCGCGCGCCCCCACCGTCAACGCCCTGGCCGACCTCATCGCGAGCCGAGTCACCGGGAACGTGTGATGCCGACCGACAGCGCCGTGTGGAGCCCGCCCGAGTGGAGCGCGCCCGAGCAGACCAGGGAGGAGCTCGTACGTCTGGAATGGCGCGGCCTGCGCTACACCTGCCGCGTCATCACCTCGGACCGGCCCGCGGCCACGGAACCCCTGCTGCTGCTCGGCGGCGCCTTGCAGGACATGTACGCCTGGCCCCGGCTGGAGCGCAGACTCGGCGCGCACATGCCTCTGGTCTTCGTCGACCTGCCCGGCATCGGGACAGCCGACGACCTGCCCGCCGACCACGGCTTCGACGCGCTCGCGGAGGCCGCCCTGCTCGTCACCGACCGACTCGGGTTCGAGCGGGTCAATGTCCTGGGCGCCTCGTACGGCGCGCCGATCGCCTACCGTGCCGCCCTGAGCCGGCCGGAGCGGGTCGCGCGGCTCGTCCTGGCCGGTGCCACACACCGGATGAACCCGCGCCTGGTGTCCGACTGCGAGCAGGTGTGGCGTACCCGCGCCGCACTCGCGGACGGCGTCGACGGGGCGCTGTCGGACTCCGGTAGGCAGGAGGTCGCGTCCCGCGCCGCCGCCACGCTGCTGAACACCGGCCGCC
Source organism: Streptomyces aurantiacus (assembly GCF_001418335.1). GTDB lineage: Bacteria > Actinomycetota > Actinomycetes > Streptomycetales > Streptomycetaceae > Streptomyces > Streptomyces aurantiacus. The sequence goes on along the minus strand of NZ_LIPP01000099.1, from coordinate 67,900 downwards.
AGGACCAGGTCTCCCAGGCCCTCGCCGTGGCAAGGATGCTGCACCGGCAGTTCGCCCGCATCACCCCGGCCGAGGCCCGCCGCCACGCCGTCTGCCACCAGCGCCTGCTCGGCACGGACCCGCTCCCGTTCGACAGGATCGACGCGGTACGCGCGCTGGTGTTCACCGGTGAGCACGACGACGTCAGCACACCGGACGAGAACCGTGCCGTGGCAGCCGCCATCGCCGGTTCGACCTTCCTCCTGGTCCGCGACGCCGACCACATGGTGCACCTCGAACGGGAAGCCGAGTACGCCGACCTGGTCCTGCGCTTCCTCACCGACCAACCGCTCGACGGCCTGCACTACACGACCGCACCGGAACACTTTTGGCGCCGCGGGTAGGCGCCTTCTGCCGTGTCTCCGTGTCTCCGTGCGATCCGGCGCACCCCTTTTCTGTACTGATCGGTTCCGAAGGTGTTACAGTCTCGTTCGGTATCGATCGGTACTTAAATGAGTGGAGGCCATGGTCATGGGGCAGTTCGAGGGCAAGACCGCAGTCGTCACCGGCGGCAACGCCGGGATCGGTCTGGCGACCGCGAAACGACTCGCGGCCGAGGGTGCGCACGTGTTCATCACCGGCCGGCGCGAGACCGAGCTGGAGAAGGCCGTCGCCGCCATCGGCAACGCCACCGCGGTGGCCGGTGACGTCGGTGTCGCGGCCGACGTGGACCGCCTGTACGAGCGTGTGCGGGAGCACGGGCAGGGCCTGGACGTGCTGTTCGCCAACGCGGGCATCAACCCCCTCGCGACGTTGGACGAGCTCACCGAGGACATCCATGACGCGATCTTCGACACCAACGTCAAGGGCACCTTCCTCACCGTGCAGAAGGCCCTCCCGCTGCTCAACGAGGGCGCCTCGGTGATCCTCGTCGCCTCCACCGCCGCCGAGGGAGGCGCGGCGGGCATGAGCGCGTACGGGGCGTCGAAGGCGGCCGTGCGGGCCTACGCCCGCGCCTGGGCCGACGAGCTCGGCAGCCGGGGTGTCCGGGTCAACGCGATCTCGCCGGGCCCGGTGAACACCCCGATGTGGGACACGGCTTTCGGTGATCGCGCCAGGGAGATGATGGACACCGTCGCGGCCGGCCTGCCCTCCAAGCGGGTCGCCGACCCGGACGAGATCGCCGCCGCCGTGACCTTCCTCGCCTCGTCGGACAGCAGCTTCGTCTACGGCGCGAACCTCTACGTCGACGGCGGAATGAACCAGATCTGACCGGACCGATCGAAACCCTTTGAAACCATACGAAACACGCTGCCCCGATCCGGGGCACAGAGGGGTAAGCATGTCTGAGGCCGAACTGCGCGACTTCTTCCAGCGCTACATCGACGCGCTCAACGCTCATGCATTCCACCGCATGACCGAGTTCGTCCACGACGAACTCGTCATGAACGGCGACCCGGTCACGCGAAAGGACATCATCGCGGCCATGGAGGGCCACACCGACGCGGTCCCGGACTTCACCTGGCGGGTCAAGGACCTCGCTGTCGACGGTGATCGAGTCGCGGCCCGTCTGTTCAACAGGGGCACGCCCGCGAAGGAGTGGTTCGGTGTGCTCCCCACCGGCGCCACGATCGAGTATGCGGAGTACGCCTTCCACAAGGTTCGTGACGGGCGCTTCTACGAGATGAACTATCTGATCGACACCCAGGCGGTGGAACGACAGCTGGCCGTCTGACCTGCCTTCGGCGGCGCGTCGGACATCGGAGAGCTGTGGCCGTCAGCGGCGGGCGTCGGCGCGCAAGCCGTCGATGATGACGGTGAGCATGCGTCGGCTGCGTTCCTGGTACGCGGTTCCACCGTCGGTCCTCCAGAGGGAGGATCCCAGGAGCAGGACGTCGTCCGCTTCAGCGTCCGGGCGCACCTGGCGCGCCTCCTTGCCCGCCCTGAGCAGCAGCTCCAACGCGGCGACGAAGGGCGGGTGGGGCCGGCCCACACAGGTGGCGGCGGCCACGGCCAGGGACGCTCCGTGGGTGCCCCGACCGTGCACGGCGAGATGCTCGAACCAGAGGCGGAGCGCTTCCAGGGGTTCGTGCTCGTGCAGCAGGCGCGGGGCGGCGGCGATGAGCGCCTCCAACTCCTCCCGGTAGACGGCCAGAAGCAGCGCCTCGCGGGTGGGGAAGTGGCGGTACATCGTTCCCTGGCCGACCCCGGCCGCCTTGGCGATCGACTGGAGGCTCCCCGAGGGATCGTCGGTGAAGGCCGCGTGCGCGGTCTCGATGATGCGTGCGCGGTTCTCCTGGGCGTCCGACCGCGGCGCACGTCGAGTGGGTCGCGTCATCCGATGCCTTCCGTTCCGGTCTGCCGTCGTCGACGCCGCCATTCTTATCTACTTGTTGGCCGGATGACAAATATCTTGTTAAGGTCTGTCCCATGACCACCGCTCACCGCACTCAGAAGCAGCGCCGCGAAGAGGCCGAGGCCGCGCTGCTCAACGCGGCCGTCGAGCTGGTCGACGAGCTGGGAGTGCACGCGCTGACGCTGGCGCGGGTGGGAGAACGAGCTGGTTACAGCCGGGGCCTCATCACCCACTACTTCGGTTCCAAGCAGGCACTCGTCGAACGCCTGGCCCGCGTGGCACAGACCGGATTCGTGCCCGGACTTGACGGCCTGCCGCCGGGACTGGACCGTCTCCTGCGGCTGATCGACGGATACGTCGGAGAGCTCGGCCGTATGGGCGCGCTGAACAGGGTCTTCCTCAAGCTGTGGACCGAGGCCGCGACGGCAACGGAACTGGCCCCCATATTCCATGAGCGGAACAAAGCGTTCCACGCGGGCCTGCACGAGGATCTCACCGCCGGAATCGTTGACGGCACGATCCGCCCCGACGTCGCCCCGCACGAGACCGCGATCGCCATCGTCGCGCAGCTCCGCGGAATCGGCATGCAACGGCTCGTCGACCCTCGCAGCGTCGACACGGAACGGCTACGGACGCACGTCACCGGCCACTGGCGCCGGGCCCTGGAACGAGCCTGACCGGCGCCACCGTCGCGGAAGGGGTCCGCTTTCCCGGCCGCTCCGCGTGCCGGTGGTCATCGCCTTGGCCGCGGGCCCGGCGGCGCTCGCGGGCCGGACGCCGTCAGTCAGTTCCGGTCGCTGTGGCCAGGGGGGTGGCCGACGGCTCGGCGCAGGTCGGCGAGTGATCGTTGCATCAGGGCGTCGAGGTCCGCTCCGGGATCGGTGATCCAGTCGGCGTAGGCGGTGGTGAACACGGTCACCGCTGCCTGTGCGGTGAAGGTGGCGGTTCTGGGTGGGACCCCGATGCGGCACAGTGCTTCGGCCATGGCCGAAGCCAGCGATGTCATTTTGATCAGATCGCGTTCTTGCAACTCGGTCGAGGACGCGATGAGTTCCTGACGGGCGCGCGCGAATTCCCCGTAGCCCGCGAGTGCGAGACCGGCGCGGGTGAGGGCGACGACGGCCGCGTCGATGGGATCCAGGCCGTCGTGAGCCTCAGCCAGGTGCTTGACGACGCTTTCTTCGAAGGCCTTCGCGCCGGCGAACAGGACTTCCCGCTTGTCGGTGAAGTGGTTGAAGAAAGTGCGTTTGGTGAGGCCGGCGCGGTCCGCGATCTGGGCGATCGTCACCTCGGCGTACCCGCCTTCGGTGAACAGCGCCATCGCCGCCTGCTGCAGCCTCGCCTGTGCGTCCGGTTCCCAACGTGCCACGGGCCCATCATACCGGCCGGATTGCACTTGGTGTCATCGCGTGCCATGCTCAAGTCATTGCACCTGATGCAATCACTGTTCCGGAGGAGACCGTCTCATGCCGTCCAACGCCGCAGCCTGGATCAAAGCCGGAAACGCCCCGCTCGAAGTGGGCCCCGCGCCCTACACCCCGCCCGCCGCGGACCAGATCGTCGTCCGCAACCACGCCGTGGCGATCAATCCGCTGGAGTGGATCATCCAGGTCGCCGGCCGGCTCGCCTATCGCTGGCTGAAGTACCCGACAGTGCTCGGCTCCGACGTCGCGGGCGAGGTGGTGGAGGTCGGCTCGGCGGTCACCCGGTTCCGGGTCGGCGACCGGGTGCTCGGCCACGCGGTCGGTACCGACAAGGACTCCAACACCGCGGCAGAGGGCGGGTTCCAGCTCTACACGCTCGTCCTTGAGCATATGGCCGCCCCGGTCCCGGACGCCCTGGCGTTCGAGGACGCCGCCGTGCTCCCGCTCGCCGTCTCGACCGCGGCCTGCGGCCTGTTCCAGACCGACCAGCTGGGGCTGGCGCACCCGTCGGCGAGGGCCGAGCCGACCGGGCAGACCCTGCTGGTGTGGGGCGGTTCGACGAGCGTGGGCGGCAACGCGATCCAGCTGGCGGTGGCGGCCGGCTACGACGTCATCACCACCGCCTCGCCGCGCAACGTCGACTACGTCAAGGAACTCGGCGCCACGGAGGTGTTCGACTACAACAGCCCCGATGCCGTCACCGACATCGTCGCGGCGCTCAAGGGCCGCACGCTCGCCGGCGCGATCGCCTTCGGCACCACCTCCGCCGCCTCCTGCATCCGGATCGCGGGCGCGTGCCAGGGCACCCGGTTCGTGTCGCTCGCCACTCCGCCGGTCTCCTTCGCCCACCTCGGCGAGCCCGACCGCGGCCGGTTCGCCACGCCGAGGCTGATCGCGCGGCTGATCTCCTCCAACATCGCGCTGCAGGTCGCCGCGCGGCGGCGCGGTGTGCGCACCAAGTACATCTTCGGCACGACGTTGAAGGCGAACGAGGTCAGCACGCTGATCTACCGCGACTTCCTGCCCGATGCCCTGGCCGAGGGCCGCTACCTCGCGCTGCCGAAGCCCACCGTCGTCGGGCACGGCCTCCACGACATCCAGCACGCCCTGGACATCCAGCGCAAGGGCGTCTCGGCCGCGAAAGTCGTCGTCACCCTCCCGTAGCGACCGGCCCGGCCCAGGGTGCCGTCAACGCCGCGATCCCTCGCGGCGGTCGATCCACTACGCCTCAGGCTTCGACGACCAGGGCGCTCGCCGTGGCGAAGGTGTGCCGGAACTCCTTCAGCGGCCGGTACTCCTCTGAGTGGTAGAAGTCCAACACGGCCTGCTTGTCGGGGAATTCGAGAATGACGCCGATGGCCGGGCGGTGCTCGGTCTCGAACACCTCGGGGCTGGTGTCCCGGGCGACGGGTCGGCCTCCGAACTTCTCCACGACCGCGAGAGTCCTGGTCTCGTACTCCGTCATCTTCTCCTGGTTCCGAGGGGACACGCTGATGATCATGTACGCACTCATCAAAACCTCCATAGTTCGCGAACTCGCGAACTATGGAACCATGGGGATCGGTGGGTGGCAATCGAGGCAGGTGCGGGCGCCCGGACAACTGATCTGTCTGTTCACGATGTAACGTACAATCGGTCGTCATGAAGTCCTTGACTCATCCCGCGCGTGAGGATCTGCTCATCCAGTCCGTCCTTGACGCGCTCGCCAATCCGATCCGCCTCCGGATCGTCAAGCGGCTGGCCGGCGGCGAGGAGTTGACCTGCTCGACGGTGCTGCCGGAAGTCTCCGCGTCCACGGCGAGCCGCCACTGGCAGGTACTGAGGGAGAGCGGCATCCTGTGGGCCCGGCGCGAGGGTCGCATCATCCTGCACACACTGCGCCGGGAGGACCTCGACTTCCGCTTCCCGGGCCTCCTGGACTGCGTCCTGGCCGCGGTCGAGGAGGAAGAACGCGGCACCGCCGCGTAACCGCTCTCGCAGAAGCGGGCTTTTCCCTGCACGCCTGGGCCCGACGGCCCGCGTCCTGGGCGGGCTCCGCGCCGTGCGGCTGACCTGCCCGACCTCATCCACCACCTGAACGCGTGACGAGAGGCGGGGACCAAGGAGCTGGGCCGGCGCCTGATCCGTCGCATTCGGCCGGCTCGAACACCACTGATGAAAGAGGAGGGAGAACGTCCTCGGAACTGCTCTCCCACTGCCACAGGACGCGCTGGCGGAGCTCGACGCGATGAAGCACTGACCCACGCCTGTCCACCGGATCAGGATCACCGCTCCTGGCCCGTTCTGGGCGATGCCGGACGGACTAAATTGACTGACTAGTCACTCTCTTATATCGTGAGGGCATGGCCAGACCACGGAACGAGGATCGGCGTAACGCCATCCTGTCGGCGGCGACCCGCGCCATCGCCTCCCAGGGACTCGGCGCACCGACAGCAGTGATCGCGAAGGAGGCCGGTGTCTCCAATGGCTCGCTCTTCGTCTACTTCGACACGAAAGCGGTGCTCCTGAACGAGCTCTACGTCGCCCTGAAGACCGAGATGGCGACGACGGCCCTCGCCGGTATCCCCGCCGAAAGTGAGCCTCGCGAGCAGCTGCTCCAGATGTGGACGCAGTGGCTGCACTGGGCGACTGCCGGCCCGGAGAAGCGGCGCGCGCTCGCACAGCTCCAGGTGTCGGACGACATCACCGCCGACAGTCACCAGGCGGTGTACTCCGCATCCAGCGCCATCGCGGACCTGCTGGAGCGAAGCCGCGCGGGAGGTCCGATGCAGGACGCGCCGCTCAGCTTCGTCCTGACGCTCACCAACGCCATCGCGGAAACGACGATCGACACGGTGATCCGCGAACCTGCCGAAGCCGAGACCCTCATCCGCGTCGCGTTCGACGCCATCTGGCGGGTCGTCGCCGGCGCCTGACTCCCGACCGTCACCTCACCCCGCCACAGCGAGACACCACCGCGAAGGAATTGACATGCCAACCCCCGGCCAAGCATGGATCATCACTGGGCCGACGTCCGGAATCGGCCGTCGTACCGCGCTGGAGCTCGCCGGGCACGGCACTGTCGTGCTGGTGGGCCGAGACCCGGACAAGCTCAAAGAGGTGGAAGCCGAGATCAGCGCGCAGGCCGGGGGTCACGCGGTATCGGTCGTCTGTGACTTCTCCGACATCCCGGGCGTGCGCCGCGCCGCCGCGCAGATCGTCGCACTCGGCCTTCCGCTCGCCGGCCTGCTCAACAACGCCGGCATCATGCCGAACCGCGCCGACCGCACCGCACAGGGATGGGACCTCGCTTTCACGACCAACCACCTCGGACCGTTCACCCTGACGGAGGCGCTCATTCCGCACCTGCCCGACGGTGCGAACGTCGTCTTCACCTGCTCGGGCGTCGAGGACCCGGAGCGCAAGCCCGCGGTGACCGCCGGTTTCCGCGGCGGGCGCTACATCTCCGCCGAAGCCGGCGCACGCGGCGAATGGCAGCCCGGCGGGTCCTCCAAGCGAGGCTTCGACGCCTACGCCACCTCCAAACAGGGCAACCTCGCCACCGTCCTCGCCTTCGCCCGCGAAACCCCAAGACTCCGTTTCATCGCGGTCGAACCCGGTTTCAACCCCGGTACCGGCCTCGGCCGCGACGCGAACGCCGCCCTCCAACTCCTGGCGAAGTACGTGCTCGCGCCGCTGGCGCCCCTCATCAAGTACTGGAGCACTCCGAAGCGTGCCGCACGGCTGCTCGCCGGGGTGCTGACGAGCGAGTCGCAGCAGTCAGGGGTGTACTACGACGAGAACGGCAAGCCCATGCTGGGCTCTGCCCAGGTGCGTGACGCCGCGTTCAGCGACCGAGTCGTCGCGGAGACCCGTGCCCTGCTCGCCCGCGCTCCCAGCGAGATCCGCTAGCCAGTGCCGTGACAGGCAGCCATGTGCTCGGACAGACCACCTCATGAATGCCCGAGGCCGGCTCGTACCGTTGTCGCCCGGACCGGGTCGAACGAGACCCGCGTGTGCGCCCCGTCCTCCGCCCAGACCACCTCCACACCCGTGGCGTCGGCCAGCACCCGCGTGACGGCCTCCGGCAGTGGGCCGGGGCCCGGTTCGCCGGTGAGGGCGGCCAGGCACACATGCAGGGAAGTGCCGTCCGTGCTGTCCGGGCCGGCCGTCTCGCCGGTGAGGCGGGGAATCTCGGCCCACGGTACGTAGGCGGTGCCCTGCGGGGCGCGGACCGTCTCCGGCTCGGGGCTCCAGCCGTACAGGCCGTGCAGCGCCGAGACCAGGGGCTCCCGCGGACCGGTCGCCCACCCGGTGTGGGTGAGGCGTGCCCCGGCAGGCGCCCCCACCACGCGGTGCACCCGCAGTTCGTACGGTCCCCGCGCCACCGTCACGCTCTCCACCCGCAGCCCCGGCACCATCGGGGGACCGCCGGCGAAGACGGGCCGGTGCCACGACGCCGCCCAGCCCCAGCCGTCGCCGTGTCCCGCGCCGAGCGGGTGGACGCGGCGGCGCACACTGGGCCGGCCGTTCACCTCCACCGACAGGTGGTTGTCCGCGAGGTTCCCGGCCGCCGTCGGGCCCGTCCGCGTCGAGTAGGCCTGCCGGCCGTAGTGCGGGTCGTCCCCGGCTGCCGACTCCGCCTCGTGCGGGCGCACATGGTCACTGCCGTGGTTGTGCAGCCGTACGATCCCGTCGTCGCGTGTCGCCTGGACGAGCAGTCCGGGCGCGGGCAGGGCCAGCACACGGTCGGCCTCCTCCACCGGCGCGGGCTCCTCCGTCGCTGTCCACAGCGGGTGGTCGGCGGGGGCGAGGAGCGCGACGAACGCCTTCGACGCCCAGTAGGGCGAGGCCGGTCCTGAGTACGACTGCAGGGTGGCCTCGCGCGGGCCGTACCAACCCAGGCTCAGCAGACCGTCCTCGGTCAGCGCCCCGCGGTCGAGGAAGTGGCGCAGGCTGCCGCCGGCCAGCCGGCGCGAGGCGCCCGGCGTCAGCGGCGTGTGCCCGGTCAGCGCGCCGAGACCCACGGCCGCGGAGGCGGCGAAGCGGTACGCGAGCGACCGGCCGAAGTGCAGCGGCGCCCCGTCCGCGCCGAACATCAGCCCGAAGCCGTCGAGGTGCTCGCGCAGCCGGCCGCCGTACCGGGCGAGGAGCGCCGAGTCCTTGGAGAGGTGCGCGTCGAGCACCGGATACAGGTGCAGCGCCCAGCCGTTGTAGTGGTCGAAGGCACGTCCGTCCCCGTCGGCGTACCAGCCCCCGCCCCGGTACCAGCTCTCCAGCAGATCCAGCGCCCGCCGGCGCGCCGCTGCCGTCTCGGCGTCGCCGCGGCCCACCGACTCCAGGAACCCGGCGACCGTGTACGGGAAGAGGTACCAGTTGTTCGGTGCCGGCACGTGCCGCAGTGACCCGCGCAGCCATTCCTCCACCCGGTCCTGGACACCGGCGTCGAGTTCCTTCCAGAGCCAGGGCGCTGTCAGGCGCAGCCCGAGCGCGATCGACGCCGACTCGACCATGGGCTGGCCCTGGACATCGTGGTCGAGGATCAGCGGCCAGGACTCGGCGTCGTCGCGGCCCGGGGAACGGGTGCCCGAGGCCAGGCCCTGGGCGTACCGCTCCATCCAGTTGTGCGGATCGTCGCCGCCCGCGCCCGCGACCCGGAAGCCCGCCGCGAGGAACGTCCGGGCGAACCCCTCAAGACCGTCGGAGCGCACCCCCGAGCGCGAGGGCCGCCCCGGCAGGTCCAGCAGGGCGTGGCCCGGGGTGCTCCAACGCCATGCCGCTGCCAGGAGCCCGTCCGCGACGGCCTCCCAGTGGGCCCGGGTGTAGCCGGTGTACGGGCTCGACGCACGGTCCTCGGAGGGGAGGCGGAAGGGGAGTCGGGAGAGGGCTTCGAGGGGGGTGCTCATGCCAGGAACGCCAGCCTTTCGCGTCGTACGGGGTGGAGGAAACCGGTGCCGGACGCCCAGCGGGCGGTCTCGGCGAGCGCGAGATCGGCCAGGCGGCGCCACTCGTTGCCCTCGGAACCCGCCAGGTGCGGGGTGATCAGCGCGTTCTCGCAGTCCCACAGCGGATGGTCCGCCGGCAGGGCCTCGGGCTCTGTGACGTCCAGCACGGCCCGGATCCGGCCCGCCAGAACGGCGTCGGTGAGCGCCCGCTGGTCGACGACGGCTCCGCGGGAGGTGTTGATGAGCGTGGCACCGGCGGGCATCGCTTCGATCAGGGGGCGGCCGACCAGGCCCCGGGTCGTGGGAAGGAGCGGGGTGTGCACGCTGACGGTGTCGCAGCGCGCGAACAGCTCCGGCAACTCGACGCGCTCGACTCCGAGTCGGGTGGCGTCCGCGTCACTGATGTGCGGGTCGTGGAGCAGCACCTCCATGTCGTGCGGGCGCAGCAGCTCGATGACCCGGCGGCCGATCAGCGACGCCGACAGGATGCCGACGGTGCTGCCGTGGTTTCCGATGTCGCGCGGGGTGCGCAGCCAGTTGTCCCTGGCCCGAGAGACCCGGTAGTCGCGGGCGCGTTCCAGGACGTGTTTGCCGGTGAGCAGGATCATGGCGAGGGTGTACTCGGCGACGGGAAGGGCGTTGGCCGCGGCGGCGGAGGACACCTCGACGCCGCGCTCCCAGCACGCGTCCGTGACGTGCCCGCGCACGCTGCCCGCGGTGTGTACGACGGCGCGCAGCCGCGGCGCCGCACGCAGTACCTCCTCGTCCAGCGCCGGGCAGCCCCAGCCGGTGACGAGCAGGTCGACGTCGGCCAGCAGCGACCTCGCCCGCGGTGTCGACAGGTCGTCGAGCACCGGGGGAGGGGCGAGGTCGCAGACCTCGCGGAACGCGGCGAGCACCTGGTCGTCGAGGACGGCCGCGGCGGCGTCCTGGGACATGGCCACGGCGGCACGGGGCCGGAAGCCGGGTCCGGGGGCGTGCAGGGTCACTTGACGGCTCCGGCGGTCAGGCCACTGCGCCAGAACCGCTGGAGCAGTACGAAGGCGAGGATGAGGGGCAGTACGGCGAGCAACGACCCCATGATGACCACGGGGTAGTACTCGGGCGAGACGGACGCCGAACTGTTCCACTGGTACAGCCCGAGGCTGACGGGATACAGGTCCTGGTCGGACAGCATCACCATGGGCAGGAAGAAGTTGTTCCAGATCGCGGTGAGCTGGAAGAGGAAGACGGTGACCAGGCCGGGGCCGAGCATCCGCAGCGACACCCGGACGTATGTGGTCAGTTCGCCCGCCCCGTCCACCCGCGCGGCCTCCAGCACCTCGTCGGGCACGTAGCCCCGGCTGAAGATGCGGCCGAGATAGACACCGAAGGGGTTGAACAGCACGGGGATGAACACCGCCCAGAAGGTATTGACCAGGCCGGCCTCGGAGGCCATCAGGTACAGCGGCAGCGCGAGGACCGTCTGCGGCACCATGACCGCCGCGAGCACCAGACCGAACAGCTTCTCCTTGTGCCGGAAGCGGTACTTGTCGAAGGCGTAGCCGCAGGCGACGCTCAGCAGCGCGCCGATGGCGGCGCCGAGCACCGCGTACAGCAGGCTGTTCAGGTACCAGCGGCCGTACAGCCCGCCGTCCATGGCGAACAGGTCCTTGAGGTTGCGTACGAGTGAGAAGTCGCTCAGGGACAGCAGGTCGCTGCTGAACAGCGCGTCCCGGTCCTTGGTGGCGGCCAGCACCAGCCACAGCACGGGCAGCAGGGTGTAGAGGACGGAGACCGCGACGACCACGTTGACCGTCGCCCGGCCGATCAGACGGGGGCGGAGCAGGGAGCTGTCGGTGGCGCTCATCGGGCCTCCTCGGCGTCGGCGCGGCCGGTGAAGCGGGTGACGCCGTAGGACAGGGCGATGGTGCACATGAGCAGGACCACCGAGGCGGCCGCCGCCAGGCCGTAGTTGTTGCGGGTGAACGCGGCGTCGTAGATGTACATGCTCGGCGAGAAGCGGGAGCTGATCATGGGGGAGGACTGGCTGAGCAGCATCGGTTCGGTGAAGAGCTGGAGCGCCCAGATCAGGGTGAAGATCGCCACCATGACGATCGAGGCGCGCACCAGGGGTGTCTTGACCTGGAGCGCTGTCCGCACGGGTCCCGCGCCGTCGACCACGGACGCCTCGATCACCTCGCGGGGTACGGCCTGCAGAGCGGCGTAGAAGACCACCATGTTGTAGCCGAGGTTGCTCCACACGGCGATGTTCACGATGGACGGGACGACGGTGTGGATGCCGAGGAAGTCGATCGTGATGTCCGCGCGGGCGAACAGGTCGATCACCGGACTGATGCCGGGCGTGTACAAGTACAGCCAGATCAGGGCGGCGATGATGCCGGGCACGGCGTGCGGGAGGAAGAGACCCAGTTGGGCGAAGGCCCGCAGCCGGACCGCCCCGGAGTCCAGCAGCAGCGCCAGGACGAGCGCGCTGACGACCATGAGCGGAAGGTAGATCAGGCAGTAGAGCGCGACCGTGCCGAGCCCACCGAGGAACGTGGGGTCGGTCAGGACGGCCGCGTAGCTGCGCAGTCCGACGAAGACGGTGCGTTCGGCACCGAAACCGAGACCGGGCTGGTCGTCGCTGAAGAAGCTGAGGTAGACGGCTGTGCCGACGGGGATCAGGAAGATGGTGGTGAGCAGGGCGAAGAACGGCGCCATGAGGACGATGACGGCGCCGGATCGGCGGCGTTCGGCGGCCCGGCGGGCGCGCAGACCGGAGGCGGAGAGGGCCGGCCCTTCGGTGCGGGACGCGTCGGCCGGTACCCGGGCCCTGGCGGTGGTGGTCATGCGGTGTCACCTGCCTTCTCGTCGGCTCAGGTGGTGTGCTGCGTGGTGGACAGGCCCAGGGCCTTGAGGTCGGGCATGGTCCCCTCCTGTGCGGTGCGCAGGGATGCGGCCAGCGATCCCTGGCCGCCGCCGACCCGGGCGAAGGAGTCCTGCATGACTCTCTGGGTGGCGCTCATCCGCGGTCCCCACCGCCAGCCCTCGCCGATCTTCTCCGCCTCCTGTTCGAACAGGCGGTAGATGTCCTGTCCGCCGTAGTACGACCGGTCGAAGGCCTTGCGGCCCACGGCGACCAGGCCGGGGGCGGCCGGATACTGGCTGCTGGTGCCGCTGGAGAGACGGGCGCGCAGGGCGTCGGGGTGGGTGACCTGCCACTCGATGAACTCCATCGCGGCCTCGGGACGGCGGCTGTCCTTCGTGACGGCGAACGTGGAGCCGCCGTGTGTGCCCACGGAAGGGCTGCCGGTGTCCCACTGGGGGAGTGGGGCGATCCGCCACTGGCCCTTCTGCGCGGGCCGGGCGTTCATCTGCGCGCCGGCGTCCCAGGCACCGCTCAGCCGGGTGAGTACCAGCCCGTTGCCGATCTGCGCGTCGGACTGCCTGCTCTCGACCGCGTTCACGAACACGTCGTCACGGTCGATGAGCCGCTGCCAGTACCGCGCCACGCGCCGCGAGGGCGCGTCGGCGAGGGAGACGTTCCAGGCTCCTTCGGAGGTGTCGAACCACTGGGCGCCGGCCTGCCAGGCGTAGGCGGCGAACTGCGTCATCCCGTCCGTCGGGAACAGTACGAGTCGCCGGTCGGCGGCCTTGCGGCGAACGGTGGCCGCCTGCTCGGCGAACTCGTCCCAGGTGCGGGCGACTTGGAGCCCGTACCGGTCGAAGAGATCGGCGCGGTAATGCATCACCATGGGCTCGACGTCCAGCGGAACGCTGAACACCCGCCCCTCGAACGTGGTCTGTGCGAGCGCCTGCGGCAGCAGCTTGCGGCGCAGGCTGTCACTGACGAGGCCGGTGATGTCCCGGGCGACTCCGTCGATGGCGAACCCCGGCACCTGCGGATACTCGATGGTCGCGACGTCGGGCGCGTTGCCCGCCCGGGCGGCGTTGCTCAGCTTGGCGTAGCCGCCCTGGCCCCCGGAGGGGATCTGCTGGAAGTCCACCCGCACTTTGTCGTGCGTGCGGTTGAAGGCATCGACCACCTCCTGGCTGCCGCGCAGGGCGGACCAGAAGGTGATGCGCGTCGTACGGCCCGTGCCCGCCGACGAGGCACCGTTGTCCCCGCTGCAGGCGCTCGCGGCTCCTGTCAGCGGTACGGCGGCCATCGCGGCGAGCACGGACCGACGGTCGGGTCGTCCGGGCATGGCGCCTCCCGCGGCTCCTGCGTGTCCGGGGGGACACGGCTGTTCGGGACACGGGAATCCTCAACGCTTCGATCCAAACGGTCAATAGATCGATCAGAAGAAAAACAAACGCTCAAACGCTCATTAGTTGGGCGTGGTGACATCGACCGTGGCGGCATCGCTCCGACCGGCATCGTCCCGAGCGGTATCGCTCTGAGCGGCGGTTCCCTCCAGGGGACCCCGCCATGCCCGGGTGGAGCCACGCACCATCAGCCGCGGAAGCAGCTCGACGCGGCGCGCGGGTCGCTCCCCGCCCTCGCGAAGGCGTTGGACCAACAGCTCGGCGGCCACGCGGCCGACCTCCGCCTTGGGCGGGGACACGGCTGTCAGGGGGGACGTGGCGAGCGCGGCCACCACGTCGTCGTACGCCACGACGGAGCAGTCCTCGGGCACCCGCACCGCGTCGTCCGCCAGTTGCTGGACGACCATCAGCGCGTCCACGTCGCTGTGCAGCACCACCGCGGTCGCCCGCACCCTGCGCAGCAACCGCGGCAGGCCGGCCGTCTCGTCGGCGGTGTATGGGCCTTCGCGCCCCGCCTGCGGGGATATCAGCGCCCACGCCCACTCCTCCAGCAGCGGATGCGCCCCGGCGATGCTCGTGAAGGCGGCCCGCAGCGTGCGCGCGGTCGGACTGTCCTCCCGGGTCGCGAACACGATCCGCCGGTGACCGAGCCCCACCAGGTGCTCCACCGCGAGATGAGCGCCGTACCAGTGGTCGGAGCACACCGAGTCCAGGGCGTGTGCCGCGCTGCCCTGCCGCGGACGGCGCTCCATCAGCACCGTGGGTACGTCCAGCGCGGCGAGCCAGCCGTGGTCGGCGTCCTCCGCCGCCCTGCTGTGCCAGCGGGGCGCGAGCAGCAGACCGCGGGCGCCGTCGGCCAACGCCCGTTCCACCAGGGGGCGTTCGGCGCCGGTCACCTGGGGGGCGATGTGCAGCGCCATGCGCATCCCGGCCTCCTCCAGTGCCGTACGCGCGCCATGCAGGGTCTCGGTCAGGTACGAGTGCCGTTCCGGCACCACGACGGCCACCCTGTCCCCTTCGGAGAGGCCGCCCGAGAGGACCTCCTGGGCGGGCAGCGTCGACCGGACGACCCCGTGTCCGCGACGCAGCCTGCCCTCGCGCGTCAGCTCCTCCACGTCCCGGCGCACCGTCACCACCGAGACCTGCAACTCGTCGGCGAGGTCCCGGACCCGCGCCGCTCCGCGTGCCTGGACCGCCGCCAGGATTCGCTGGCGCCTGAGATCGACCGGCTCCCGCACCTTGCCCCACCCCGAAATGTTCGTTTGAACGATTCCGGTCATCATAACGATCGCCTTGCTCCGCCGTCACCACAGGGAGTGGGTGCCACGAGCGATGACCGGATCACCGAGGCCGTGGGCCTCTCGATGCGGCACGTCCGGCGGCATGTCCGCAGCAAGGAGAGCTGTGCCTCGCGCCGGCCCTGCCGGTGGTCCTGCTGCGGGCAGCCCGGCACTCGGGCAAGCGGCGCAAGGCACAGGCGAGCCCCTGACGAGACAGCCCGGCAGCCTTACGGTCGTTCTTGCGTACCGTCGGCCTCGAACGCGGCAGGCCGCTGCTGCGCTGCCCGGACCCGCTCCACGTCGAGCTTGCTCGTGCGGTCGAAACGGTAGATGCCGTTCTGTTCCTGGAAGACGTCCGTCAGCTGGGTGTAGCAGTAGCCGAACATGCCGGAGTCGTCGAGCAGGACACCGGTCAGCCCGGCGAAGCGCTGGTGGAACTCCTCCTCGTCGCGGGGGCGTTGGCCGTAGCCCCAGGAGAGCAGCCGGTCCTCTCCGACGGCCCGCGCCTCGTCGGGATTCCACCAGATGCCGCCGAACTCGCTGCAGAAGTAGGGCTGTCCGCGGTAGGGCAGGGACCAGGTGGACTGCGGCGTCTCGTCCTGCGGGTTGACGAAGGGGGTGTTCTTGTCCAGCCCCGCCATCAACTTGCGGAAGACCTCGGGGTCCTGTTCGTAGCAGTGCGAGTCGTAGACGTCGGTGTCGAGTACGCGGTGGGCGTAGCCGGACGCGTCGAGGACGGGCCGGGAGGTGTCCGCTGCCTTGGTGGCGAGGAACATGGCACGGGTGACGTCGTCGAGAACGCTCTGGCGGTCCGTGAGTTCCTGGCGGGTTTCGTTGAGTGGACACCAGCCGACGATCGACGGGTGGGAGTAGTCGCGCTCCACGGCCTCCAGCCACTGGGCGACGAAGCCGGCGGTCGGCTGCTGGTTGTCGCCGCTGACCGGCCCCGTCGCGGCGCCCCAGTCCCCGAACTCGCCCCAGACCAGGTAGCCCAGCCGGTCCGCGTGGTGCAGGAAGCGCTCTTCGAACACCTTCTGGTGCAGCCGCGCGCCGTTGAAGCCCGCGGCGAGGGAGAGTTCGATGTCGCGGATCAACGAGGCGTCGTCCGGCGCGGTCATCAGGCCGTCGGGGTACCAGCCCTGATCGAGCACCAGGCGCTGGAAGACGGGTGCGCCGTTGATGAGGATGCGTTTGCCGTCGAGTGTCACCGAGCGCAGTCCGGCCGTGGACACGGTGCGGTCGATCACGGTGCCGTTCGGGTCGGTCAGTTCCAGGACCAGCTCGTACAGATGCGGGTCCTCGGGTGACCAGGTGCGGCGGCGGTCCGAGGGGAGGGGCAGGACGAGGCGCGGCGCGAGGTCGAAGTCCGCCGACACGGAGCTTCCCACGACCACGCCCTGGGCGTCGCGCAGTTCGCCGCGGACCCGATGGCCGATCCGCCTTCCGGCCAGCGGCACCTCCACGTGGAACGAACCGGCGGCCAGGTCGGGTGTGATCCGGGGGCGCCGCAGATGTGTGGGGGCGACCGGCTCCAGCCACACGGTCTGCCAGATACCGGTGGTCCGGGTGTAGACACAGCTGTGGTTGGCGTACTCCGTGGACTGCTTGCCGCGGGCCTGGGGGCCGCGGGCGCTGTCCCGGGCCCGCACCACGACGACCGCCTCCTCGCCCGCTCGGACCACATCGCCCAGGTCGGCGGTGAACGGGGTGAAGCCGCCGCTGTGCCGGGCGACTTCGTGCCCGTTGACCCAGACGGTGGCGTCGTGGTCCACGGCGCCGAAGTGCAGGAGTGGCCGACGGCCGGCCCAGGCGTCGGGGACACGCACCGTGCGCCGGTACCAGACGGCGTGGTGGAAGTCCGTGTCGCCGATCCCGGACAGTTCCGACTCCGGGCAGAACGGGACGAGGATGCGCTCCGGCAGTTCGGAGGTGACCAGGCCGCGCTCCAGGCCGCTGTCGCCGGGGTCGCGGGCGAACTGCCAGGTGCCGTTGAGGTTGAGCCAGTCCTGGCGGACGAAGGAGGGCCGGGGGTACTCCGGCCGGGGGATGGCCGCCGGGCTGGACGAAACCGCGGTCGGGGGATGCGCATCGGGCATGGCTGTGTGTCTCCTGCGGCGGGGGATCGGATCGGACTCGTATCGGACTCACCGGACTCATACGTCGCCGGGCTATCTCAACATCCATTTACAGCGCTGTAAAGACCGGCCGAACGCGGCAGCGTGGGATCGGGTGCGGCGCTCAGGCGGACGGAGTCCGAGCCGGTGCGGATGCCGCTCCCGGAGCCGGAGCCGGAGCCGGTGCGGGTGCCGGTGCGGGTGCCGGCGCGCTCTCGCGGACCACGAGTGAATGGCCGACGGTCTCGTGCCGGCCCAGGCCGTCGTACCCGTCCACGCGCTCAAGCAGAAGATCCAGCGCGCGCCGGGCCAGCTGCGGGCCGTCGGCACGGATGGAGGTGAGGCTCGGCCGGACCGCCGACGCCAGAGTGATGTCGTCCCAGCCGGTGATCGCGACGTCCTCCGGTACCCGAAGGCCCCGGTCGGTCAGGGTGCGCAGCGCCCCCAGGGCGGCCAGGTCGTCGCGGCAGAGGATGGCGTCCGGCGTCATACCGGCGTCGAGCGCGGCCGCGAGGGACGCACCGGCGGCGTCCGCGTCGGCCACGCTGCCGGTGACGACGAGCGAGGTGTCGACGGGCAGCCCACAGGCCTCAAGCCCCTGCTGGTAACCGATCAGACGCTGCTTCGACGTCTCGGAGGGCGCCGGGCTCTCGGCGCACAGGAAGGCGATGCGCCGTCGGCCGAGCGCGGCCAGATGCTCCACCACCTGCGCGGCCGCCGCGATGTTGTCGATGTGGACGTGGTCGACACTGAGCGGGGCGATGCTCTCGCCGAGCAGGACGACCGGCACGTCCCTGCGGTGCTGGGCGATCTCGGTCGAGGTCAGCCAGACCGGCTGGAAGAGCACTCCGTCGACGATCCCGGCCTCCTCCGTGGAGAGGATCGCCCGCTCGACCTCGGGCGCCCCGCCCGACTCTTCGAGCAGCAGCCGGTAGCCACGCTCGCCGGCCGCCTCCGCGATGACGTGGGCGAGCTCGGCGAAGTAGGGAATGCGCAGATCGGGGAAGGCCAGGGCGAGCATCCTGGTGCGGCCGGTGGCGAGGTTGCGGCCGCGCATGTCGGGACGGTAGCCGAGCTCGTCGATCGCGCTCTGCACCCGGGCCCGCGTGCTTTCACGCACGTGTACGTAGCCGTGGACGACGTTCGAGACGGTCTTCGGCGAGACGCCTGCATGCTTGGCCACATCGCTCAGCCGGACGTTGGACACTTCGCTCCTCGGTGACGCTCGGTCCTTGGTGCCACGCGACGCTCCGTCGGCGGTCTGCGACTCTACCGGGCCGTTCCCGGCCCGCGTCGGGTGCACCGGACGGTCGAGCGGGCACGCCGAAAACATGGGCGGCAAGTGGTTGACACTCAATTTTACAGCGCTGTAAGTTCGCCGCGCCCGCTTGCACACGGCTCACGCGCCCCGAGGTTGCGTGACGGACCTCTGGAGGCAACGAGGTGACGACCGGAACAAGGCGCCCCACGAGCCGAGGCGTACGAGGGATCAGCCGCCGCGGCCTCCTCGCGTCGGCCGGCGTCGGCGCCGGGGCCCTGCTGGGCGCGGCGGGACTCACCGGCTGCGGCGGCGACGCCTCGGGAAGCGGTGGGACGACCATCCGTTTCTACGAGCAGAAGACGGAGGTGCTCGCCTACTTCGACAAACTGCTGCGGCAGTTCGAGAAGCGGCGTCCGGGGATCAAGGTGATCCACGACGACACCGTGATCATCGCGCCGCAGTTCGTCCGTGAGAAGCCTGCCGACGTGGGCTGCTTCAACGACAACCTGGAGCTGGCCCGCTACATCGAGCGGGGCGTGCTCTCCGACCTGTCGGACCTGCCCGCCGCGCGCCGTATCCCCGCGGACATCGGCAGACTCTCCGAGCAGTACGCGAAGTATCCGGGACGTACCAGCGTCCTGCCCTACTCGCTGGCTGCCGCCGGGGTCATCTACAACAAGCAGATCTTCGCCAAGCACCGCCTGCCGGTGCCGACGACCTGGTCCGAGTTCATCGACGTCTGCAAGGAGCTGAAGACGGCCGGGGTCACGCCGGTCTACGCCACGGGCAAGGACACCTGGACGATATGGCAGGGGCTCTTCGACTACGCGGTCGGCAGCCTCGTCGACACGCCATCCTTCTTCTCCCGGCTCGACGAACAGGGCACCGACATCGGACCGGACTCGGCCGTCTCCTTCCAGAAGACGTTCGCCGAGCCGATGGACCGGGCGCGCGCCATCACGAGGTACTACAACCCGGACGCCGCCTCCCGTTCCTACGCCGACGGCAACCTGGCCTTCGGCAAGGGCCAGGCGGCGATGTACCTCCAGGGCCCCTGGGCGCTGTCCCAGATCGCCGCGGTGAACCCGAAACTCGACGTCGGGACGTTCGCGCTGCCCGTCACGGACCGGGCGAGCGACCGGCAGGCGAGGGTCAACATCGACCTCGCGCTGTGGATCCCGACCGGCTCACAGCACAAGGACGAGGCCCGGGAGCTCGTCAACTTCCTGATGGAACCCGCGATCATCAACGGCTACAACCGGGACAACCTCGCCTACGGAGTGACCGAGGACGCGCCGCCGGCCAAGGACCCCCGACTGGCCGGCCTGCAGCCCTATGTGGACTCGGCCGCCTTCTACCCGGGCGCAGGAACGTTCATCCCGGTGTCCATCCCGCTGGGCAACTACCTTCAGAGCGCCATCTCGTCGGGCAACTTCGAGTCCATGCTCAAGCAACTCGACAGCGACTGGCGACGCCTCGCGATCCGCTCCTCGGCGTAAGCCTGCCGGCGGGTCGCGGGCGGGTCGCGGGCGGGCCGCCGACGGGCCTCCGCGGCGTCGCGACGCCAGGCACGCTCTCCCCGAGGTTCCCCCCGAGGTCCCCGAGGCTCTTGGAGCAGGGGCGATCCCCACTCACCGCACCGGGAGCAAGACGCGAGTACGGCCGGTACGAGGCCCCGCGTCAGGCGCTCGTCCAGCCGCCGGCCGGCCGGGGACCCTCGGAGCCCGCACCGGCCGCCCGACCGCCGCTCCCTCACCCACGGAGATCCATCAGGAGCCCTCAGCCCCGCCCAGAGCCGCATCGAGGAGAAGAGCCCATGTCCGTTTCCGCCCGGGTCGCACGAGGTGCGGCCGGCGCGAGCCGCCGCGCCGGGCGACGCCGTGTCGAACCCGTCTTCTACTGGTTCCTGCTGCCCACACTGCTGCTGTTCACCGCCCTGGTCCTGCTCCCCGCCGTGGTGGGCATCTTCTACAGCTTCACGGACTACGTCGGCTTCGGAAACTGGTCGTTCGTCGGGATCACGAACTACCGGGCCGTGTTCTCCGACCCGGCCGTCTTCGACGCCTACGCGTTCACCATCGGCTTCGCCCTCGTCACCGTGATCCTCGCCCAGGCCGTGGCGCTCGCACTCGCGCTGGGGCTGACCAGCCGCATCCGGTTCGCGACAGCGCTGCGCAGCATCTTCGTCATCCCGATGGTGATTTCCGGCATCGTCATCGCCTACGTCTTCAACTACCTGTTCTCCAACACCCTGCCGAGCGTGGCCGGATCCATCGGCTTCGGCCCGCTGGAGGAGAGCATCCTCGGCAACCCGGACCTCGCCTGGATCGCCATTGTCATCGTGTCCGCGTGGCAGACGATCCCCGGCGCCCTGCTGATCTACATCGCGGGCCTGCTGTCGATCCCCGACGAGCTCTACGAGGCCGCCGCCATCGACGGGGCGTCGCCCTGGCGCAGGTTCAGGTCCGTCACGCTGCCGCTGATCGCCGGATTCATCCTGATCAACACGATCCTCGGCATCAAGGGCTATCTGAACGCCTACGACATCATCGTCGCGCTCACCCAGGGCGGGCCCGGCACCGAGACCCGCAGTGTCGCCATGACGATCTTCACCGGATACACGGGCGGCGACTACGCCTACCAGATGGCCAACGCGACCGTCTTCTTCGTCCTCACCGTCGTGGTCTCGCTGCTGCAGTTGCTGGCCACCCGGGGAAGGGGCCTGCGACTCTGATGACCACCACCCCGACGCACGCGCGCACCACACCCCCTGGCACCGAGCCCGACAGCCGGCCGCCGGTGAACCCGAAGCGGAAGCGGATCGGCGCCGCCAGTCGGACGGTCACGATCAGCCTCATGATCGCCGCCCTGGTGGTCGTCATCCCCCTGTACGTCACGATCGCGATGTCGCTCAAGTCGACGTCCCAGGCAGCCGACGGGAACGCCTTCGCCCTGCCCTGGCCGCTGAACCCGGACAGCTTCGCCACCGCGTGGCGTCTCACCGACTTCCCGGTCTCCTTCGGCATCTCGCTCGCGGTGGCCGCCGCGACAGTGATCGGCACGCTCGTCCTCAGCTCGCTGGCCGCGTACGCCATCGCCCGCAACTGGGACCGGCGGCTGTTCCGGTGGTCGTTCTACTACCTGCTGGGAGCGATGTTCCTGCCGTTCCCCGTCGTGGCGCTGCCGCAGATCAAACTCACCGCCCTGCTGGGCATCGACAGTCCGGTGGGCGTCGCGCTCCTGCACATCGTCTTCCAGCTCTCCTTCAGCGTCCTGCTCTACAGCGCCTTCCTCCGCTCCATCCCGGCGGCACTGGAGGAGAGCGCACGCATCGACGGCGCCACCACATGGCAGATCTTCTGGCGCATCATCATGCCGCTGCTCGGTCCGATGAACGCGACGGTCGGCATCTTCGCCTTCCTCGCCTCGTGGAACGACTACATGCTGCCGTCGCTCATCACCGCCGATCCGGCGCAGCAGACGCTGCCTGTCGTCCAGAGTATTTTCCAGAGCCAGTTCGGCACGAACTACAACATCGCGTTCGCCTCGTATCTCATGGCGATGGCGCCGACCGTACTTGTCTACCTGTTCGCCCAGCGATGGGTGATCAGCGGAGTGACCCAAGGGGCAGTGAAGCAATGACAGCCAACAGGACCATGCCCTCGCGTCCCCAGGCCCACCGCGCATCCGTTCTCCAAGGAGAGCGGTGGCGCGTCACGGTGCTGACCGACGGGCTCCTGCGACTGGAGTGGGCCGACGACGGCGTCTTCGAGGACCGGGCCTCGACCTTCGCCCTGAACCGTGCGTCCACTCCACCGCGGTTCACCGTCCGCGACGACCACGATGCGCTCACCGTTTCCACCCCACGGTTCCAGCTGCACTACGACCGACACGAGTTCAGCGCGCAGGGGCTCACCGTCACCACGCCGGTCGGCGGGCGATGGCGGTTCGGGGAGCCGGCGGACAACCTCGGCGGAACCGCCCGCACACTCGACGAGGCCGACGGGCGCACCCCTCTCGACCACGGGATCGCCGCTCGCAGAGGGATCGCCGTCGTCGACGACTCGGAGTCGTTCCTCTTCGACGCCGACGGATGGATCGCCACGCGTGGACCGGGCCGCCGCGACCTCTACGTCTTCGCCTACGGCCACGACTACACCGCGGCCCTCAAAGCCCTGTACGACCTTTCGGGTCATCCACCGGTGCTGCCCCGCTGGGCTCTGGGCAACTGGTGGAGCCGCTACCACCCCTACACGGCCGACGAGTACCTCAAGCTGTTCGACCGTTTCGACGCCGAGGAACTGCCGTTCTCCGTCGCCGTGATCGACATGGACTGGCACCGCGTCGACTCGGTGCCACCCCGGTACGGCACCGGCTGGACGGGCTACTCGTGGGAACGACGCCTCATCCCGGACCCCACCGCGTTCCTGGACCAACTCCACCGACGCAATCTCAGGACCACCCTCAACCTCCACCCCGCCGACGGTGTCCGCCCCTTCGAGGACGCGTATCCGCAGATGGCCCGCGCGCTGGGCATCGACCCCGAGTCCGACGAGACGATCCCCTTCGACCTCACCGACAAGAAGTTCCTGGACGCCTACTTCCGCCTCCTGCACCATCCGCTGGAGGACCAGGGCGTCGACTTCTGGTGGATCGACTGGCAGCAGGGCGCCACCTCCCGCGTCCCCGGCGTCGATCCGCTCTGGCTCCTGAACCACTTCCACTTCCTCGACTCCGGGCGCGAGGGCCGACGCCCCATGGCGTTCTCCCGATACGCGGGACCGGGTAGCCACCGGTACGGAATCGGGTTCTCCGGGGACTCCGTCGTGTCCTGGGCGTCACTGGCCTTCCAGCCCGAGTTCACCGCGTCCGCCGCGAACATCGGCTACGGCTGGTGGAGCCACGACATCGGGGGACACACCCGCGGCACACGCGACGACGAACTGGCCACCCGCTGGCTCCAACTGGGCGTCCTCTCACCGATTCTGCGACTGCATTCGGCGAACAACCCTTTCATCCGCAAGGAACCGTGGGAGTTCCCGCTCGAAGCACGGCACGCGATGGGAGAGGCACTCAGGTTCCGCCACCGGCTCCTGCCCTACCTGCACACCATGAACCACCGCGCGGCCGCCGGCCTGCCCCTGGTGCGCCCGATGTACCACCTCGCACCGGACAGCGCGGAAGCCTACGAAGTGCCAAATCAGTTCGCGTTCGGCAGCGAACTGATCGTCGCCCCCATCACCTCCCCGCGGGACCCCGTCACGCTGCTCGGCGCCACACCGGTATGGCTGCCACCGGGCACCTGGACCGACATCGTCACCGGGACCGTGTACGACGGCGACCGCCGGGCCGAGTTCCACCGGGGCCTCGACAGCGTCCCTGTCCTGCTGCGCGGCGGCGGCATCCTGCCACTGGCCGGGCCGGCCGAAACGGACGCCACCCGCAACCCCGAACACCTCGAACTGCTGGTCGCGCCCTCGGACAGCGGAACCTTCACTCTGGTCGAGGACGACGGACACGGCGACGGAACGAACCTGCGTACGGTCTCCACGCCACTGCGGTGGGACGCCGCCACCGGAGTCCTCCGGATCGGGCAGGCGCTGGGGCCGGACGGCATCGTTCCCGGTGAGCGGGCCTGGACCGTCACCTTCCTCGCCGAACCGCCGACCGGACCCGTACTGGTCGACGGCCAGCCCGTCGAAGTGGCCGTCGGGCAGCGGCGGTTCAGCGTCCTGACGAAGGCCGCCACCTCCTCCGAGGTCACCGTCGAGGTCGAACTTCCCGAATCCGCAGGCGCCGGCCGTTCCACCGAGAGCATCCAGAAGGTCCTCGGCGCGGCCCAGTTCGACAACCCGGTGAAGCTACGGATGTGGGAGATCGTGTCCTCGCCCAAGCCACTGGCCGCGAAGATCGCCGCCCTGCACGCTCTGCGGGTACCGGCGCCCCTGCTCGGCGCCGTCGTCGAACACCTCACGGCCCGGGACGAACAGAGCTGAGGGCGAGGCAGTGTCAGACGGTGCCGTTTCGGCTCAGGAGCCGGGCGAGCCAGTCGGTGCGGGTTCGGCGCGCGGTGGCCGAGATGTGTGCCTGCGGGTACAGCGCGTCGAAGCCGTGGAAGCCGCCCGCCCAGACGTGCAGTTCGGCCTGGCCGCCGGCCGCCCAGACGCGGGTGGCGTAGTCGGTGTCCTCGTCGCGGAAGACTTCGGCGGAGCCGGTGTCGATGTAGGCGGTGGGCAGGCCCGAGAGGTCTTCGGCCAGCGCGGGCGAGACATACGGGGACACCTCGCCGTCGGCGAGGTCGCCGAGGACGGCATGCCAGCCGAACTCGTTCATCTCGCGGGTCCAGACACCGGGCACGCCGGAGTACTGGCGGCTGGAGGTGCTGCTGTTGCGATGGTCGAGCATGGGGCAGATCAGCACCTGCGCGGCGATCGCGGGGGTACCGAGATCGCGGGCCAGCAGGGCGGTACCGGCCGCGAGCCCGCCGCCCGCACTGGCACCGGCGACGACGATCCGGGCGGGATCGATGCCCAGCTCCTCGGAGTGTTCGGCGATCCAGAGCAGCCCCTGGTAGCAGTCGTCGACCAGGGCGGTGCCGGTGGCCTCCGGGGCGAGCCGGTAGTCCACGGAGACCACGACCGCGCCGAACTCGTCGAGCCACTCCAACGGGATGTCGATCTGCGAGAAGCGATCCCCCATGACCATCCCGCCGCCGTGCATCCAGTAGACGCAGGGCGCGGCGGCGGCGCCGTCGGTGTGCGCGGGGCTGAAGACCGACAGGGCGATCGAGGCACCGTCCTTGGCGGGCACGGTGACCTCGCGCCGGTCGACCCGCCGGTGGGCGAGCAGGGACTCGACGGGCGGCGAGGGGTACTGGCGCAGTTGCGCGAGTACCTCGGCGCTGAGCTGAGACATCAGCGGCATGTCGGCCAGCAGCTCACGCAGTTCGGGGTCCAGGTCGGGTCGCAGTGTGGTCATGGCTTGTTGCCTTTCATGGGGTGGGTGCCGGACGGTCGGACGAGGACACGCGGCAGGCCGACAGGCCTGCCGGTCTGGAGCCGGGAGACTGTCCGGTTCAGAAGGCGGCCTTGCCGCGGACCGGGACGTAGTCGGTGTACTCGGACTCCCCGGCCAGCAGCCCGTCGATCTGGGCCACGATGGCCTGGGCGGCCTCGCCGGCGAAGATCCGGTGGTGGTCCTCCTCGCTGCTCCACCCCTCGGTGACGTGGACGACGTCGGGGTCGGACGCGGAACGGCACACGAGGTAGACGACGCAGTACTCGCTCGCGCCGGGGCTGCCCTCGTGCAGACCGGTCAGCAACAGGGCGACCAGCCGGTCGCCCATGCCGGGCCTGGCGGTCAGGGTGGCGTTGAATCCGTAGCCGACGTTCATGATGCCTTCTTCTCGGTCGATGGAGTGCGGTGATTCCATTGAACCGAGCTGACCTGCGCAAACGGTAGAACGATGCTCGCGCCTGTCTGCACAATCCTCGCGGACGCCGGAGCGAAGGTACCGACGAGTGCTGCAATGGACGCATGTACCTCGAAGAGTTCCGCACGCTGCTGGCCCGGCACGTCCGCCCCGACTGGACCACCGCCATCGAGGGTGTCCTGATCTCGAAGGTCGACCGGCCGGATCCGCCGGCACCCTCCATGTCCGGCACGGTGCTCGCCGTCATCGCCCAGGGCGCCAAACGCCTCGCGCTGGGCGACCGGGTCTACGAGTACGGCCCGGGCCAGTACCTGGTCGCGTCCGTCGACCTGCCCGTCACCGGCCAGTTCACGCAGGCGGACGCCGAGCGGCCGGCCCTCGGCTTCGGTCTCACGCTGGAGCCGTCCGCCGTCGCGGAACTGTTGTTGCAGGCCGGTCCGGGAGACACCCCCCGCGTCGGCGGAGGCGCGCCGTCGGGGATCGCCGTCTGCGACGCTCCGCCCACACTGCTCGACGCCTCGGTACGGCTGTTGCGCCTGCTCGACGAACCGCGCGACCGCGCCGTACTGGCCCCGCTGGTCAAGCGCGAGATCCTGTGGCGCCTGATCACCGGCGAGCAGGGTGCGACGGTTCGCCAACTCGGCCTGGCCGACAGCAGTTTGAGCCATGTCTCCCGGGCCGTGCGCTGGATCCGCGAGCACTACGCGGAACCGTTCCGGGTCGAGGACGTGGCGCGGATGTCCGGCATGAGCGTCTCCGCCTTCTACCGCAACTTCCAGGCGGTGACCGCGATGAGCCCCATCCAGTTCCAGAAGCAGATCCGGTTGCAGGAGGCCCGGCTGCTGCTCACCACGCACCCGGGCGACGTGACCGGAGTCGGCCGGCGCGTCGGCTACGACAACCCGTCACAGTTCAGCCGCGAGTACCGCCGCCAGTTCGGCGAACCCCCGAGCCGGGACGCCGCCCGCCTGCGGGACACCGTACGCACCCCTGCGGGCGTCCTGCCGTGAGTGAGGTGGACCAGGCGGGAGGATCGTGCAGGGAGGAGCGAGGATAGTTCTACTGTTTCAGCAGGTCATGGCGATTGAATGGGATCACGAGTTCTCCCGTGGGGTAGGAAAGTGCCTGCCTTACGCGGATCCCGACACATCGCAAGGGGCACAGCATGAAGACAGTTCTGATCACTGGCGTGTCATCCGGATACGGGCGGGAGACCGCCCTCCACTTCCACTCGCAGGGGTGGAACGTCATCGCCACGATGCGTACTCCGCGTACGGGCGTCCTGCCCGAGTCGGACCGGCTCCGCGTCGTGGAGCTCGACGTGACCGAGCCCGACACCATCACCGCCGCGTTCGAGGCGGCGGGGCCCGTCGACGTCCTGGTCAACAACGCGGGCATCCCCTCGATGGGTGTGTTCGAGGGCATGCCCATGGCCCGGGTGCGGGAAGTCTTCGAGACCAACACGTTCGGCGTCATGGCGACGACACAGGCGGTGCTGCCCCAGTTGCGCGAGCGCGGTTCCGGCGTGGTGGTCAATGTGACCTCCAGTGTGGTGCTGGGTCACATGCCGCTCACGGCCGTCTACAAGGCGAGCAAGATGGCCGTCGAGGGATTCACCGCGTCCCTCGCGCTCGAACTGGCACCGTTCGGTGTGCGGGCGAAGACGGTCGAGCCGGGCGCCTGTCTGACGACGAACTTCGCTGCCAGGTCGATGAGCGGCGGGTCGCCGGACGAGCTGGTTCCGGCGCCCTACGCAGCCTGGGCGAAGAAGACCATGGACGAGTTCACGAGCCAGGACCTGTTCACCAAGGAGAGCGACGTCGCCGAGACGGTGTGGCGCGCCGTGCACGACACGACCGGCCAACTGCGGTTCCCGGCCGGCCCCGACGCGGTCCGGCTCGCCCAGGCGAAGTGAGTACCCGGCACCGGAAGTATTCACCCGGCAGGCGAGGTGACGCCGCGCTGCTGCCACCGGTAACAGCTGTTACTGCTGGGAAACAGGAGCTGTTCCGGCACGAAACATGTATCGCTCACGTTTGTCCGTGTCTGCGAGGACGTCGTCCTGCGCGAGTGGCATAGGAGGACCGTGAGCACGTCATCCCCTTCATCCCCCCGGCGCGAGACCCATGCATGAGGTGCTGTGGGTGACGGGGCTGGTGGGCGGGGTGTTGTGCCTCGTCGGTCATCTGCCGTCTCCCGCGCGGCAGTGGCTGCCGCACGCGCTCGCGACGGTGGCCATGTCGGCGATGGCCCCCGGAGTGGGAGACCGCGGGCTGTTGGTGGCGGGGGCCGCCGTGATCGGCGGCGCGTGTCTGTGGGAGATGCGCGCCGGGTGCGCGTTCCGCAGAGCTGCCGAGTCGGTGAACCTGGCGGTGATGGCGCTGCTGACGGCGGCTGCGGCGGTGGTAGGACAAAGTCACCACGGCGGGGAAGGCGAGGAAGGTCTCACTGGTCTCGCGTCGGCCGGAGTCGCGCTGTGGCCGGTGCTGTTGTCCCTCGCCTGCTGGGGCGTGGCCAGGGCGGGTGTGGTGCTCGTCCGGCAGGCGTGGCCGCCCCGGATCGCCGCACGCTCACCCGGCAGGCGCGCGCTTCTGCTGGGAGAGGCGGGCGGCGGGCTCATGGTCACCGCCATGGCCGTCATGCTCGGTCTGCCCTGACGACGAAGTCGGGAGGATGACGGTGCCCGCGCCGAAGTCGCCGCCGCAGTAAGGGAGTTGAGGGCGAGGCGGTGCGGTCGGGAGCAGCCGCGCCGCGGCTCCGAGAAATCTGACCCTGTCGCTTTGGATCTCGATGTGTAAGCATTGGATCCAATCAATAAGCAATCGGATGCACGAGGTGAGCGATGCTGAGACGCGAGGACAACGAGCGCGTGACGCGCACCGGCCCGGGCACGCCCCTCGGACAGCTCATGCGCGCCTACTGGCAGCCGGTCGCCCTCGTCTCGGAGATGCCCGACGAGCGACCGGTCAAGGCGATCCGGATCATGAGCGAGGACCTGGTCCTCTTCCGGCGGGACGACGGTCCGGGTGTGGCCGGCGAGGAGCCGGCGGACCGCCCGGTCGCCGACCGCACGGGACGGCCGGAGGGCCCGGCCGGGACCGGAGCATGGGGCCTGGTCGGCCGGTACTGCGCGCACCGGGGCGTCGACCTCTCCTTCGGGCGCCGGGAGAGCGGCGGCCTGCGGTGCCTCTACCACGGGTGGCTGTACGGCCCGGACGGCCGGTGCCTGGAACAGCCCGCGGAACCCGAACACAGCAGCTTCGCCGCCAAGGTGCGCATCCCGAGCTACCCCTGCGTGGAGCGCAACGGCATCGTCTTCGCCTACCTCGGCACCGGCGACCCGCCCCCCTTTCCCGCGTACGACTGCTTCACCGCTCCCGAGGAGTACACCTTCGCCTTCAAGGGCCTGTGGGAGTGCAACTGGCTCCAGGGCGTGGAAGGCGGGATCGACCCGAGTCACGTCTCCTTCCTGCACCGCTTCGTCGGCGAGGACCCGCGCGAGGTGTACGGGCAGCAGTTCAGCGAGGAGGTGGAGGGCACCGGCAGGAAGCTCTCGGAACTGGTCGGGGCCAGCTTCCGCCCGGACATCGAGGTGGAGAGCGCCGGGCACGGACTGCGGGTCTTCGCGCTGCGCGAACTCACCGAGGACGTCCGGCATGTGCGGATCACCAACCTGGTGTTCCCCAACGCCTTCGTGGTGCCCTTCGGCAACGGCAAGGTCTTCTGCCAGTGGCACGTCCCGATCGACGACGAGAGCCACTACTGGTTCATGATCCTCTACGACTTCGAGGAGGTCACCGACAAGGAGACGCTGCTGGCGCAGCGCCTCGCGGAGGTCTCGCTCCCCGACTACCGGCCGCTGCGCAACCGTTCGAACAACTGGGGCTTCGATCCAGAGGAGCAGCGGGAACTGACGTACACCGGCATGGGCCTTGACATCAACGTCCACGACCAGTGGGCGGTGGAGAGCATGGGGCCCGTCCAGGACCGGACCGTCGAGCGGCTCGGTATCTCGGACCGCGCCGTGACCGCCAACCGCAGACTCCTGCTGAAGGCGATCGCCTCCTTCGAGAGCGGCCATCCGGTGCCCGGTCTGCCGCTCGACGCGCAGGAGGCCGAGGAGCTGACCGGGCCCCTCGCCATCGACACCATCACGCCGGTGGACGGCTGGGAAGAGGCCTGGCGGCACCGGGAGTCGGAGCGGCGCGCGCGGTCACCGTGGGCGCGGCGGGAGGTGCGCGATGCGCAGCGCTGACGAGCGGCCGCGGGCGCAGGGCGGTGACGGACCCGCCGCCCGCCCGCTGACCTCCGCCGGAGCCGGTGGCTTCGTCGAGCGGCACGGCCTGTGGGACGAGCGGCAGCACGTGGCCGCCGGGCACGTCCGCCGGGTGATCGACGAACTCGGCCTGGAACGGGTGCGGTTCTCCTTCGCCGACCAGCACGGGGTGCTGCGGGGCAAGACGCTGACGCGAGAGGCGGTACCCGGCGCACTGCGCTCGGGAGTCACCGCGCCGTCCTCCCTGCTCCTGAAGGACACCTCCGGCCGGACCGTCTTCCCCGTCTTCTCGGGCGGCGACACCGGCGGCGCGACCGGCGGCGGGGTTGGCGGTGAGCGCGGCGGCGGGATGCTGACCGGCGGTCGCTTCGCCGGGGCCGGCGACATCGTCCTGGTGCCCGACATGACGACGTTCCGGGTACTGCCGTGGGCCGATCGGACCGGCTGGATCCTGTGCGACCTCTACCACCCCGACGGCACCCCGGCGGCGTTCTGCTCGCGCGGTCTGCTGCGCGACAGGCTGGCCGCCCTGGCGGACACGGGGTACGACCTCACGGTCGGTGTGGAGCTGGAGTTCCATGTGTACCGTCCCGCCGGGGGCGTGCCCGCGCCGGTGGCCGTCGGACGGCCCGGCGCCCCCGGCCCGGCACCGGAGGTGGAGCCCCTCACCAGCGGCGCGCAACTGCTGCACGAGGAGGGCCTGGACCGGCTCGACGACCTGGTGGGCCTGCTGTACCGCGGGCTCACCGGACTCGATCTGCCGTTGCGTTCCCTGGAGTTGGAGTTCGGGCCCAGCCAGCTGGAGCTGACGCTGGACGCGCGCGACGCGGGGCAGGCCGCGGACGACGCGCTGCTGGCTCGTGCGGCGGTGCGGCAGATCTGCCACCGGAACGGCTACCACGCGACGTTCATGTCCCGCCCCGCCACGGCGGAGACCGCGTCGAGCGGCTGGCACCTGCACCAGTCGCTGCGCTCCCGGGCCACCGGCGAGGCCGTCTTCGACCCGGCGCCCGGCTCGGCGCCGGGGGAGACGCTGTCCCGGGTGGGCCGGCACTACCTCGCCGGGCTGCTGGCACACGCGCCCGCCGCCACCGTCTTCACCACGCCCACCGTCAACGGCTACAAGCGGTACCTGCCGATGTCGCTGGCTCCCGACCGGGTCGTGTGGGGCATCGACAACAAGGGCGCCATGGTGCGGGTCGTCGGCGCCCAGGGCGGGGGAGGCACCCGGCTGGAGAACAGATCCGGCGAGCCGGCGGCGAACCCGTACCTCTACATCGCCTCGCAGGTGGTCAGCGGGATGGACGGGATGGCCCGGCGACTCGACCCGGGACCGCCGACCACCGACCCGTACGACGTCGGAGCCCGCGCCCTGCCCGGCTCGCTCGCCCAGGCGCTGGACGCGCTCGACGCGGACCCGGTCTTCGCCGACGCGCTCGGCCGGGACGTCGTCTCCTGGCTCACCACGATCAAACGCGCGGAGTTCGCGCGCTACCTGGCGCATGTCTCGGACTGGGAGCAGCGCGAGTACTTCGACTTCGTCTGACCGCACACCCCGGCAGTCCGCATCCCGGCAGTCCGCACCCCGGGAGTCCGCCCCCGGCCCTCCGCGGCCGGCCCACACCTCACGGAAGACGCCATGACCACGTTCAAGGCCCAACCCGCGCCGCTGGAGCCCTTCTTCGTCGACGGCCGGTGGATCGCCCCCGGCGACCGCCGGACGTTCCCCGTCCTCGACCCCGCCTCGGAGACCGTCCTGAGCCGGGTCGCGCAGGCCACGCCGCAGGACGTCGACGACGCCGTGGCCGCGGCCACTCGGGCACACGAGGACGGCCGCTGGCGCGGCCTGCCGGTCGCCGAGCGGAGCCGGGTGCTGCACCGGATCGCCGAGCTGATCGAGGAGCACGCCGAGGAACTGGCGGTGCTGGAGACCCGGGACAACGGCAAACCCGTCGAACGCTCGCGCGCCGACACCGCGATGAGCGCCAGGACGTTCCGCCACTTCGCGGGCGCCCCCGCCCGGCTGACCGGCACGGTCGTGCCCCTGGATCCGGGACACCACGTCTACACGGTGCCCGAACCCGTCGGGGTGGCCGCGCTGATCCTGCCGTGGAACTTCCCGATCATGACCGGCTGTTTCAAGCTGGCCCCCGCACTCGCCGCGGGCTGCACCGTCGTGCTCAAGCCCGCCGAACAGACCCCGCTGACCATGCTCCGCGTCGCCGCCCTGTGCGCCGAGGCGGGACTGCCGGCCGGAGTGCTCAACGTACTCACCGGCGACGGCGAGGTGGGCGCCGCGCTCACCGCGCACCCGGGGGTCGCCAAGGTGTCCTTCACCGGCTCCACCGAGGTCGGCAAACTGGTGATGAGCGCCGCCGCTCCCACCGTC
The DNA here is from genome assembly GCF_001418335.1 of Streptomyces aurantiacus. GTDB lineage: Bacteria > Actinomycetota > Actinomycetes > Streptomycetales > Streptomycetaceae > Streptomyces > Streptomyces aurantiacus. The sequence continues at coordinate 35,214 of NZ_LIPP01000099.1, read as the reverse complement.
AAACGCCTCACCCTGGAGCTCGGCGGCAAGAGCCCCAACATCGTCTTCGCCGACGCCGACCTCGACGCCGCCGTCACCACCGCCGTGCGGGCCGCCTTCGGCCACTCCGGGCAGATGTGCACGGCCGGCAGCAGGCTGCTGGTCCAGCGCTCCGTCCTCGCGGAGATGGAGGAACGCCTGGCCGACGCGGTGCGCAAGGTCCCCGTCGGCAACGGCCTGGACGGCGGGATCACCGTCGGCCCGCTGGTCTCCGAGGAACAGCGCACCCAGGTCCTGTCGTACGTCGAGGCCGGTGTCGCCGAGGGCGCGAAACTGGTGACCGGCGGCCACATACCGGACCGGCCGGGCTACTTCGTCGAACCGGCGCTGTTCACGGACGTCACCAACAGCATGCGGATCGCCCGCGAGGAGATCTTCGGCCCCGTGCTGGGAGTGATGGCCTTCGAGGACGACGAAGAAGCCGTCGCCATCGCCAACGACACCACCTACGGGCTCGCCGCCGGCGTATGGACCAGGGACCTCTCCCGCGCCCACCGCACGGCAGCGCGGCTGCGCGCCGGAACGGTGTGGATCAACACCTACAACATCTTCGACCCGGCGCTGCCCTTCGGTGGACTCGGCGACTCCGGCCTGGGCCGGGACCTGGGCGACGACGCCCTGTACTCCTACTGCGAGCGCAAGGCGGTGGTCGTCGCACTATGAGTACCGACACGACCGCGAGTACCGACACGACCGCGAGTACCGACAGGACCGCGGTTCCCGTGCCCCCGTCGGCGCCCGGCAGGCCTGCCCTGGATGTCGCCGCACTGCGCGCCGCCACCCCCGGCATGCGCCACGCCCACCACATGAACGCCGCCGGGGCGGCGCTGCCCAGCACGGCGACGCTGGCCGCCGTCACCGACCACCTGCGCCTGGAGGCGCTGCTCGGCGGCTACGAAGCGGCCGAGGCGCTGGCCGACCGCACGGAGCGGGTGTACCACTCGGCGGCCCGGCTGATCGGCGCCGCGCCGCAGGACATCGCCCTGGTGGACAGCGCCTCCAGCGCCTGGCAGCGGGCGCTCGGAGCCCTGCGGCTCAAGGCGGGCGACCGGGTTCTGGCCTCTTCCTCCACCTATGTCAGCTCCGCCCTGCACCTGCTGGAGATGCGGGACTCGCACGGCATCGTCCTTGAGGTGCTGCCGGCCGACGCGAGCGGGCAGGTGGACCTCGGCGCACTGGAGATCGCCCTGCGCGAGCCCGCGGCACTCGTGACGACAGCTCATGTCCCCACGTCCTCCGGGCTGGTGGAGCCGGTGGCCGAGGTGGGCGCACTGGCCGCCCGCGCGGGGGTGCCGCTGCTGCTGGACGCGACGCAGTCGCTCGGCCAACTCCCGGTCGACGTCGAGGAGATGCGCTGCGCCATCGTCGTCGCCACCGGCCGCAAGTTCCTGCGCGGGCCACGGGGTACGGGCCTGCTGTACGTCGGTCCGGAGCTGCGGGCGCGGGCCAGGCCCGCCGCTCCGGACGTACGCGGTGCGCAGTGGTCGGCGGCCTACCGGTACGAGGTGATGCCGGGGGCGCGGCGCTACGAGACGTGGGAGTCCTCCCACGCGCTGCGGCTGGGCCTGGGCACGGCCCTGGACGAGGCACTCGACCTCGGTGTCCCGCTGATCCACGACCACGTGACGGCCCTGGCGGAACGGCTGCGGACCGGGCTGGCGGACGTACCGGGAATCCGTCGGACCGATCCGGCGGCGGCGGCCTCGGGCATCGTGACGTTCCTGCGCGAGGACGAGGACCCGCGCCGGACCGTACGGGACCTGCGGGCCACCGGATTCCGGCTGACGACCGTTCCCGCCTCGCACGGGCAGTGGGACCTGGGCAGGCGCGGCCTGGACCGGGTCGCCCGGGCCTCGCTGCACGTATACAACAGCGCGGACGACGTGGACGCGCTCATCGCCGCCCTGACCGCACGCGAACGGCGCCGCCGGGGAGCGCGGGAGGCGACGTCCGGCACCCCGTCGACCAGCACCAGCACCAGCACCAGCACCAGCACCAGCACCAGCACCGGCACCACCCCTGTTCCGGGGGCCGCCGGCGACCGGGCCGATGTGATCGTCGTCGGGGCCGGTGTCCACGGCTCGTCCGCCGCCTGGCAGTTGGCGGTCCGCGGCGCGAGCGTGATCCACCTCGACCGGTTCCCCGCCGGTCACACCGAGGGCTCCTCGCACGGCAGGACGCGGATGATCCGGCGGGCCTATCCCGCCGAGGTCTGGGACGGCTTGGTCGACACCGCCTACGGCGCCTGGGAGGACCTCGAAGCCGCCTCCGGGCAACGGCTGGTGACGACCACCGGGGGCCTGTACGCCAGGGCGGTGGACACACCGGGCACCCTGCGCGGCCCCGGCTGCGAGACCGTGGACCACGTCCGTGCCGCGGAACTCTTCCCCGGGCTGCGCCTGTGCGAGGGCTTCTCCGCGGTCCACGATCCGGCCGCCGGTGTCATCGACGCCCATGCCACACTCACCGCGCTGGCGGCGCTGGGCCGCGCGCACGGCGTGGACCGGCGGGACGGCTGCGCCGTGCTCGGCTGGCGCCGGGACGGCGAGGGCGTACGGGTCGACACGGAGCAAGGCGTCCTGCACGCGGACCGGCTGGTCGTGTGCGCGGGCCCCTGGACCGGCGAACTGCTGCCCGCCTTCGCCCGGTCGCTGAGCGTGGTGCGGATCGTGAACCTGCACCTCGGCTCCTCGCGGCGCCACCTGCTGGAGCCGCCGCTGCTGGGCGCGTTCTCCGTCGACGTCCCGGACGTCGGCCTGCTGTACGGCATCCCGGCCTTCGGCGGAGCCGGCGTCAAGATCGGCCTGGACCACGGGCCGCCGGAGGACCCGTCGGTGCCCGCAGGACCGGTCACCGAAGCCGAGCGGGACCGGCTCCTCGGTCTGGCCTCGCGGTTCCTTCCGGCGGCCGACGGGCCGGTCGAGGAGACGATCACCTGCCGCTACACGATGGCGCCGAACAACCGGTTCGCCGTCGGCCGACTGCCGGGCGAGGACAGGGTGTTGACGGCGGCGGCCTGTTCCGGCCACGGCTTCAAGTTCGGGCCCGCGCTGGGCGCCGCGCTCGCGGATCTGGCGGAGGGCAAGGAACGGGCGGACCTGGACTTCCTGTCCCCGGACGCGATGGGCATCACCGCCCGGCCCGGCCCGGGAGCCGCGCGATGACCCCCGGCGCCCGGCCCAACGGCCGGTCAGCCGCGGAAGACGGTGGCCGACCGCTGTTCGTACCAGCGGGCCAACTGCTCGCCCGCGCTGATCACATGGGCCTTCATCTCACTGCGGGCCCGCTCCGCGTCCTCGGCGGCGAGGGCCTCGACGATCCGCTCGTGTTCACGGATGTTGTCCTCGCGGTGGCGGGGGTTGTCCTGGAGGACGAGGGCGGAGACGTTGCGCGGGAAGGCCTCGTTGACGTCCTTGATGGCACGGGCCAGACGCCTGTTGCCCGCGACGGTGTGGATCAGGGTGTGGAAGCAGTCGTTCGCGGCGGTGGAGGGCGAGGAGCCCTCGCCGGCCGGCGAACCGCCGCTGACCGTGCGTACTGTCTCGTTGGCCTCGCGCAGCTCCCGCAGCACGTCGGGGGTGACCGCGCGGACCGCCCGGACGCAGGTGAGCCCTTCGAGTTCGGCGCGGACCTCGTAGGCCTCGCGGACCTCCCAGGGGGCGGGGACGCGGACCACGGCGCCTCGGTTGGGCAGTACCTCGATGAGGCCGCCCGCCTGGAGCTGACGCAGCGCCTCCCGCACGGGGGTGCGGCTGACGCCGAGCAGCTCCGCGAGCTCGACCTGGCGCAGCTGCGACCCGATGGGGATCTCGCCGGAGAGGATGCGCGCGCGGATCGCGGCGGCGGTGTCGTCGACGAGTGCCTTTCCCTTGCCGGCGGGCGAGTCCGCGTCGGGGAGCGGGGCGGTGTCCATGAGGTCTCCGTCTGATCGGCACAGCTTATGTATCCAATGAACTCAATGTATCCATTCTAGAGGTCGCAGGATCCAAATCTCGCGATCCGTGCAGATGAGCGGAGCACAACCATGCACAACCCGCCCGGAAGCGTCAGCACCCGTGTCCACGCCCGGCGTGCGCGCACCCACCCTCTCGACCCGCTGTCTCCCGCCGAGATCGACGCCGCCGTCGCCGTGGCGCGCGCCGACGGCCGGCTCGGGGAGCGGACCAGGTTCTGGGGCGCGGTGCTCGACGAGCACTTCGCCCGCGAGGTGATGGCCGGTCTGCACGCCGCGGGCGAGGTGCGGGTGGGCCTGGTGGCGATGGACCACGACCTGCCCGGCGCCTGGGAGATCGATGTGCGGCTCGGTGCCGAGCCGCGCTGCCTGGAGTGGCGGCCGGTGGACATACGACGGCCGGGCATCACCTCGACGGAGGCCCGCGCGGCGGCCAGGGCGTGCCGGGAGAGCCCGCTGTTCCGCGAGGCGCTGGCCCGGCGGGGCATCCACGACGTGTCGTTGACGGTGATCGACGCCGAGTCCATCGGCGGCTTCGTGCCGGAGAAGTACAAGGACCGCAGGATCACCTGGGGTTCGGTCTGGCACCGCGTCCAGGAGGACGACAACGCCTATGTGCGCCCCGTGCAGGGCGTCATCCCCCTCATCGACATGGCGACGATGGAGGTGCTGGAGGTCGAGGACCACGGCGTCGTCCCGGTCTCCGAGGAGCCGGGACCGCTGTCGGCCGGCGGGTTCGGCCCGGACCGCGAAGGGCTGAAGCCCCTGGAGGTGGTGCAGCCCGAGGGGCCCAGCTACACCGTCGACGGGCACCGGGTCAGCTGGCAGGGCTGGGAGTTCCGCGTCGGCTTCACCCACCGCGAGGGCCTGGTCCTGTACGACCTCGGTTTCCTGGGGCGCTCGGTGCTCAAGCGGGCCGCCTGCAACGAGATGTACGTCCCCTACCTCGACCCGAGCTCCACGCAGTTCCGCAAGAACTTCTTCGACTGGGGCGAGTACGGGGCCGGCCCGCTGACCAACTCGCTCGCGCTCGGCTGCGACTGCCTGGGCGTCATCCACTACTTCGACGCGGCCTACCTCGGGGGCGACGGCGCCGCCGAGGAGGTCTCCCAGGCGATCTGCCTGCACGAGGAGGACGACGGCATCCTCTGGAAGCACAACGACCTGCGCCGCGGGGTGAGCGAGGTGCGCCGCTCCCGGCGGCTGATCATCTCCAGCTTCCAGACGGTGGCCAACTACGACTACGGCTTCTACTGGTCGCTCTACCAGGACGGCAGGATCGAGCTGGAGATCAAGCTGACCGGGATGCTGTCCGCCTCCGGCATCGAGGAGGGCGCGGAGGTGCGGCACGGCCGGGTGGTCTCGCCGAACGTCCAGACACCCACGCACCAGCACTACTTCGGCCTGCGCCTGGACGCCGCGGTGGACGGCCCGCTCAACCGCCTGGTGGAGGAGAACGCCCAGGCGGAGGACGACCCGCGCCACGACCCGTACGGCAACGCGGTCCGCATGGTGCGCACACCCCTGCTGTCGGAGTCGGGGGCCGCCCGCCGCACGAACCCGGCGACGTCCCGGCACTGGCGGGTGGAGAGCGCGCAGCGGCAGAACCGCTACGGCGAGCCGACGGCGTACCGCCTGCAACTGCCCAACACCACCCGGCCGTTCGCGCGACCCGAGTCGGTGATGGCCCGCCGTGCGCCCTTCGTCCACCAGCACCTGTGGGCCACGGTCTCCGACCCCGCCGAACAGTACGTCGGGGGGCAGTACCCGAACCAGGCGGAGCCCGGCGAGGACGGCGTACAGGTCTGGCAGCGCAAGGACCGCTCGCTGGACGGGGCCGAGCTGGTGCTGTGGCCGGTCGTGGGCAGCCATCACTTCCCCCGGCCCGAGCAGTGGCCGGTCATGCCGGTCGACCGGGTACGGCTGGTCTTCGAACCCGACGGCTTCTTCGACCGCAACCCGGCCATGGACATCCCGGACCCGTCGGCCGGCACGGACCACTGCTGCGCCGGCTGACCAGCCGTCATAAACCAGCCTGGACCCTGTCTGGCGGGAGATCTCGGCAGATAACACACAAGATCCCGGTTTCATGTGCTCGTAACACCCGGGACACGGCTCGGACTCGCGAGCCGGACACGATGATTTTGGATCCAATCAAGACGAGATTAGATCCATTCCCTCAGAGGTTTCAGAGGAACGGCGCCCCAAGGAGGCCCTCATGCCGGATCAGTCGCAGGGATCGCCCGCACTCCGCCCGGCCGGACCGCAGGTGTCCCGCCGCACCATGCTGCGCGGCGCCAGTGTCCTCGGCGTCGGAGTGGGCTTCGGACTGACCCCGCTGCTCACCGCCTGCGGAGTGGCCGACGGCGGGTCCGAGGAGTCCGGCGGTGGATCCGGCAAGGGCGGCACCCTCACCCTGGCGATCGACTCCACCAGCGCGGTCAACGACCCCGCCTTCTACACGACGCTGGGGGACTGGATGGCGGTGGACTGCATCTGCCGCGGCCTGACCTTCATCTCCTTCGAGTCCAACGAACCCACGCCGGACCTGGCCAAGAGCTGGCAGATCTCCGACGACCAGCTCACCTACACCTTCACCCTCCGCGAGGGCGTGAAGTTCCACGACGGTACGACGCTGTCCTCCGCCGATGTCCTGGCCAGCCTGAACCGGCAGTTCGACCCGGAGAACAAGACCCTGCCGAAGGGCGCGTCCAGACCGCTCGCCTCCCTCGGCAACAACGTCGCCTCGCTGACCGCCGAGGACGACCTGACCGTCGAGCTGGTGCTGAAGGCGCCCGACCGGACCGTCCTCGCCCAGCTCTCCGACATCGGCGGCCGGGTCATCTCCAAGGCCGCCCTGGACAAGTACGGGTCCGGCATAGGCAAGCACCTCGTCGGCATCGGCCCTTTCAAGTTCGCCTCGGCCACCTCCGGCCAGTCCGTCACCCTTGAGGCCTTCGACGACTTCCGGCTCGGCCGGCCGCCGATCGACCGCCTGGTCCTGCGCCAGGTGCAGGACCCCTCGGCGATCGTCAGCTCCCTGCTCAGCGGGGACGTGTCCGCCACCCAGTTCACGCCCTACTCGGCCGTCGAGCAGCTGAAGTCCGACCCCTCGGTCACCGTCCACGACACCAAGGAGGGCTTCGACGCGATCCTGATGATCGACGCCCGGCGCGTTCCCGAACTGAAGGTGCGCAAGGCCATCAACCTGGCCATCGACCGCAAGGCGATCGTCCAGCAGGCGTTCTTCGGTGTGGCCAGCGAGCCCGACGGCTACACGATCCCGCCCGCCCAGAACGGCTACGACACCGGCCTCGCCGACCTGAGCACGAAGAACCTCGCGCAGGCGAAGAAGCTCCTGAAGGAGGCCGGAGCGGTGGGCAGGGAGCTGGGGCTGATGGCGGCCGGCGACTCCTGGCACCCCAAGGCCGCGCAGATCGTCAAGCAGAACCTGGAGGACGCCGGGTTCAAGGTGAAGACCACCTCCGTCGACCCCGCCTCGTACTTCAGTCGGCTCAGCGACGGCAAGGACGACTACCACGACCTGATGATCTGGGAGCGCAACTCCTACGTCCCCGACCCCAACAACATGGTCGGCTCCATGGCCAACCCCGCCGGCCTCTACGGCAGCACCATCACCGGCCTGGACACGCTGGACGGCGTCGACACCCTGGCCGAGGACCTGCTGGTGGCCAAGAACCTGCCGGTCGGCAAGAAGCGCACCGCCGCCTACTCCAAGATCCAGCGGCGCTGGGCCGAGGAGTACATGGTGATCGCGATGCTGGCCTGCTCCACCAACCTGGTGGTCAGCGGAGCCGAGGTGAAGGGCATCAACACCGCCGCACTCGGAAACCACCGCTGTTTCATGGAGAAAGCCAGTGTCTGACCACACGGGTACGGGTCTCGATGCCGGCCGTACGGGTCCCGGCCTCGGTCGCGCGAGTTCCGGCAGGTGGGCGGCGAGACTGCGGCAGCGCGGCATCGGTACGTCCTGGCCCGCGATGGTGTCCTGGGTGTTCCTGGTCGCGATCGTCCTCATCGCCCTCGTCGGACCCCTGCTGATCTCGGCCGACCCGGTCCGGCAGACGAATGCGGCGCTGCTGCCGTTCGGCTCGCCCGGCCACCCGCTCGGCACCGACGACCTGGGCCGGGACGAACTGGCCCGGCTGGTGCACGGGGCGCGGCCGCTCCTGTTCGTGGCGTTCGCCTCGACCGCGCTGGCCGCCGTGGTCGGCACCGGCGTCGGCCTGCTCGCCGGCTACGCGGGCGGCGCCGTCGAACAGGTGCTGATGCGCGCCGTCGACCTGGCCCTGGCCTTCCCCTCCATCCTCCTGGTCATCCTGCTGGTCGCCGCCGCCGGACCGGGCACCACCAGCCTCGTCATCGGGGTCGGCGTCTCCCTCGCCCCCGGCTTGGCGCGGCTGGCCCGGGCGCTCGCGGCCAGGGAGACGGCCCGGGACTACGTCGTCGCCGCCCGGCTGGGAGGCACCCGCACGCCGCGCGTCCTGGTCCAGGAGATCCTGCCCAACATCGCCGGGCCGATGGTGGCCCAGATCGTCATGACCCTGTCGGTCGCGGCCGGCTTCGCCGCAGGACTGTCCTACCTCGGCCTCGGCATCCAGCCGCCCACCCCCGACTGGGGCTACATGGTCCAGGCGGGCCAGGAGTTCCTCTACTCCGCGCCCCGCCTGGTGGTGCTTCCGGCGACCCTGACCCTGCTGTTCGTCGTGGCCTGCAACTTCGTGGGCGACGACCTGCGGGACGCGCTCGACCCGAAGGGCTCCGCATGAGCACGCTCCCGCTGCCGCGACTGCGGCGCCCGCACCGCCCCCGGTCCGAACGGGCCGACACCCTGTGGGCCATGTTCCGCAGGCTCCTGGGCATCCCGGTCGTCCTGTTCGCGCTGGCGACCCTGGTGTTCATCGCGATGCGCCTGCTGCCCGGCTCGCCCACCGCCTCCCTGGCCGGCGGCGGCACGAACCTGACGGCCGCGGAGATAGCGCGGAACCAGGCCCGCGCCGGTGAGGCGCTCGGCCTCGACCAGCCGCTGCTCACCCAGTACGGCACCTACCTCGACAACCTGGTGCACCTGCGCTTCGGCGAATCGTTCTTCGGCTCCAACAGCGTCCTTGGCCTGCTGGGCGACGCCCTCCCGGGCACCATCGAACTGACCCTGGCCGCGATGACCATCGCCGTGCTCCTGGGCGTGGTCACCGGCGTGATCGCCGCGCTGCGCAAGGGCACCTGGATCGACACCGCCACCCGGGCCGTGGCGACCGTCAGCTTCTCCCTGCCGTGGTTCGCGCTCGGGGTCATCGCCATCGTCGTCTTCGGCGTCTGGCTGCGCTGGCTGCCCGTGCTGGGACGGCTGCCGAGTTCGCTCGACTACCGGCCCACGACCAACTTCGTCGTCATCGACGCGATGCTGCAGAACCGCCCCGAACTGATCGGCCCCTGGATCCAGCACCTGATCCTGCCCGCCACCACCCTGGCGCTGTCCATGGCCGGCTACATCACCCGCATCGTGCGTGCCTCGGTCCTGGACGTCCTCGGCGACGACTTCGTCAGGACCGCCCGAATGAAGGGACTCGGCGAGTCCGCGGTGATCCGCCGCCACGTCCTGCGCAACTCCTGGCTGCCCATCGTGACGGTCCTCGGCCTGCAGTTCGGGTCCCTGCTGGGCGGCTCCGTGATCACCGAGACGGTCTTCTCCTACGGCGGCGTCGGCCGGCTGCTGGTGCAGGGCGTGCTCCAGCGCGACTACCCGGTGGTGCAAGGAGCCGCGCTCGCCATCGCCCTGCTGTTCGTCCTCGTCAACTACGCGGTGGACGTGCTCTACATGATCCTCGATCCCCGTATACGGAAAGGCTGAGCCGCATGGACATCGTGCTGGTCCACGGAGCGGGCGGACGCCCCACCACATGGTCGGAGGTCGAGCCCCTGCTCGCCGCCCGGGGACACCGGACGGTCGCCGTCACCAACCCCCTGACCTCCCTCGACGAGGACGTGGCCCACACCACCACGGTCATCGAGAAGTTCATCGAGGAGTCCATCGAGAAGGCGACAGGATCGCTGCCCGGAGGACCGCTGCTCCTCGTCGGCCACTCCTACGGGGGCGCGGTCATCACCAACGCCGGCCGGCACCCCGCCGTCCGCGGCCTGGTCTACATCGCGGCGTTCGGCCCCGACGAGGGCGAGACCGTCAACGGCATCGTCGAACGCTACGAACCCGCGGAGATCTCGGCGTTCATGCGGCGCGGCCCCAACGGGGAGTGGAAGTCGGAACCCAGCGAGGAGTTCTGGGCCGAGATAGGCCCCGACCTGTCGCCCGCGCAACGGGCCGTCGTCGAGGCCGAGGGACGCAAGGCGGAGAACCTCATCTTCACCCAGCCGACCGGGAAGCCGGCCTGGGACACCCTCCCCGCCTGGTACCTGGTCGCCGACGACGACCGCACCCTGCGCCCGGACGCGCAGCGCGACATGGCCGCCCGGATGAAGGCCGTCACCGAACACGTACCGGGCAGCCACTACACGACGCTCGTGCACCCACAGCGGGTGGCCGACCTGATCCACACCGCGGCCACGGCCGTGAGCGGCACGTCGTGAGCGGGCCCGCGCCCGCCGCACACGGCCAGGAGAGCCCGCCCGTGGTCCTGGAGATCCGCGGGCTGCGGGTCGGGTTCGACGTGCCGTCGGGCCGGCTGCCGGCCGTCGCCGGCGTTGACCTGACGCTGCGCCGGGGCGAGACGCTCGCGCTGGTCGGCGAGTCCGGCTCCGGCAAGTCCGCCCTCGCCATGAGCCTGGTCGGCCTCAACCGGGACCCGCGCACCCACATCAGCGGCGAGGTCACCTTCGGCGGCCGCAACCTGGCCGAGGCATCCGAGCGCGAACTGCGTTCGGTCCGGGGCAAGGACATCGCCGTCGTCTTCCAGGACGCCTTGGCCGCACTCAACCCACTGCACCGGGTCGGCGCCCAGGTCACCGAGATGATGCGCGCCCACCGCCGGATGCCGTACGGGACGGCCATGGACCGGGCCGTGGAACTGCTCGGCGAGGTCGGTATCGCCAATCCCCGCGCCAGTGCCCGTGCCCTGCCCCACCAGCTGTCGGGCGGCATGCGCCAGCGCGTGATGATAGCCATGGGCCTGGCCAACGACCCCGCCGTCCTGATCGCCGACGAACCCACCACGGCGCTGGACGTGACCATCCAGGCGCAGGTCCTCTCCGTGCTCCGGCGGGCGAGCGCCGACCACGGCACCGCCGTCCTGCTGATCACCCACGACCTGGGAGTCGTCGCCGAGGTCGCCGACCGTGTCGCCGTGATGTACGCCGGCCGCATCGTCGAGCAGGGCTCGCGCGACGAGGTGCTGTTCAACCCCCAACACCCGTACACCATCGGTCTGTTGGGCTCGGTGCCGCCGATCGACGGACCGGTCGCCGACCGGCTGCCCGCCATCCCCGGCAGCCCGCTTACGGGTGTGGACCGTCCCGGCGGATGCGCGTTCGCCGGGCGCTGCGCCTTCGCCGAGGACGCGTGCACGGAGCAGCCCGAACTGCGCCACCGGCACGGTGAGCCCGGCCACCTCGACGCCTGCGTCCTGCCCGACTCCGTACGCCGCCAGGCGCGCGGAGCGGGCCCGGACCCGCAGCCGGAGCGACCCGAGCGACCGGAGCAACTGGAGCAACTGGAGCAAGCGGCCGGGACGGAACGGGACTTGGTACGCAACGAGAAGGGGCGCTCATGACCTCGCCACCGGCTACCTCCGCCACCTCCGCCACCGAGGCCGACGGCCCGGTACCCGCGGCGCCGCCCGGCACGCCGCTCATCCGGGCCGAGAAACTGCGCGTCGAGTTCCGCGGCCGCTCGGGCGGCAAGGTCCGGGCGCTGCGCGACGTCGATCTGGAGATCCTCGAAGGCGAGACGCTGGGCCTGGTCGGTGAGTCGGGCTGCGGGAAGTCCACCCTGGGCCGGGCCCTGCTGCGGGTGATCGAGCCCGCGTCCGGCACCATCGACTTCCTCGGCCTGAACATCACCCGGCTCAGGGGTACCCGGCTGCGGCGCACCCGCGCCGACCTGCAGATGGTGTTCCAGGACCCGTTCGGCTCGCTCAATCCGCGGCGCAGGATCGCCGACATCGTCGCCGAACCGCTGCTGCGGGCGCGCGGCGTGAGCAAGGCCGAAGCCGGGCCGATCGTGGCGGAGCTGCTGGAACGCGTGGGCCTCGGCGCCGAGGCGGGCCCGCGCAGGCCGCACGAGTTCTCCGGAGGACAGCGCCAGCGCATCGGCATCGCCCGCGCACTGGCCTCCTCGCCCAAGTTCGTCGTGGCGGACGAGGCGGTCTCCGCGCTGGACGTCTCCATCCAGGCGCAGGTACTGAACCTGCTGTCGGACATGGTCCGCGAGCGCGGCCTGACCATGCTGTTCATCTCCCACGACCTGGGCGTCGTACGGCACATCGCCGACCGCGTGGCCGTCATGTACCTGGGCCAGATCATCGAGGTCGCGTCCCGCGACGACTTCTTCTCCGGCCCCGCCCATCCCTACTCCGAAGCGCTGCTGTCCTCGGTTCCGTCCCTGCGCCCCAGCGGGCGGCGCGAGCGACGGGTCCTGGAGGGCGAACTGCCCGATCCCGCGAACCCGCCGGCCGGCTGCCTCTTCCAGACCCGCTGCCCCTTCGCCGAGGCCCAGTGCCGCACCCGCATGCCGGAACTGCGGACCGTCGCACCCGGCCGCACCGTGCGCTGCCACCTGCCCCTGGTGACCGGCCCAGCGCTGCCCAGCCGAGCCCAGTCGAGAAAGGCTGATCCCGCGTGATCATCGACGCGTACAACACGACCCAGGACGTCCGGGGACGGTCGGACTACCTCACCGGCGTCCGCAAGGGGGAGGCGCCGCCGCCGTACACCCCGTTCGAACCCCGGCGCATCCTGGACCGGATGGACGCCGCCGGCGTCGACATGGCCATGGTCTGCTCGCTCGCCCAGCGCATCGAGAACGACTTCATCAGCTCCCTGGTCGCCGCCCACCCCGACCGCTTCTTCGGCTTCGGGCAGGTCCTGCCGCAGGCCGACGACGCCCTCGAAGAGATCGACCGCATGGCCGACGCAGGGCTGGTGGGCCTCAAGCTCCACCCCAGCCTGCACGGCTACCACGTCGCCGACCACGGCCTGCTCGACCCGCTGTTCGAGGCCTGCGCACGGCGCGGCCTGATGGTCCTGATCAACGCCCTGGACGACTCCTTCTGCGCCCCGCTGTCCATCGAGGAGATCGCCCGCGACCACCCCCAGGTCCCGACGATCATCGCCCACATGGGCGCCGTGTGGAACGTGCCCGAAGCGATCATCGTCGCCGAACGGCAGCCCCACGTGTACCTGGAGACCTCGGCGACGCTGATGAGCGACGTGAAGCGGGCCTACGCCCGGCTGGGTCCCGAGAAGATCCTCCTGGGCAGCGAGTGGCCCGGCTCCGACTTCGACCTGGAACGCATGAAGATCGCGAAGGCGATCCCGGACGACAAGGACCGCGCGCTCGTCGAGGGCGGCAACATGGCACGCCTGCTCGGGATCACCGAGTGAGCCCCGCACCGTCCGACACGGACACGGACACGGACACGGACACCGGCACCGCGACGGCGCCGGCGGCGCGGACCGGCGTCGCGCGCGTCGCCGTGCCCGCGTCCATGAGCGACGACGACGTCGAACTGCTCACGCTCGCCCAGGAGTTGCTGGCCCGCGTCTGGCGCGACGGCCGGCACGAGGTGGCGTCCGCGGTGCGCACGGCCGACGGAGCAGTACACACCGGCGTCCATCTCGAAGGCTCCTGCCGGCGCAGCTCCATCTGCGCCGAGGGTGTCGCCCTGGGAGCGGCCCGCGGGGCATATCCCGGCGGGCAGCCGCTGGACGTCACCTCGGTCGTCTCCGTCCAGATCAAGCCCGCCGGACAGTTCCGGGTGATCGCGCCGTGCGGTGTCTGCCGGGAACTCATCAGCGACTACAGCCCGGACGCGAGGGTCTGGATCACCACGGTCGAGGACAACGAGGTCGTTCCGGTCCAAGCCCTCGACCTGCTCCCGGACAAGAGCCGGCGCGCATGGTGACCCCCGACAGCGAACCAGGCAGCGAACCCGGCACCGCAGAAGAAGGAAGCACCATGACACCAGCCGTCCCCGAACTTTTCGGACAGCAGCCCGTCCCCACCGGCCTGGACGTTCCCGCACTCGCCGCCGAACTCGGCGGCTCCGGAGTGCCGGTCCGGTGGGAGGAACTGACCTGGCAGCAGGCTGAGTCCACCGCCGCCGCGCAGAACGCCGTGATCATCCCCGTCGGCGCCACCGAACAGCACGGACCGCATCTGCCGCTGGCCGTCGACACCCTCATCTGCCGCGCCGTCGCCCTCGGCGTCTCCGCGCTCACCGGCGTACCGGTGGTGCCACCGATCGGCTTCGGCGTCTCCGCCTCCCACGGCGACTTCGGCGGCACGGTCGCGCTGCGCCCGGAGACGATGATCGCCGTGGTGGAGGACGTCATCGACTCCCTGTACGCCTCCGGAGTACGGCAGTTCATCCTGCTCAACGGGCACATCTGGAACAACGGCGCGCTCGACGTGTCCGCGGAGAAGCTCCGGGTACGCCACCGCGACGCCCGCGTACGGGCCCTGGGCTACGTGACGATGTATCCCGGCCCCGAGGTCGACGGGCACGTCCAGTACGGCCGGGGCCTGATGCACGCCAACTTCTTCGAGACCTCGGTCATGCTCCACCTCCACCCCGAACTGGTCCGGATGGACCTGGCCACCTCACACACCGACGTGGACTCCTTCTGGGACTACCGGATGGACCAGGTCAGCGAGACCGGAGTCTGGGGCCGCGACGTGGCCGACGCCGACGCCGAGCACGGCGGCGAGGAGTTCGACCGCTGCCTGCTCACCACCGCCCGCGCCGTGTCGGCCGCCGTGCACGAGCCCTGGCCCGACCCGACCCACCGCCCCGGAGCGACCGCGTGAAGATCTACGACATCACCCTGCCCATCCACCCCGAGATGCTGCACTGGGGACGCAAGCCCGAGGTCGAGGTCGTCGAATCCCTCTCCGACGGCGACGCCTCCAACGTCACGCGCTGGCGGCTCGGCGCCCACACCGGCACGCACGTCGACGCCCCCGCCCACTTCCGCGACGGCGCCACCCCCATCGACGAGGTGTCCCTGCACTCGCTGGTCGGCCCCGCCCTGGTCGTGGACCTCACCCACGTCGACGGAGACGTGGAACCGCATCACCTGGAGGAGGGCGGGGCGGCCGGGCACACCCGCGTCCTGCTCAAGACCTCCAACTCCGCGGGCCCCCTCAAGGAGACCGAACGCGCCCCGCAGTGGGTGGGCCTCTCCCCGAAGGCGGCCGACTGGCTGATCGAGCACGAGGTCGAACTCATCGGCATCGACTACCTCACCATCGAGAGCCACCACCGCACCGACACCTGGGACGTCCACCACTCCCTGCTGGGCGCCGGCGTGCTCATCCTGGAGAACGCGGACCTCGACCAAGTACCCGCCGGAACCTACGACTTGACCTGCCTGCCCACCAAACTGGTCGGCGCCGACGGCTCCTTCGCCCGCGCCATCCTCACCACCCGGGACTGAACCGTGGCCACGATCGCGATCGCCGCGCCCCATCCCGCCGCCATCGAGGCGGCACGCCAGGTGACCGCCGCCGGCGGCGGTCTGATCGACGCCGCGCTCGCCGCCGCGGCGGCGCTCACGGTGGCCTACCCGCACCAGTGCTCCATCGGCGGCGACCTCGTCGCCCTGGTCCGCGACGGCGCGCACGGCACCGTCCGCACAGTGCTCTCGGCGGGAGCCGCCGCGGCGGCCACCGACCCCGCACCGCTGCGGGCGGCGGGGCACCGGATGCCGCCCGGCGGCCCGCACACGGTGACGGTCCCCGGAGTGGTCGCCGGATGGGCGGAACTCGCCCGCCTCGGAGCGCGGCTGCCGCTCGCCCGGACCCTCGCACCGGCCCTCGCCCTGGCCGACGGCGGTGTCGCGGTGAGCGAGGGACTGGCCCGGGCGATCCGCAACCGCCTCGACGTCGTACGGGCCGACCCGGGGCTGTCGGCGCTATTGCTGGACAAGGCGGGCGAACCGCTCTCCGTCGGAGCCACCCTGGTCCAGCCGGCACTGGCCGCGACCCTGGCGGAACTCTCCGACGACTGGCGCCACTTCTACACCGGGCCGACCGCCCGGCGCCTCGTCGCGGGCCTGCGTGAGCGCGGCAGCCTGCTCGACGCGGCGGACTTCGCAGGACACCGGGCGGAGAACACCGCTCCACTGAGCGCGACCCGTAACGGCGTCACCTGGTGGGTGGCCCCGCCGCCCAGCCAGGGAGCGGCCCTGCTGGCCGTACTCGGACGCGGCGGCGACCCGCTGACCGCCGCGCGACAGGCGGAGCTTCGCAGGGACGCGCTCCTCGGCGACCCCCGGTCGGGCGCCGTGGACATCGAAGGACTGCTGCTGCGCGCCGAGCGCGACATCGCCGCGCTGCCCGCAGGACCCAGACCGGCCGGGGACACGGTCGCCGTCACCGCCGTCGACGACGAGGGCAACGCGGTGGCCCTGATCCAGAGCGTGTTCCAGAGCTTCGGATCGGGCATCGCCGACCCGGCGACCGGCGTCGTACTCCACAACCGCGGCTCGGCGTTCAGCCTGGACCCGGCGCACCCCGGGGCGCTGCGGCCCGGGGCGCGGCCCCCGCACACGCTGTGCCCGGCGCTCGCCACGGCCCCGGGACGCGTCGTGTCCCTCGGCTGCCAGGGCGGCAGGGCCCAGGCGTGGATCCTGTCGCAGGTGGCCGAGGACCTCCTCGACGCCCCCGCCCCGAAGGACGTACTGGCCCGTCCCCGGTGGGTCATCGGCTCCCGCGACCTGGACCGCGCGCACCCCACCCTCGTCCTTGAGCCCGGCACCCCGGACGCCGGGCACCTGACCGCCGTCGCGCTCCGGCTGGGCCTGGAGGTGGCCGGGACAGCGGGACCGCACGACGAGGCGGGCCACGTACAGACGGCGCGGCTGCGAGCGGGCGAGGTCGACGCGGCGAGCGACCCCAGGGCGGACGGCACGACAGCCGTCCTCACCGGCTCCGCGCGTCGATGAGCGCGGTCAGCGAAAGCACGCGGTCAGGCAAAGGACAAGGTGATGTGGAGCCCGCCGTCTTCGCCGGGTTCGGCCGTCAGTCCGGCGTTGTGGGCCTTGGCGATGGAGTCGGCGATGGAGAGGCCCAGGCCGTGGCCGGTGGTGCCGGTACGGTCCTGGGCGAGGCGGCGGAACGGCTCGAACAGGGCGGGGATCTGTTCGGCGGACACCAGGGGGCCGGTGTTGGTCACGGTCACGGTGCGGTCCTCGACCCGTACGCGGACATGACCGCCCGGACGGTTGTGGCGAACCGCGTTGCCGATGAGGTTGGTCAGCAGATGCCGTAGCAGGAGGGGGTCGCCGAGGACGGGCCGCGGGGCTTTCGCCGTGAGACCGATGTCCACGCACTCGATCGCGGCCTGCGCGGCGAGTTCGGCCGTCACCGTCTCGGCGGTGGCCGCGACGTCGACGTCGACGGTCTCCTCCAGACCGCGGTCACTGCGGGCGAGCAGGAGCAGGGCGTTGACCAGCTGTTCGGCTTCACGGTTGGCGGTGAGCAGGTCCTCGCGGACTTCCGCGAGCCCCTCGGGGAGCGGGTCGGCGAGGCCCACCTGGAGGCTAGCGCGCTGGACGGCGAGGGGTGTTCTGAGTTCGTGGGAGGCGTTGGCGATGAAGCGCCGCTGGCTCTCGAAGGACTTCTCCAGCCGTTCGAGCATGGTGTCGAAGGTGTCGGCGAGGCGCTGGAGCTCGTCGTCGGGTCCGGTGAGTGCCAGCCGTTGGTGCAGGTTCTGCTCGCTGATGCGGCGGGCCGCTTCGGTCATCGAGGTGACCGGCCGCAGTGCCCGCCCGGCCAGCCACCAGCCGAGCAGGCCGACCAGCAGCGCCATGACCAGCAGCCCGACCGCCGACCAGAGCACCATTTGCCGCAGGGCGGTGTCCTGGACGGCCTGGACGGTCCAGTCGATCTTTCGGATCAGTGCCATGTCGCCGTCGGCCCTGCCCCGGGCCGGCTGCGGCCCTGCGAGGCCTGTGCGGCCCGAGGAATGCTCAGGACTCGTCGGCACATCGCCGTATGTCGACACATTGCCGTGCTCGACGGCGATCCCCTGGACCTGCTGGGCCGTCCCGTAGCGCGCGAGGAGCACCACGAAGGCGAGCAGCGCCACACCGGCCACCAGGAACAGGGCGGAGATGGCCGCGGCCAGGCGGGCGCGGAAGGGGAGCCTGCCGAGGAGCGTCCGCGGGTTCAGTCGCACAGGCGGTATCCCTGCCCCTTGTCGACGCTGATGAGGCCCGGGTCACCGAGTTTGCCGCGCAGCCGGCTGACGGTGGCCCGGACCGCGCTGGTACGCGGGTCGAGGTTCTCGTCCCAGAGGGTGCGGACGATCTCCCGGTGCGGCACCGCCGCCCCGCAGGCCTGGAGCAGCAGATGCAGGACCGCGAACTCCTTGGGAGTCAGCTCCAGCGGGCGGCCGTCCACGGACACCTCGCGCCGCGTCCCGTCCAGTGTGATGCCGCCCTGCCGCAGAACGGTGCGCGGCGGCTGCGGCGATCTGCGGCTCAAAGCCCGTACGCGGGCCACCAGTTCGGCGAAGTCGAAGGGTTTGGCCAGGTAGTCGTCCGCGCCGAGCGTGGTGAGTCCGTAGACCTTGTCCGTGATCTCCCCGGCCGCGGTCAGCATCAGGATGCGCGGCGGATCCGCCAGGTCCCGCAGCCGCCTGCACACCTCGTCACCGGTCATGACCGGCAGGTCACGGTCGAGGATCAGTACGTCGTAGGCGGTGAGCAGACACCTCCGCTCGGCCTCGTCCCCCGTGCCGGCTATGTCGACGGCCATCGCCTGCCGCCGCAGACCGGTGGCGATCGTACGGGCGAGCACGCGATGGTCCTCGGCTATCAGCACTCTCATCGCGTCATGAAACCAGGACCGTGATTGCAGCGGCATAAGGCTTCGGAGCCGGATGTCCGCGGCACGCACCGCGCTCGTCGCGGTTCGGCCCCAACTCCCCTGTGGCTGCGGGCTGTTGTCAGAGGCGGGCGTTAGTGTCCTGGACGAAACGGATCACCGACCGGTCACCTGGCCGCGTGCGGTGTCCTGGACGATCGTGAGGAAACGTGATGGACCCTGTCTTCGTCGATTTCGCCACCCGGCCCGCCGAGTTGTCGAACGCCGTCGTGCGTCAGCACCGCTGCGTGGTCGCTCCGTCCTACGTCGTGGTGGCGTCCGGCGGCCACCTCGATGTGGACTTCATGGTGCCGGACGGCGCGGAGATCACCGAAGCCGTGCTGCGCATGTCGGTGCTCGGTGTCGCCGCGCCGATCGACGTCACGGTGAACGGTGAGCCGCTGGCCAAGAACTTCCTGCTGCCCGGAGCCGAAGGCCCCGACACCGTACGGGAGTACGTGCTGACCGTGCCCGGCACGGCGCTGCGGCCGGGCGCCAACGTCCTGGCGATACACAACGCCGATGCCGAGGCCGAGGCCGATGCCGACGCCGAAAGGGGAGGCGACGGCGTGCTCCGGCTGCGGACCCTCATGGTGGACTCCGCCGAACACGACGGCCGGGCACGGCGTGGTTCCGGGCACGACACAGGTGAACGATCCGGGTGGGTCTTCACCACCGAGCGCCGCCGCCTCGGAGGCGCCGCCTGGCAGCCGGCGGCGGAGCTGCGCTTCCTTCTCGACCGGAGCGAGACCCACGACGTCGCCGGGGAGCGGGAACCGGTCACCCGGCTGGCGTGGCGCGGGACCACGGGGACGGAGTCCTCCGTGGCGTTCTATTCGGATCTGTCGGGGTTCCACGGCCACTTCCGGGACGCCGACGGCTCTCTCGGTGAACTGCGCGGCACCCTCACCGGCCGTATGCCCCACACGGGCGCCGCCGCCGGTACCACCGTGCGGCACTTCACCACCGAGGAGGCGCACGACGGAGTGTGGAGCCCGGCCGGCCGGCTGCGGCTGCTGCTCGACGACGGCGGCGCACCGGTGGAACGCGTGACATGGAGCGACCGCCACGGCGCGGCCACCTCGCTCTCCCTGCTCACCGCGGCCGTCGTGGGACAGGCCCCGGTGTCCGGCGAGCGGCGCGACATCACCGACCTGGTCTCGCAGGTGTGGGCCAGCGAGGAGTTCGCGGAGTTCGGCGAGGTCGCGAAGAACCTGGTGAAGCCGCACAGCAAGTGGCTCGCTCACGAGCAGGACCCCGAGCTGAGCTTCACCTTCGACCTTCCCGTCGCCGTGAGCGCCTACAGCCTGACCTCCGCCAACGACGCCCCCGACCGCGACCCGGCGGTCTGGGTGCTGGAGGGTTCCGCCGACGGCCGGGACTGGACGCGGCTGGACTCCCGCGAGGGCGAGTCCTTCCACGGGCGTTACCAGACCAAGGAGTTCGCGCTCGCCCGCGCCGAGGCCCATCGGCACTACCGCCTGCGGATCACCGCCAACCGCGGTGCGGACGAGACCCAGTTGAACGCGGTGCGCTTCTTCGACGGCGGCGCCGAGTCCGCGGCTCCCGGCGACTGCGACTTCGTCGGCTACCGGCAGGATGCCGGCGCGGAGCCGGTGGGATACCGGGGGACGAGGATTCCCGCTCCGGTGTCAGGAGCGGACAAGGAGAGCGGCGCCGACACGGGGGAACTGCTCGCCGTGGACTTCTCGGACACCGCCCGCAACCTCCAGGACGCCGCACGCCTGCTGGAACAGCTGACCCGGTACCTGCGCCCCTGACACCGACGCATGCCGGGACCTGCCCGACCGCACCGGTCGGTGCCGCCGGGCAGGCACCGGGGCCTCGCCGGAGTGTCCTCGGTACGAACACACCGTGGTCAGGCCAAGGGCCGGGTTCCGTCGATGGCGATGCGCTGCCCGTAGCGGGAGTGCGGGAAGTAGTCCCAGGTGGCATGGTGCTGGACACAGCGGTTGTCCCAGAACGCCAGGGTATCGGCCTGCCAGCGGACCCGGCAGTGCAGCAGGTTCGTGCGGGCGATGTGGTCGTACAGCATGTGGAGGACGGCCGTGCTCTCGGCGTCGGACAACTGCGTGATCCGTGACGTGTACGGGCCGTTGACGAACAGGAGCTTGCGTCCGGTGTCGGGGTGACGCACCACGACCGGGTGCTCGTTGCGCGGCACGTCGTACTCGGGCGGGGGCATCTGCCCCTGCGCGAGCCAGGGACGCGCGCCGTCGTGGACGGCGGTCAGCCCGTCCAGGAACGTCTTCATCGCCGGGGACAGCATGTCGTAGGCGAGGTGCATGTTGGCGAAGAGGGTGTCGCCTCCGCTGCCGATCTCCGGGACCTCGGTCACGTAGAGCATCGAGCCGAGGGAGGGCTCGGCGTCGGCGGTCCCGTCGGCGTGCCAGCCGTTGCCGGCGACGGCACGGGAGTTTCTGTCCGCGCGGATCTCAAGGATGTACGGGTCGGAACCCTCCTCGGGCAGGGCGACCGGATGCAGGGGGCCGAAGAGCGCGGCGAACCGTTTGTGGTCCTCGGGCGCGAGGTGCTGGTCGTGGAAGACGAGGACGTGGTGGGTCAGGAAGGCCGCCCTGACGTCCTTCTGCTGGACCGGAGTCAGTTCCTCGGAGAGGTCGAGGCCGGATATCTCCGCGCCCAGGAGCGGGGTCAGCGGGTCGACGGTGAAGCTGTCGTAGGTCTCACGGGGCGCCGTCGTGATGCGCTCGACGGCGTCCAGGGTGAACTGGTCCATGGATGTCTCCGATGTGTGGGTCGAGGTCGACGGGCCTGCCGTCGTCGGCGGCGTCGCCCGGCCGTTCCGCGTCGATCGCGCGGGCGATGTCCTGGGCGTGCCGACCGGTGACGATGCCGTAGTGAGTGGCGTGTACGTGGTGCACACGGGCGGGATGGGGAAGCAGCGCCGTCCATTCCGCGGCAGCGGCAGCGGCTGGGGCTGCGGCTGCGGCTGCGGCTGTGGTGGATGGCGCGGGCGCGGCGAGGGTCAGGCCGGTGGTGGCCTCTGTGGCCTCGGTGGCGAGCCACAGGGTGCTGGGCGTACGGGTCACGCGGGGTGCGGTGTGGCCGGTCATCGCGGTGATGTTGGCCCGGCAGCAGTGGGCGAGCCGCTCGGCGTAGGACTCTCCCGTCGCCGGAGACGTCGACTGCCTCTTGTTGCCGAGCAGTTCGTGCTGGAAGACGGCGCGCAGGGCGTCCTCGTCCAGGCCCTCCGGCAGCGGCGAGGCGTGTGGCGCGGGCGGATCCAGGAGGTACAGCCGGTCCAGGGGGCGGCCCGCCGCCTCGGCGGTCGCGGCCATGGAATGGGCGACCAGCGCGCCGAACGACCACCCCGCGAGCCGTAGCCGCGTCTTCGGGCTCGGGAAACGGGCGCGCAGGGCGGCGAGGTAGCGACCGGCCCGCTCGGCGACCGACCAGTGCGGGAGACGGGGATCGCGCAGGGCGGGGTCGGGGACGAGGCAGACCGTGGTGCGCGCGTCCAGGGCGGAGACCAGCGGCCGGTAGGCCTGGATGTCGCCGCCGACCGGGTGGATCACGCACAGGACGTCCTGGTCGTCGCCGGTCTGCCAGGTCTCTATCGCGACCGGGTCGCCGGAGGAGTCCTCGGCCGGTGGGGGACGGTCGAGGCGGGCCAGGAGATCGTTGACGCTCACCTGATGACTGAGCCGGGAGAGCTCGACATCGACCCCGTACAGCCGTTTCACCTCGGACAGCAGGTCGAGCAGGGTGAGGGAGTCCGCGCCCAGGTCGTACAGGGATGCCGCCGGGTCCAGGGTGTCCGTGCCGAGCAACCCCCGTGCCGCTTCCAGGAGATGGGTGGCGTCGGGCGGCTCCACGGCACCGAGCGGCTCGTGCGCGGCCTGCGGTTTGTGCGCGGTCCCCGGCCCGGGGGGTTCGTAGAAGTACCGGGACGCCTCCAGTGGTGTGGTGGACACGAGCAGGTGCGGCAGCTGGAGTTCCACGGCGTCGGCGAAGACGCGCTGTCCCTCGGCGGTCGACAGTCCCGTCCGCAGATGAGCTTGGTGGCGTGTGTCGGTGCCGAGGGCGTCGCGGGCCATGCCGGAGTCCCGCCACACGTCCCAGCCGATGCTCAGCCGCACGGTCGCCGAGGCGGCGTCGCCGTCGTAGTGGGCGAAGGCGTCGAGCACTCCGTTCGCGGCCGCGTAGTCGAACTGGCCGACTCCGCCGAAGAGGGCCGACAGGGACGAGCAGTAGGCGGCGTAGCGGGGCCGGTGGCGCGCGATCAGCCGCTCGGTGAGCAGGGCGGCCCGTAGTTTCGCCCGGCTCGCTGTGCGCATGGTCCCGGCGTCGCGGCGGACCAGGAGGGCCCCGGTCGCGCTGCCCGCGGCGTGCACGATGCCGTGGAGGCGGGCGGTGTGGGGTGCCAGGCGCTCCAGGAGGTCGTCGAGGGGCTCCTCGGCGAGGTCGGCGGCCACGAGGGTGACACGGTCGGACCAGCGGGCGAGGGCGGGCGGCAGGGCGGGGTGCCGGGCGAGCAACACGACCCGGGCGTCGGTGCGTTCGAGGAGCCAGGCGGCGATACCGGTTCCGATGCCACCGGTGCCGCCGAGGACGAGGTGCGTGCCGTCGCCCTCCATGAGCCCGGCTGAGGCGTGGGACAGGGGCGGCAGCACGGGCCGGGCCACCGGGCGCCACCAGTAGCCCCGGCGCAGCGCGATGCGGCGCTCCGGGCCGTCCGCCGTGTGCGGTTCGGCGAGGACGAGCGGCAGCAGGTGGGCCCACTGGGACGGGTCGGCGCCGGGCAGGTCGATCCAGCGGGTGTCCAGGCCGAGTTCCTGGCGCGGCACCTCCACCGCCGCGGCCAGCAGGCCCAGTTCGGGGCGCGGTACGTCGCCCGTCACCGGCTGTGCGCCGTGGGACAGCCACCACAGGCGCGGACGTGTGCCGGACGGCAGGTCCGCCGCCGCCTGGCACAGGGCGGCCGTGTGATCGAGGCAGACGCGTCGCGCGTCCTCCAACGACCGCTCACCGACCGGCCCTTCGACGCCGAGCGGCAGCGCGTGAAGCCACTCGAATCCCTCGGGAGCGTCGTGTACGACGTCCCGGAGCAGGAGGGTCAGCGAGGCGGGGTCGGCGGGATCGACCTCGTACCGGTCGGTGCCGAACCGGGCGAACGCGGTACCGGTCGTGACGTGGACGACGCGGCTGTGGGCGGAGTGCAGGGCCTTCCAGTCGACCGGCGTCGAGGTGCCGTCGGTGACGACCACGACCGGGCGCCCGGACACGGGTCCCGTGTAGGGGACGGCCCGTCGCGTCCGCGCCCACTCCGTCTGGTGCAGCCACGCGTCCTCCGGCATCCTCGCCGGGGGCGCGTCGACGGCGGAACCGGCTGTCGTACCGCGCTCGGGCTGCCGGTCGGCGCGGGGAAAGTCGTGATCGGTGAGGGCGAAGGCGGGCGGCGGGAAGTCCCAGGGCGGAGGAGCGGAGCGCTGTGCTTGTTCCTGAGCCGTGCCCGCGGCGGTCCCGGAGGCCGTGGCACGCTCCGTACCGTCCGCGACCGTCCGCAGCCACGCCACGGCACTCTCGGCGTCCGGGCAGAAGGCCTCGACACGGTGCGTGCGTGTCGGACGGCCGCCCCGGAGATGGCGAAGGACCTGTGCGTACGTCCGGGGAGCGGCGGCCAGATGGCCGGCGATGCGTCGGGCGTCCGTACGCAGGGCGTCCTCGCTGTCGGCGGACAGCACCAGTCGGCCGCCCGTGTCCGACGGCGCCTGTGCCGGTGCGGTGGCCGCGTGGTGCTCCAGGATCAGATGGGCGTTGGTGCCGCCGATGCCGAAACTGCTCACGGCGGCGACGCGTGGACGCCCGGCCGGCCAGGGCCGCGCGGTCGTCGGGATGTGGAAGGGGGCCGGTTCGGTGCCGATCTCCGGGTTGAGGCGCCGGAAGTCGACGTTCGGCGGGATCACCCCGTGATGGACGGCGAGCGCCGCCCGTACGAGGCCGACGACGCCCGCAGCCGCCCCCAGGTGACCGATCTGGCTCTTCACGGACGACAGGGCGCACGAGGCGGAGTCGGGCAGGTCCAGTGCCTGGCGCAGCGCGGCGACCTCCACGGGGTCGCCGAGACGGGTGCCGGTGCCGTGTGCCTCGACGTAGCCGATGTCGGTGCCCGTGCGACCGCTGCGGCGCAGCGCGGTGCGGATGACCTCCCGCTGCCCGGCCACGGAGGGCGCGCTGTAACCGAGCTTCGCCGCGCCGTCGTTGTTGAGGGCGGACCCGGTGACGACCGCGTAGACGGTGTCGCCGTCGCGCTCGGCGAGGCTCAGTGGCTTGAGGACCACGACGCCGACGCCACTGGCTCCGACGGTGCCTGCGGCGTCGTCGCTGAAGGGCCGGCAGTGCCCGTCGGGCGAGAAGATGTGCTGCGGCCGGTACGTGTACCCGTCCGTCAGCAGCGTGTCGACCAGCACTCCGCCGGCGAGCATGACGTCGGCCTCGCCCTGCCGCAGCAGACCAGCGGCGATGTGCACACCCACGAGGGAGCTGGCGCAGGCGGCCTGGACGGTGAAGGCGGGGCCGGTCAGGCCCAGGTGGTACGCCGCCTTGGTGGCGAGGAAGTCCTTGTCGTGGTGGAGGGCCAGCCGGAAGCCGTCCGGCAGGGCGGCCGGGTCGGCCTCCCGCAGCATGGACTGGAAGTACGTGTTCTCGCCGCAGCCCGCGACGAGTCCGACGCGCCGGCTCGCGGGGTCGGCCAGGCCCGCGTGGGCGAGCGCCTCGACACAGCTCATCAGCAGGTGCCGCTGCTGCGGGTCCATCAGCCGCGCCTCCTGCGGGCTGATGCCGAAGCGGTGCGGGTCGAAGGCCAGGAGACCGTCCATCTGACTGCGGGCGCCCACGCGTCCTGCCGGGGCCGGGAAGTGCTCGATGCCGCGTTCCGCCGACTCGACCATGCGCCAGAACGACGCCAGGTCGGGGGCGCCGGGCAGTCGCACGGCCATTCCGACGACGGCGATCGGCTCGTCCGAGATGCCGTCCCGCTCAGCCGGGAAACTCGCCGCGGCGGGTGCCGGACCGCCGGCCGCGTCGAGGAAGCGGCTCAGGCTCCGTACGGTGACGTGCTCGAAGAGGTCCGCGACGGCGAAGGACAGGCCCAGGTCGACACCGCAGCGCAACTGGAAGCGCATCAGGTCCAGGCTGCCGGCGCCCGCGTCGAAGAACCGCTGGTCCGGCAGCACCCTCTTGCCCGTGACCGTGGCGAACAACTCGCACAGCCGGGCTTCCCGTGCGGACACGGCGGATTCCGTGGTGTCCGGACCCAGCAGCTCACGCCCCAGGGTGGCGACCGCGCGGCGGTCGAGTTTGCCGCTCGGGGTGCGCGGCAGCGCCTCGACCCTGCGGAAGGTGCGGATGCGGGCGAAGGGCGGTATCTGCCCCGCGAGATGAGTGGTGAGGTCCTTCAGGTCCGGGTCGTCCCCACGGCACTGCAGAAGGGCTACGAGGGAATCGCCGTCGCGGGCCACCAGGGCACCGATGACCGCCGGGTGCCGCAGGAGAGCGGCTTCCAGGTGGCCGAGCTCCAGCCGGTGACCGCTGATCTTGATCTGGTCGTCGTCCCTGCCGTCGAAGTGCAGCAGCCCGGCGGCGTCGAAATGCGCTAGGTCGCCACTGCGGTAGAACGTTCCCTGGCCGGGCAGTTCGGTGAACCTGGAGCGGTTGAGCTCCGCGTCGCCGAGGTAGCAGGGTGAGGCCATCGGGCCGCCGATCAGCAGCCGGCCGGCGGCCCCCGGCGGGAGCGGTTCGTCGCTGTCGTCGACCACCCGCAGGACCGTGTTGGCCACCGGGCGGCCGATGGCCGGGCGGGCGGGCCACAGCATCGGGTCGCCGTCGAGGCACAGGCCGCTGACGACATGGGTCTCCGTGGGCCCGTAGTGGTTGAACAGGCGGGCGTCCGCCAGGCCTGCGAACCAGCGGCGGATGGCGTCGGTGCACAGGAGCTGCTCGCCGGCGGTGACCACCTCGCGCAGCCGGGAGGGGAAGCGCCCCAGGTGGACGGCGTGCTCGGCGAGCAGTTGCAGCGCCACACAGGGCAGGAACAGCCGCTCCACGCCTGCCTGTTCCAGTTGGTCGAGCAGGGCCGGCAGATCCTGCCGCCACTCGGGGCGCACGAGGTGCAGTCGCCCGCCCGAACACAGCGTGGTGAGGATCTCCTGGAAGGAGACGTCGAAGGACAGCATCGAGAACTGCTGGGTGACCGCGGCCCGGCCGAGACCGCCTGCCTCGCTCTGCCAGTGCAGCAGGTTGCACAGGGTCAGGTCCGGCACGTCGACGCCCTTGGGCGTGCCGGTCGAGCCCGAGGTGAACAGCGTGTAGAGCGGCCTGAGCCCCGCGTGGGGAGCCGGCCGCGGCGCGGGCGGCGCGGCGGCGGACAGGTCGATCGGGTGGCGGGGCAGCTCCGGCGGCGCGATCGTGTCCACGTCCACGTCCGCCTCCGCGCCCGGCGCGGTCAGGACGCACAAGGGGGCGGCATCGCGCAGAATCCGGCGCAGCAGGGCCGGCGGATAGGCGGGATCGAGCGGTACGACGGTGAGGTTGAGCTGCGCGGCGGCGAGCAGAGCCACCACGTGCTCGGCCGAGGGTGAGAGATACAGGGCCACGCGGGCCGGCGCGGCCGGGTCGGCGGGCAGGGGGTGCCGGTCCGCCAACTCGGCCGCCAACGACCGTGCCCGAGCGTCCAGTTCGGTGTATGTGAGGGTGTGGTCGCCCGTGGTCAGGGCCGGGGCGTGCGGTGTTCGGCCCACCTGGAGGGCGAAGCCCTCGGCCACCGTGGTGAACCCGGGTGCGCTCAGTGGACCTTGTCCCGGGTCGGGGAGCGTACGCCGGTAGGGGGCCACGAGGGCTGCCGGCGTGTGCTCGCCCTCGCTCTCGGCGCCGTCCTCGCCCTCGTCGGCGGCATCCGCGTCGTCGGTGGTGAGCAGGTCGATCGCCCGTACGAAGAGCCGATGGGCGGACGCCACCAGTTCGGCGTCGAACCGACCCGCCGCGTACTCCCACAGGCAGTCGAACCCGGACTCCCGCTCGACCACGGAGAGCGTGAGCGCGCACTTGGTGTCGGCGGGTTGCAGCCAGGCGGGGCGCACCCGGCATCCCGGCAGCGACAGCGCGCCGAAGTCGGTGTTCTCCAGCACGAACATGAAGTCGAAGAGCGGGCCGTCACCGAAGTCGTGGTCGGTCAGCACGTCCGTCAGTGCCACGTCCTGCCGGTCCAGGATCTCCTGGACGCCCGAAGCCTGTGCGGCCAGCTGCTGTCGCAGGCCGTTGCCCGGCTCAAGACGCAGCGGCAGCAGCACGGTGTTGGCGAACATGCCGACGGCGGAGATGAATTCGGTGACCGGCCGGCCCGACACGGGACTGGCGATCAGGGGACGGGTCTGTCCCGTCACGCCGTACAGGCTCCAGGAGAACGCGGCCAGCAGGAGCTGGAAGCGGGTGAGTCCGAGTTCCGCTCCCAGGCGGTCGAGGCGGGAGCGCCGGCCGAGGTCGACGGACGCGGACAGCAACCGGGCCTCTGTGCCGGCCGTGTCCGCCGCGACGGGCGGGGGCGCCGCGGGGGCGAGGGCCGCGTACTGCCGGTGCAGTGCCGACCGCTGTTCCTTGTAGGAGGGCTCAAGGTGCCAACGCCGCTGCCACAGGGCGAAGTCGAGTGGCGTATGCCGTGTGCCTTCCCTGCCTTCGTGGCCCGCAGCGGACGCGGTGAAGGCGGTGAGGTCGCGGAAGAGGACGTTCAGGGACCAGCCGTCGACGGCGATGTGGTGCAGGTGCAGCAGCAGGACCGTGCCGCCGGGCGTGTGCAGCAGGCCTGCCCGCAGCATCCGGGCCTCGGCGAGATCGAAGGGGACGGCGAAGAAGCGCCGCGCCGCGGTTTCCCAGCCCTCGGAGCCCTCGTAGCCTTCACCGCTTTCGTCGGCCTCGTCGTCGAGGACGGTGGCCGGTTCCCATGGATCGAAGGGGTCGCCGACCTGCTGGAGAAGCCCCTCGGGGGCGGAGCGGAAAGCCGTACGCAGCGCCGGGTGTTCGACGGTCAGACGGGTGAGCGCCGCGCGCAGGGCGTCCTCGTCGACGGTTCCTTCCAGGTGAAAGGCGAGCGGAACGTGGTAGGCGCGGCTGTGCGGATCGCTCCGGTCGAGGAGCCACAGGCGCTGCTGCTCGGACGTGGCCGGTGCCGTGCGCTGCCCGCTCGCGGCGGGCACGGACGGGTGGAGTGGCGACGACTGATGTGCGGCGGAGGTGGCGGAGGAGATGGCCTCCGTCAGCGTGGCGAAGTCCTCTCGCAGTACGACCGTCTGGGGTACTTCGACGTTCCAGCGCTGCCGGATGCGAAAGCGCAGCCGCAGCGCCTTGAGGGAGTCACCGCCGTTGGGGATCCAGCGGTCGTCGGGCCGCAGACCGGGCACCCCCAGGACGCTCCCGGCCATCTCCAGCACCTCCTGCTGCGCGTCGGTCACCTCGACGGCCGTGACCGAGGTGCGGCGCCAGGTCGGTGCCGGGCCGGCGAGCAGGGCGGTGTCGTCGACCTTGCCGTTGGCGTTGAGCGGCAGGGCGTCCACGAGGTGGGTGCGGTGCGGGCGCATGTACGGCGGCAGGGTGGCCGTGAGATGACGCTCGTACGCGTCGTACTCCTCGTACGTCGGCTCGGAACCCAGCACCAGGTAGGCCAGCAGCTCATGGGCGCCGTCCACGTCGCGCCGGACGCAGACGCGGGCCTGCAGGACGGCGGGGTGCGCGGCGAGCCGCTGCTCGACCTCTCCGGGCTCGACGCGGAAACCGCGCACCTTCACCTGGCGGTCCGCCCGCCCGACGAAGGTGAGGAGTCCCGCGGCGTCACGGCGGGCGAGGTCGCCGGTGCGGTACCAGACGGCGCGGCCCGCGTCGTGCCAGGGCAACGGCACGAAGCGCCGTGCCGTCTCCTCGGGCAGATTGCGGTAGCCCGTCGCCAACCCCGCCCCGGACAAGTACAGCTCACCCACCTCGTCGGTGTCCGCGGTACGTGAGCCGTCGGCGACCAGCAGCGCGTCCGTGGCGGGCAGGGGCCGGCCCACGGGGACGGTGTCGCCGTCGAAGTCACGGGGCACCGGGTGGTACAGGGCGAAGGTCGAGGACTCGGTGGGCCCGTAGGCGTTGACCAGGCATGTCGCGGCGCCGGGGTTGTCCCGGTACCAGCGCCTGATGCGGGAGGCATTGAGCTGCTCGCCGCCGACGAGGACCTGGCCGACGGAGTCGAAACAGTGCGGGGCGGTGTCGCTGACGGCGTTGAAGAGCGCCGCCGTGACGAAGAGGACGTCGATCCGTCGGCGGCGCAGCACATCGGCGAGGAGCCGAGGGTTCTGGACCTGTTCGTCGCTCAGGACGACGCAGGTTCCGCCTGTGAGCAGCGGCACCCAGACCTCGAAACTCAGCGCGTCGAAGGCCGGGTTGGACATGCTCGCGTACCGTGCGCCCGTGGTGGGGGAGAGGAAGCCGGGGTCGGCCAGCCGCATGATTCCGGCGTCCTTGACCTCGACACCCTTGGGACGGCCCGTGGTACCCGAGGTGTAGAAGAGGAACGAGGCGGCGGCGTCCGTCGCGGGGCCGACCTCGTCGAGGAGCCCCGTACCTGACCCCGCGTCCAACCCCGCGTCCGTGCCCGTGTTCGCGTCCGTGTTCGCGTCCGTGCCGAGGAGCTCGGCGACGTCGAGCAGGAAGCCGGGGTCCGCGCCCACCCCGAGCGTGGCGACTGTGCCGTCGTGGACGAGGGCGGCAGCCGCCGAGTCGTCGAGGATGTGGCGGCGGCGTTCGGCGGGGCTCTGCGCGTCGAGGGGGACCACGGTGGCTCCGGCACGGCGGATGCCGAGCATGACGCACACCAGTTGCCAGGATCGCGGCAGGCAGACCGCGACGGCCTGCCCGGCGCCGATCCCGCGTGCCCGCAGGCCGCGTGCCACGCGCAGGGCGGCCTGTTCGAGCGCCGCGTAGTCGAGCCGGTGGTCGCCGTCCACCACGGCGAGGGCGTCGGGGGTGAGGCGGGCCTGGCCGAGGACGGCATCGGCCAGCAGGGGGCCGGACGCGGTGGGGCCGGATGCGGTGAGGCCGGACGTGGGGAAGCCGGACATCACGCCTCCTCGGTGACGGCGGACGCGCGGGAGGGCGCGGCGAGTTCGGCGGTGAGTTCCGCGGTGAGGACGGCGGCCACCCGTGGGGAGGTGCTGCTCTCCAGTACCTCCCAGTGGTCGCAGTCCAGTGGCTCGACCCGGAAGCCGCCCTCCGCGCGACGCCGCCAG
Organism: Streptomyces aurantiacus; assembly: GCF_001418335.1. GTDB lineage: Bacteria > Actinomycetota > Actinomycetes > Streptomycetales > Streptomycetaceae > Streptomyces > Streptomyces aurantiacus. The sequence continues at coordinate 3,863 of NZ_LIPP01000099.1, read as the reverse complement.
AAGCCGCGCACCTCCGGCAGGGACGCCGGGTCGGTGGTGGAGCCGCCCACGGCCTGGACCAGGACGAGACGAGCCCGTGAAGGCGCCGGGAGGTGGTCACGGGCCGTCATGCGATTGTGGTTGTAGATCCGGAAGTACTGGTCGATCTGCTCATCGTCGATCCCCGGATACATGCCGTTGAACCTCACGAGCTTGTCCCGGAACTCGGCCAGGTCCACAGGTGCGACGGCGGCGCGTTCCTCGGTGTTCTCGGTGGCCTGGGTGTCCAGGAGCACGACACTCACGTCGGTGCGGCCCCCGCGTGCCAGACGGCGGCCCATCTCGTGCGCGACCAGACCGCCGTAGGAGAGACCGGTGAGCACGAGCGGGCCGTCGTCGAACGGTTCGACGAGCCGCAGATACGCCTCGGCCATGGCCTCGACGCTGGGCAGGAATGCCTCGCCAGGATTCACTCCGGGGGACTGGATCCCGTACAGGCCGACGTCCGCGGGCAGTGCCCTGGCCAGGGGCAGGTAGCAGAACGCGGTGCCGCCGGCGGGATGGACGCACACGACGTTCCCGCCGGCGCCGCCGTGCCGGAACTCGATGAGGTTGCTCGGCGGTGACCCCGAGCGGCCCCGGCGGACGAGGCCGCCGAGGTCTTCGATCGTCGGGTGGAGCATGATGTCGCGGACCGGAAGCGTCGTGCCGAGTGCTTCGCCGATGCCGTGGGCCATCTTGATGGCCGACAGGCTGGTGCCTCCGATGTCGAAGAAGCTGTCGCGGATGCCGAAGTCCGGGCCGAGGAGGATGCCCCGCCATATCTGGTGGATCGTCAACTCGATGTGGTCGCGGGGCGTTTGGGTGTTGACCTGGCTCGTGGTGGCTTCGGCCGCCTCCCGCAGCAGGGCCGCGCGGTCCAGTTTCCCGTTCCGGTTCAGGGGCAGGGCGGTCAGCTCGACGACGACCGCGGGGACCATGTAGTCCGGCAGCCGGTCCGCCAGGGCCGCGCGCCACTCGTGCGGGGGCCTGGCGGGTACGGGCCCGGCGGGCATATCGCCGCGGCCCACCGCCGCCACCAGCCGGGGCTCGGCGCCGGTGTCCCGGTCGACCACCACGGCCGCCTCGCGCACCCCAGGCTGGGCGAGCAACGCCGCCTCGATCTCGGCCGGTTCGATGCGGAAGCCGCGCAGCTTCACCTGGTCGTCGACGCGCCCCAGGTAGACGGCGTCGCCGTCGGGCAGGCGTCGGGCGAGGTCGCCCGTACGGTAGACGCGCTCGCCGGGGAGGAACGGGTCGGGCAGGAACCGCTCGGCGGTCAGGTCGGGGCGGTGGAGGTACCCGGCCGCGAGACTCGCACCGCCGAGATAGACCTCTCCGGCGACCCCGACCGGCACCGGCTCCATCCGCTCGTCGAGGAGGTACATCCGGGTTCCGGCGAGCGGGCGCCCGATGGGGCACTGCCGGTCGAGCGGCCGTGGGTCGTAGTACGCCGTGCTGTACAGCGTCGCCTCGGTCGGCCCGTAGCCGAAGCAGACCTTGAGGCCCGCGAGGTGTTCGCGCATGCGGTGCAGCGCGGCCTCCGGCAGCGACTCCACGCCGGTGAGCAACTGGCGCAGCGCGAGCCCGTCGAGCCGTCTGCCGGGCTCCTCGTCGATCCAGCGGATGTAGGAGGGCGGCAGGAACGCCTGCACGATGCGGTGTTCCCGCATCCACCGCACGAGTTCCTCGGGGTCACCCCGCAGCTCCTCGGGGACCAGGTGCAGTTCGGCGCCCGTCGTCAGCGGCAGCAGCAACTCGTGCACCGAGGCGTCGAAGCCGATGCTCGACCACGCCGAGGTCGCCTCTCCCGGCGTCGCTCCCATCCGGTCCAGCCAGTTGTCGAACAGGTTGAGGACACTGCCCTGCGTGACGGCCACGCCCTTGGGACGGCCGGTGGAGCCCGACGTGTAGAGCACGTAGGCCACCTGCTCGTCGTCCGCCGCCTGCTCGTCGTCCGCCACCGGCGGAGACGTTGTCGGTGGCGTCGTCGGAGGCGGGACATCGTTGTCTGCCAAGGCCTCGTCCGGCGCCTCGTCTGTCGCCCCGACCGAGGCCTTGACCGTCGTCAGGTCGTGCCACGCGGCCGGCCTCTCGGGGCCGGGCAGATCACTGAGCACCAGGACGGGGGCCGCGTCCTCGACCATCGCGGCGAGCCGCGCGGGCGGCTGGGCCGGGTCGAGCGGCAGATAGGCGGCGCCGGTTCTCAGGATGCCCAGGACGCCCACGACGAGTTCGACGGAACGTCCGGTGTGCAGCCCGACGACGGCGCCGGGGCCCACACCCCGGTCGGCGAGGGCACGGGCGAGGCGGCCGGCCCGCCCGGCAAGGGTGGCGTAGTCGAGCCGCTCGTCGCCGCACACCAGCGCCGTCTGCGCGGAGCGGGCCGCCACCTGCTCGTCGAACCGGCCCATCAGGCCACCCGTGTGCGACGGCGCCCCGCCCGCGAGCGGTGCACCGGTGGCAAGGTCCGTGAGCAGCAGACGCCGTTCGCGGTCGTCCATCAGCTTCAGCGCCCCGACGGGCGCCGTCGGCCGGGCCACCATGTCGGTCAGCAGGTGCCGCAGCTGATGCACGTACCGCCGCACGGTCTCCTCGTCGAACAACGCCGACGCGTAGTCCAGGTGGCCGACGACACGACCCTGCGACTCGGTCAGCGACAGCGCGAGGTCGAACTTCGCCGGCGCGTGCGGGATGTCGAGCGGAGCGACATCCAGACCTGGCAGTCGCAGCAGAGCGCTCCGGTCGGGAACCCAGGCACACATCGTCTGGAACAACGGCGTGTGAGCGGCGCTGCGGACCGGGTTGACGAGTTCCACGACGCGCTCGAACGGCAGGTCCTGATGGTCGAGCGCCTCGCGCAGGACACCCCGTACGTGTCTGAGGGCTTCGCCGGCTGTCGCCGTGCGGGAGAAGTCGGCGCGCAGCGGGAGCGAGTTGACGAAGAAGCCGATGAGGCCTGACAGGTCCCTGTGCCGCCGGTTGGCCGTGGGCGTGCCCACGACGACGTCGGTACGGCCGCTGAGCCGGGACATCAGCAGGGTCCAGCCCGTCAGGACGGAGACGAACAGCGTGCCTTCGTGGAGCCGGGCCAATGCCGTCAGCTCCGACGTGAGTTCGGCATCGAGGGAGAACTCCACCCGGCCGCCCCGCAGATCCTGCTGGGCGGGGCGCGGCCGGTCGGTGAGCGGGCCGGACAGCGGCGGGGCGTCGGCCAGTTGCTTCTGCCAGAAGGCGGCCTGTTCGGCGAGCCCGCCCGAGAGGACGCGCTCCCGTTGGGCGCGGGCGTGGTCGGCGTACTGCAGCGGCAGGTGCGGCAGCGGCGAGGTCCTGCCGTGCGACAACGCCGGGTACAGAGCGCCGAGTTCGCGCATCAGCACTTTCAGGGACTGGCCGTCGAAGATCGTGTGGTGCATCGTCAACAGCAGGACGTGGTGGTCCGGCGCCAGAGCGATGAGGCGACCGCGCGTGAGGGGGCCACGCGCCAGGTCGAACGGGGCCGTGGCTTCCGCGAGACGCAGCTCGTCGAGGCGCGCCGCCGAGTCCGCCAGTCCGGTGAGATCGTCCGCCGCGAGGGCGAATCCGGTCTCCGGCGGATCGATGTGCTGACGGACCTCCCCTTCGACCGCCACAAGCCTGGTGCGCAGTGCCTGATGCCTGACGACGAGCGTGTCGAGCGCGCGGCGCAGGACGGCCGGGTCGAGGGGGCCGCGAAGGGCGAAGGCGAAGGCCTCGTTGTACGCCTCGTTCCCGCCGGGGAGTTGGGCGAGGAACCACAGGCGCTGCTGGGCGAAGGAGGCAGGGGCGAGGGCCGTGGTGTCCGAGTGCTCATGGCGGGGGGAGGG
>NZ_LIPP01000098.1 GCF_001418335.1 Streptomyces aurantiacus | reverse complement strand
CCGATCGAGGGCCTGACCACCTAGGAAGTAGCACCTTCCCGATGGCTGAATCCCAGTCTAACGCGCGCCTGCGCGCCGCCGCCGGAACTCCGACCTCCGGCGTGATCCACGTACGAACCCGCCTCACGGCCGACTTCACCGTCATTTCCAACGCCCTCGCCCAGCGACGCGGCAGCGCGGTCACGGTCGGCGTCGCCGCGTACATCCTCTCCCTGCCGGACGGCACACCCGTCAGCATCTCCGCGCTGTGCGAGCACTTCACCGAGGGCGAGATCCTCATCTCGCGAGCCCTCAGGGACCTGGAAGCAGCCGGGTACTTGGAGCGCCGCCGCGAGCGAACACCCACCGGGAAGATCCGTACCCGGACGTACTTCTATGACCTCCCCGGCGGCGATCCGGACCCGGACCCGGACGGATCTCCCGAGCCGCCTAGACCACCTCGGCCGCGAAAGCAGCCCGCCGCCGTAGTCACGCCCGCGCCCACGGAGGAACCCGTCGCCACGCCCGTACAGGCCGAGGCGGAGACGGAGACGGAGGCACCGGTTCCGTTCGCCGAGGCCGACCCGCGGGCCATCTCCGTACTCGCCGCCCTGCGCCGGGTCGATCCCCGCCTCGTGCTGTCCGAGCAGGAGGCTGCCCGACTTGCCCCGGCCGTCACTCGATGGCTCGCGGCGGGCCTCCTGCCCACACACGTCACGGACCACCTCACCGCACGACTCCCGGACCAGTTGCTGACCCGACCGGCCCGCATCCTCGCCTACCGGCTCAAGGAGACACCCCTTGGCCTGCCCGCACCGGCCGGAGGCGTGGGACTCTCCGTACGTCCGACGGTCGTGCCCATGTGGAACTGCGACGGTTGCGACCGGGGGTTCCGCTCAGCGGAACCCGGCCGCTGCCGGGACTGCCACTCCCGGGACCAACTCCGTGCGGCCGGCTGAGCTGATGACCTGGTGTGCGGTCCACCCGCAGGTGGCGGGGTGGTCGGAGTCGGTCCTGAGTAACCCTTACTTCCGCCAGAACAAGTGGTGCGCCACCCCGCTCGGGCTGGGTACGACCTCCAGGTGGAACCGGTCCAGCAGTTCGTCGGGGGACTCCCAGAGTCGTAGTCCGGACCCGAACTTGAGCGGCGAGACCGCCACGTGCAGGGTGTCCACGAGGTCGGCGTCCAGGAACTGGCGGATGGTGGTGACCCCGCCGCCCAGTCGGACGTCCTTGCCCTGCGCCGCCTCCCGGGCCTGGTCGAGGACCGTCGCCGGGTCGCCGTCGACGAAGTGGAACGTGGTGTCGGAAAGCGTGATCGACGGACGCTTGTGGTGGGTCAGGACGAACACCGGGGTGTGGAACGGGGGCTCCTCACCCCACCAGCCCTGCCACTCATGGTTCTGCCAGGGCCCGCGCTGAGGCCCGAACTTGTTGCGGCCCATGATCTCCGCGCCGATGTTGCGGTCGTAGTCCCGCGTGAGGTAGTCGTCCAGGCCCCGGGTCCCACCGGGGTCGGTGCGCATGGGCCAGCTCGCCGTGGCGCCCACCCAGGTGAACAGCCTCTCGGGCTCGACGCCATCGCCGAACGGCCGCTCAAGGGTCTGGTTCTCACCGGCGCCGATTCCGTCACTTGAGACGTTGAAGTTCTGGACTCTCAGCAGCTGAGCCACGTGTTCCTCCTGTGCTGGACCTGAGTCTGAGCCTGAGCCTGAGTATGAGCCTGTTCCTGATGTCGTCCCCGCATGGTGGTCGACGATGATGAGACTTGCCAGGGCGGGAAAACTCATCGCTTCGTTCGCGATCGGTCGGGAATTGGGCTGCCTGGCGTCCCGACCCGGGCCTGACCTGTGCCGACCGGGATGCGGCAAGCGACCACAGCGAAGACTACGGCCCGGTGCCCGACCCTCGGAGCGCCGCACCACCGGCACCGGACGGCCACATCACGTTCGCGGGCACCGGGCACCGGGCATCCACGAGCCACAGACCGACGCCGAGCAGGAGCGGTCGCAGGTATGCCCGGTGCAGTGTGCGCCGACGTCTGCCGGAACCGCCCAGGTCAGATCGGTACCGCCACCCCCGTGAACGTCGTCTCCGGAACCTGCGGGCTCGTGAAGCGGGCGTTGACCAGGTACAGGCGGTTGCCGTAGCGGGCTGCCGTGGTGGGGATGTCGAAGCGGGGGTCCGTGATCGTGCCCGTCAGGGTGGCCTTCGTGGACGTGGAGTTCAGGTGGAACACGCTGATGAGGTTCAGGCGGTTCTGGACCACGTACAAGGTGCGGCCTATGCGGTAGAGGCCGTCGCCGTTGGCCACGTCGGGTGCGCCGACCAGGGTGATCGTCGTGGCGTGGCCCGTCCTGGGGTTCACCTTGTAGAGCACGCCCGGCGTGCTCTTGACGACGATCAGGGCGCGGCCGTCGGGGGTGCCGACGACTCCGTTGGCGTTGTTGACGTCGGGCAGCTGAACCCAGTCGCCGGTGAGCGGCAGGGTTCGTACCGTTCCCCTTCTGCCTCGCGGGACCGCGTAGAGCGCCGCCGCCCGTGAGTCGGTGAACCAGGCCCGGTCGCCGAGAAGCGTCACGTCGTTGATGAAGTGGCCGGTGGCGTCCGTCAGTTGGTGTGTTGCCACGACGTCGCCCGTGCGGGAGTCATGTGTACGCGCCACTCCCGTGCTGCCTGCCACATACAGCAGGCCGTCCTCGTCGAGCTTCAGGCCCACCGCCACCAGGCCGGCGCCACCCGCGAAGAGAACCCCGCCCTTTCCGGTGCGCAGATCGGTGCGGTAGAGCGCGCCGTTGGCCCGCGAGCCCATGTACGCGTACGGCCTGCTGCCGATGGCTATGCCCTCGGGGAGGAAGCCGTCGGGCAGCGGGAACTCCGTCGGCCACTTGGCAGCGGGGGCAGACGAAGTGGTCGTCGTGGTCGCGTTCGCCGTGCCTGCTCCCGTCACGGCCGTGAACGCCGTGAGGGCCGCGCCGCCCAGGACCGTGCGCCTGGAGGGGTGGAGGTCGTTGCCGGTCGTGCGCGTCATTCGGGTCATCGTTCCGGGCCTCCTGGAAAGGTGGAGAACTCACAACTCCGTTTGTTCATCCTGTTGTTCATCCTGGCTCACGCCCGGCGTTCCGCCCCCGCGCATACCGCGTATCGACAGAGGATCGACAGCTTGGGTCAGCCAGCCCCGTTAACCGTCAGCCGTTCCAGCTTTCGTCGTACGGGTCCCGTGGCGCCTTCACCGGCTTCGCCTCCGTGATGTCCAGGAACGGGATGATGCCGTCGTTCACCGGGTCCTTGGTCTGTTTGGCGGTGTAGGTGCCGGTGACCTCCAGCCATGTGTCCGGTCGCAGGACCGGAGGCGTGTGGCCGATCAGGCCGATCTTCACGGGCTGGGCGTCCGCTGCACAGCAACTGAGCGCCATGCGGACCAGGTAGGGCGTGCCGTCGTGGCCCACGGCCAGGAAGCCGGCCGTCTTGATACGGCGGTTGTCGAGCGAACGGCCGTGGTCGTACGCGGCGCGGCCCGCGTAGTCGACGAGGCTCAGCCGGACGGTGTCCCCCGCGGGAAGGTCGGCGAAGCCCCACGGCTGCTTCTGCAGGGCCGTACCCGTGCGCAGGGCGCTGTACGAGCCGAGCGCCGGCGGCGCCACCAGGATCAGGGCGAGGAGGGGGAGCACCAGGAGCCATGCGATTCGGGGTTCCCGGTGCGTGTGACCGTGCGCATCACCGTGATCATGGCCGTGCGCATCACCGTGCCCCTGCTCGGGGGCAGGAACGAGGGCGGGAGGCTGGGGTGCGGTGCGGGTGGCCTTGCGTTCGTACCACACCGTCGCGACCGCCGCCGCGATCAGCACCACCCCCGCCGCCAGCAGCAACGGCCTCAGCCCCGCCTTCACGTACCGCAGGTAGAGGTCCGTGAGGCCCGCGTGCAGGATCGCCCCGCCGGTGAGGAGGAGTACGGCTGCCTGTGCCTGGCGGTTCACAGCAGCACCGCCCCGACCAGGGACGACACCAGGACGGCCAGCGTGAAGGTGGCGGGTGCGAAGCGCAGGGCGAACCCTCTGCCGAACGTCGCCGTCTGCATCGCGAAGAGTTTCAGGTCGATCATCGGGCCGACGACGAGGAACGTCAGCCGCGCCGTGAGCGAGAACTGGGTGAGGGACGCTGCCACGAAGGCGTCCGCCTCGGAACAGATCGAGAGGAGCACGGCCAGCACCGCCAGAGCGAGGATCGACACCACCAGGTTGTCGGCGGCGAGGCCGAGCCAGTCCGCCGGAACCACCGCCTTGAGCGTCGCCGCGGCCATCGCGCCGACGACCAGGAACCCTCCCGCGTGCATCACGTCATGCCGCACCGAACCCCAGAACGCCGCCCCTTTGCCGAGGCCCTCCCAGGAGGGCCGGGCCGGTGGGCGCAGCCAGTCGGTACGGCCCAGCCGATGCCAGAGCCAGCCCATCGCGCAGGCCACCAACAGGCTTGCCACCAAACGGGCCACGACCATCTGCGGCCTGCCCGGGAACGCGACGGCGGTCGCCGTCAGCACGATCGGGTTGATCGCCGGCGCCGACAGCAGGAACGTCAGCGCGGCCGCAGGCGTGACGCCCCGGCGCACCAGCGCCCCGGCCACCGGCACGGACGCGCACTCGCACCCCGGCAGCACCACCCCGGCCATGCCGGCGACCGGCACCGCGAGGACGGGCCGCTTCGGCAGCGCACGGGCGAAGAACGACGGCGGTACGAACACCGCGATGACCGCCGACAGCAGCACGCCGAGCACGAGGAAGGGCAGCGCCTGCACCATCACCGCGACGAACACGGTCATCCAGCTCTGCATCACGGGCGCGTCCAACGCCCCGCGGATGGGCCCCTGCAGCACCACACCCGCGAGCAGCAGCATGGTCAGGACCAGGGGCGAGTTGAACTGCCAGCCCTTCGGCCCGGCCGGCGTGTGCTGTGGCTGCGGCTCGTGGTCCTCAACCCCGGTCGGTGCTGTGTCGGTCGTGGTCACGGGAGAGGTACCTCCGGTAGGGAGGGGCTTCGTCGGTGGATCGCCCTCCACCTTCAGTACGCCCGTTCCGGCACAGCTTCTCATCCGGGTTCTCGTCAACTCCTCATCCGGGTTCTCGTCAACTCCTCATCCAGGTTCTCGACAGCTCATCGTCAACTTCCCGGCGGCAGGCCGTTGTGCAACCGCGTGCGCCCGTGATGCAGTCTGTGTCGTTGTGGGGATCCTTCCGAATCAGAGCGGGCCGGACGATCGTGCCGCGCACATGGTGGTGTGCGGGGACGACGCCCTGGCGCACCGGCTGGCGGCCGAGTTGCGTGGTGTCTACGGGGAGCGGGTGACGCTGGTCGTGCCCTCCGCCGAGCGGACCGAGCGGCCACCGGTCGTCGGACGGGCACGCACCTCGACACTGCTCAACCGCGTGTCGGCCGCCGTGACCCGGGCCGCGGGCAACGGCACCACCGGCAACAACGATGGTGACGGCGCCTCCGGCCGTGGTACTGGTACCGGTTCCGCTACGTCCGGTCGTGGATCCCGTACCTCCGAAGGGTCAGGTCCCGGGCAGGTGCTGGAGGCCGCGGTACTGACCGAGGCCGTACTCGCCGAGGCCGGGGTCGAGCACGCCGCCGCGCTGGCGCTCGTCCATGACGACGACGAGACGAACATCCGCGCGGCCCTCATGGCGCGCCGGCTCAACCCGCGCCTGCGCCTGGTCATACGGCTCTACAACCGCCGTCTCGGCCAGCACATCGAGGCCCTGCTCGACCAGGCGTCCGCCCTGGCCATGGCGGGCCTCGCGGAGCCCGGCGGGACCTCCGGGCCCCCCGGAACCTCCGGGGCCTCCGGAACCGGTGATTCCGCAGGTTCGCCCGCGCCCGGTTTCCTCGACGCCTCCACGACCGTACTGTCCGACGCCGACACCGCCGCCCCCGCGCTGGCGGCCACCGCGGTCGTCGGCACCAGCAAGATCGTGCAGACCGACGGGCTGATGCTGCGGGCCGTGGAACGGCAGCCGCCGGGGCCCGGGGAAGTCGCCGACCCCGGTCTGTGCACGCTGGCGCTGCTCTCCGCCACCACCAACGACCCGGCCGGCGCGGACGGTTCGGAGAACAGCGGCGAGCACGGGCCGCGGCTGCTGCCCGACGAACAGTCCGTGGCCGCCGCGACCGGCCGCGGCACCGTCGTCCTGGAGACCGTGTCGTACTCCGGTCCCCCGCTTCCCACGGGCCGCCGTCTCCTGCCCACCGGACTGCCCTTCGGAATGCCCTTCCGCATGCCGTTCGGAATGCTGTTCTCCCGGCGGCTGCGCTGGTCCCTCGCCGGTCTGGTGGCCTGTGTGGTCGGGCTCGCGGTCGCGTCCATGGCGGTCACGGGCGCTCATCCGCTGCACGCCATCTACCTGACCCTCCTCGATCTCTTCGCCATCAACGAACCAGCGCTCGCCGATCCCCTCGGCCGCCAGATCCTCCAACTCCTCTCCGGGCTCATCGGGTTGCTGCTGCTTCCCGTGCTCATCGCCGCCGTCCTGGAGGGACTCGGTACGTTCCGCAGCGGGTCGGCGCTGCGCAAGCCGCCCCGTGGGCTCTCCGGTCACGTCGTCCTCCTCGGAGTCGGCAAGATCGGTACGCGCGTCCTCACGCGCCTTCGCGAACTCCGCATCCCCGTGGTGTGCGTCGAGGCCGACCCGGATGCACGCGGGCTCGCGCTCGCGCGGCGGCTGCGGGTGCCCGTCGTCCTCGGTGACGTCACCCAGGAAGGCGTCCTCGAAGCCGCCAAGATCCACCGGGCGCACGCCCTGCTCGCCCTGACCAGCGCCGACACCACCAACCTCGAAGCCGCCCTGTACGCGCGGTCGGTACGCCCCGACCTGCGCGTCGTCCTGCGTCTGTACGACGACGACTTCGCCACCGCCGTCTACCGCACCCTGCGCGCCGCCCACCCGGAGGCGCTCACGCGCAGCCGCAGCGTCTCCCACCTGGCCGCGCCCGCGTTCGCCGGAGCGATGATGGGCCGCCAGATCCTGGGTGCCATCCCGGTGGAACGCCGGGTGCTGCTCTTCGCGGCCCTGGACGTCGCGGGGCATCCGCGGCTTGAGGGCCGTACCGTCGCCGAGGCGTTCCGCGCGGGGTCGTGGCGGGTCCTGGCCGTGGACACGGCGGCCCCGGCCCGCCGGGGCCGCCGTGTCCACG
>NZ_LIPP01000097.1 GCF_001418335.1 Streptomyces aurantiacus | reverse complement strand
GCTTCCCCCTGCCCGACGGAGAAGCCGACCCCCCGCACCGCGCTGACCGGACCGTCCGGACCGGGGAAGCTCACCCGCAGCCCCTCCACCGACAGCACCGGCTCCCTGCCGGGCCCGTCGGCGTCCGGCGCCACTGCCGGTGCGGGGCCGACCTCGGACGGCCCGGCGGGACGTACGGGACGCACGGGACGCACGGCACGGGAGCGGTGGGCGGTGGGGACACCGACGGCCTTGGCGACGGCCTCGCCCGTGAGGTTGAAGGCCAGCCCGGCGATCACCACGGCGGCGCCGGGCGCCAGGGCCGCGGCGGGGTGGGTGTAGATGCCGTTGAGGCCCTCACCCAGCAGCCGCCCCCAGTCGTACGACGGCGGCTGCACGCCCAGGCCGAGGAACGAAAGACCGGAGAAGGCGAGCAGCGCGCCGCCGGCGCTGATGGTGGCGTTGACGATCAGGGGGTCGGAGATGTTGGGCAGCACGTGACGGGTGAGGACCCGCAGGTCGCCCACCCCGGCGACGCGGGCCGCGTGGACGAAGTCCCGCTCGCTGACCGACGCCACCAGCGTCTGGGTGAGCCGGGCGAAACCGGGTGCCATCGCGAAGCCGATCGCGAGGACCGCGCCCTTGGCGCCGAGCCCGAACACCACGGCGAAGAACAGCGCGAGCAGCAGTCCGGGGAAGGCCACGGCGACGTTCACCACCGCCGTCACCAGCCGCCCGACCCGGCGACCCAGCAGCAGCGGCGCCACGCCGAGCACGAGGCCGGTCACCACACCGAGCACCGTGGCCAGCAGCGCCAGGGCGACCGACAGCCGGGTGGCGACCAGTACCCGGAAGAAGACGTCCCGGCCCAGGTTGTCGGTGCCCATCCAGTGGCGTCCCGAGGGCCCCTCAAGGAGCCGGCCCGTGTCGATGGCATCGGCCCGGCCGGACCACAGCAGCGGGCCGAACACCGCCAGCAGCAGGACGAGCAGCAGCAGTGCCGCTGCGCACCAGCCGAGCGGGGAGCGCAGCACACCGAGCCACCGGTTGCCGCCGGCCCGGCCCGTCGCGCTCTTGTGCGGTGCGCCGTCCGGCGTTTCGCCGTGCGTCCCGTGGTCCTCGCCCGCCCTGCGGGCCTCGTACTCCACCGCCATCGGTCAGCTCTCCCGGATCGCGGAACGCGGATCGAGCAGGGCCAGGGCGACGTCGACCGCGACGTTCACCAGCAGCACGCCCGTGCCGTAGACGAGGACGACGCCCTGTACGACGGGGTAGTCCTTGGACAGGATCGACTGGACGATGGTGCTGCCCAGGCCCGGCCACGCGAAGACGTTCTCCACCAGCACGGTGCCGGCCACCAGACTGCTCAGCAGCAGCCCGCCGATGGTGAGCCCTGCGGTCACGGCGTTGGGCAGGGCGTGGCGCAGATACACCTTCCGCGGTGGTAGGCGTTTGGCCCGGGCGGTGCGGATGTAGTCCGTGTGCAGCACCGACAGCATCTCGATCCGGACGATGCGGGCCAGCACCGCCGCGGGCCCGGCGGCCAGGGACAGCACCGGCAGGACATAGGAGGCGGGGCCGTCCTGGCCCGCGACCGGGAACCAGCCCAGCCGCACACCGAACACCCAGACGAGGCCGACGGCGAGCAGGAACTCCGGGACCGCGGCCACCAGGACACTGGACGAGGTGAAGGCCAGCTCGGTACGGCGACCCCGGCCACCGCGGGTCAGCACAGCCATCACCAGGCCCAGCGGCACCGACAGCACCACCGCCAGCAAGAAGGACGTCACGGCGAGCGAGACGGTGGACGGCAGCCGGTCGCCGATCACCTGGCTCACCGGCAGGCCGCTGGTGATCGAGCTGCCGAGATCACCTCCGGCCAGGTCCCGCAGGAAGCGCAGGTACTGGGCCGGCAGCGAGTCGTTCAGCCCCAGCTGCTCCCGGCGCAGGTTCACCACCTGCGGCGACGCGTTCATCCCGAGCGCGCCCCGGACGGGGTCGCCGGGAATGAGATGGATCATCGCGAACGCCGCCGTGACCAGCACCCACAGCGACACCAGCAGCCGGGCCAGGCGGCGCACCGCGAAGCGGACCCACGGGTGCTCCAGCAGGCCGCGGGCCAGGCCCGGCGAGGCGTGCGGTTGCTCGGTGCCGGGTCCGGCCACGAGCCGGTCGGCCGTCTGTGCGTTCATCTGTGTGCATGCCTCCGGGTTACGGCCGGCCGGTCATCCGACGACGCGGATCGATGACGGTGCGACGGCGCCGTCGATGAGGTCGAACGTCGCGCCGTTGCCGAACACGGGCGTGACCAGGTCGGCGAAGGGCACGACGTCGGCCCGCCGGAACAGTGCCTTCTCCGCGGCGGCCCACTCGTCGCAGCCCTTCGCACCGGCGAGCACCGAGGCGGCTTTCACATGGGCGGTGTACTCGGGGTTGTCGATGGAGCCGAAGTTGTTGCCGCCCGGCGAGGTGGGACCCGAGAGGAAGGGCACCGCCTGGGTGGGCAGGGTCACGGTCAGCGGCAGGAACACGGCGTCCCACGAGCCCTCTCCGGCGAGGACCTGGTCGAACTGGCTGTCCGCCGCGCCCCGCAGGGTGACCTGCACGCCGGCCTTCTGCCAGAAGGAGCGCAGCAGTTCCGCGGCGTTCTGCATCGGGGCGCCGCGGCTGGTCGGGTAGTAGAAGGTCAGGGACAGCTTCTTGCCGTCCTTCTGCCGGACACCGCCGGACCCCTTGGTCCAGCCGGCGGCGTCGAGGGCGGCCTCGGCGGCGGCCTGGTCGTGGTCCGGGAGGTTACCGGCGACGGTGTCCACGGCGCACGGCCCCTGTCCCTTCGCGACGAGTCCTGAGGCCGGCCCACCGGCACCGTTGGTGATCACTTTGCGCAGCTGCGCCAGGTCGAGGATCGAGGTGAGCGCGCGCCTCACCTCGGGGTCCGCGGTCGGTGCGCCGCGTCGCTGGTTGAACCACAGTTCGCCCAGCGGGGCGTGCATCGTGCGCTTGAAGTCGAGCCGGTCCTGCACTCGCGTCTTGTCCTGGCCGGTGATCAGGGCCGCGTTGACCTGTTTGGAGAGCAGCAGGTTGGCGGAGGTGGCCTCGTTGCGTACGACCTTGAGCACGACCGAGTCAGGAAGCCCTTTCGCGCTGCCGGTCTTCTGGTTCCCGGGCCCCCACGTGTGGTCCTTGCGGCGGGTGAACGTGTAGTGGTCGTCGGCGACGGCCTGGGTGAGGGTGAACAGGCCGGTGCCCGAGCCGCCCTGCTTGAGGATGGAGCGGTCGTCCAGGCCCTTGCGGCACACGATGGGCAGGCTGCCCACGTTGCGGCCGAGGAAGGCGTCGGGGCTCGGCGAGGTCACCGTGACGGTGCCGGCCGTGTCGTCGGCCTTCGCCTTCGCCCCGGCGGGCACATACAGTCCCACCATGCTCGACCCCTTCTTGGGGTCCGAGGCGTAGTTGATGTTGTCGGCGACGTCCTTCGCGGTGAGCGGGGTGCCGTCGGAACAGGTGATGCCCTTGCGCAGGGTGTAACTCGCGGTCGTGGACGTGCTCTTCCAGGTACCGGCCAGCGCGGGCACCTCCTTGCCGGAGGTGTCGAGGGACACCAGCGAGTCGTACATGAACAGGCCGACCTGGTGGGCGACGGACAGCGTGGTCGCGTGCGGGTCGAGGGTGCCGGGGTCGGCGGCGATGGCGAGCGTGAAGGTCCCGCCGTCGACGGGCTTGCCGGAGCCGCTGGTACCGCCCCCGCCACTGCAGGCGGTCAGCGCGAGTGCCAGTGCCCCAGCCATCGCGAGCGTCGTCGTCCCTGCGTATCTCATGTGTCTCTCCCGCGGAAGGGTCGAACGGGCCGAGGCGGACCACCGGCCCGCGGTGTCACTTGTCGGCGCGGCGGTCCGCACGGCCGGTGTGCAGGAACTGCGCGGGCCCACCGGGGGCGCCGCCGACGAAGGCGTACGGCTGGTGGAAACCGTGCTCCTGCTCCTTGGCGATCAGCGTGTCGCCGTCGAAGGCGACCAGCTCGACCGTGGTGGTCTCCATGCCCATCTCGGCGGCGAGCCCCTTGGGAACGCACTCGACCCAGATCCGGCGCTCGCCGTCCTGGGTGACGGTGTTGTCGAACAGCCGGGAGTTGTACGTGCCGACGTAGCGGCCGGCGTCGACCGGCTGCGGATCGGCCGCCGGCACCGGCATCGCGGGGAGCCCGACATCGGCCAGTTCCCGCAGCACGTGTCCCACGATCTCGCGGTAGAGGCCGATGGGCTTGCCGCCGTTGGTCAGCAGGGTGACCGCGAGGTCGTGTTCGGGCACCAGCCGCAGGAAGGCGGCCTGGCCGATCGTGGTCCCGTCGTGCCCGATCACACCGGTACCGGCGCCGTCGAAGATCTCCCAGCCCAGACCCCAGGCGTCCCCCATCACTCCGAGACGGGGCAGTTCGACCTCCCGTTCCCGCATGGCCTTGGCCGTGGCCTCGCTCAGGACGACCGTGCCGTCGCCGGCCCTGCCGCCGTCGAGGTGCATCCGGGCGAAGGCCAGCAGATCCTGCGGACGCATCGCGAGCATGGAGCCCGCGGGAGAGTTCGAGGGGGCGAGGGACCACACGGGCGCGGGCTGCATGGGGTCCTCGGGCGTCGGCCTCAGATGCCCGACGGCGGTCCGGTGGAGGATTGCGTCGTCGGCTCCGTGCGCCGCGTGCGTGAGGCCGAGCGGGGTGAACAGGTGCTCGTGCAGACAGGTGCCGAAGGGCTTGCCGCGCACCACCTCGACGAGCCGGCCCAGCACGCAGTACCCGGCGTTGTTGTAGGAGAACAGCTGCCCCGGCGAGAAGAGCTGGGGCACATCGCCCAGGGTGGCGACGTACTTCTCCACGCAGTCGTCGTCCCGGCCCGTGTCCGTGAAGATGTCACCCTCGAACCCGGCGGTGTGGTTGAGCAGTTGCCTGACGGTGATCGCCGAAGCGGCGGACTCGTCGGCGATACGGAACTCCGGCAGCCGGCTGCGTATCGGCGCATCGAGGTTGATCAGACCCTCGTCGGCGAGCTGCATCACCAGCGTCGCGGTCCACAGCTTCGTGATGGAACCGATCTGGAACAGCGTGTCGGTGTTCACCTCCACGCCGGTCGAGAGGTTCAGCACGCCCGCACCGTGGGCGACGACCTCTCCGCCCAGGTCCACGGCCACCGCCGCGCCCGGTACCTCGTACTGGTCGAGCAGTGCGGGCAGTCGCTCTTCCCACCAGGCTCGCATCTCGTCGAGTTTCGTCATGCGGTGAACGTAGAGGCGCGCGGGCCGTACGGACTCGTGCCGGAGCACGAAGCCCGGCCCTCAACTCCGTGCATCCGTACGAAGCCTGCGACCGCGAACCTGTGCAGGTACCGCGTCACGCGTCGGGGTACCTGCCGACCGCCGGGGTCACACGGCGTTGTCCATACCGACGAGCAGCCGCGCGATACGCCACCCCCTTTCGGTGTGCCGCAGCGTGAACGTGTAGAAGCCGGTGGTGATCACGGTCGTGCTCCCGCCCGCGTTCGACGTCAGCGTCAGATAGGCCCACACCACCGCCGTGTCGGCGTCCGCGCGGTGGAAGACGATGTTGGTCAGGTGGTGCCTTCGCTGCTCGGTCTGCGCCTTCGTCGCGTCCCGCACCAGGTCGAGAATCGCCGAGCGCCCGACGAAGGGGCCCTGCTCGGCCTCGTCGGCGATCGTGACCGTCCAGACGGCGTCCTCGGTGAGAACACTCTCCAGACCCGCCAGATCACCGTGATCCAGGGCGAAGGCGTAGCGTGCCAGCGTCTGCTGGACGTCGAGCCGCTCCGCAGGGCCGAGATCCACCTCTCCCGCAGTCGTCGCGTCGAGGTGGCTGCTTCCCCAGCCGAAGGCGGCGGTTGTCGTCATGGCAAACCTCGTTCGTGTTCGTTCGTGGTCTGTTGTCGGGCGAAACGGCTCGTTGAGACGGCCTCGCTCTAGGCGACCGTGAGCACGATCTTGCCCCGGATGTGCCCGCGGGCGGCGCGTTCGTGCGCTGCGCGGGCGTCCGCGAGCGCGAACGTGCTGTCGATCGCGACGCGGACCGTGCCCGCGTCGAGCAGGCGCCCCAGTTCGGCGAGCTGCGCGCCGTTCGCGCGGACCTGTGCGCTCGACACCGTGACGCCCAGCTTCGCGGTCTCTGCCTCGTCGAAGTCCCCGAGGAACACGGGGAACTGGGCGCCGCCGCGCTTGAGCGTACGCAGGAAGCGTGCGCTCCCGGGGCCGCCGACGGTGTCGAGAACGAGGTCGATGTCGTGCACGAGTTCCTCGGGACGACTCCTCGTGTAGTCGATGAACCGGTCGGCGCCGAGCTCGCTCAGGAACGCTTCGTGCGCGCCCGACGCCACCGCGACGACATGGGCGCCCTTCCACTTCGCCAGCTGCAGCGCGAGGTGCCCCACGCCGCCCGCGGCGCCGTTGACGAGCACCTTCGTGTCGGCGTCGAGCACCGTCGGTCGGTGCCGTGCCTCCTGGAAGGGCGAGGGGTGATCGTGTCCCGCCTCGATCAGGAACTGCCACGCCGTCAGCCCGGCCATGGGCGCTCCGGCGGCGTGCACGTGGTCGATGCCGGCCGGCTTGCGCGCGAGGTCGGACGCGGGCGCGGCCACGTACTCGGCATACGCGCCGCCGTCGAAGCCGGGAAAGCGCAGCAGACCGAAGACCTCGTCACCCACGGCGAAGGTGTCCACGTCCGGGGCGACGGCTTCGACGACGCCCGACACGTCCGTGCCCGGGATCGCCGGCAGGACGAGCTTCGCGTCCGGCTTCCCCGGCATGCTGTTCAGTCCGCCGCGTACGTACCAGTCGGGGGGATTGACGCCGACCGCGTGTACGCGGACGAGCACCTCGCCCGGCCCCGGCTCGGGCATCGGCACCTCGTCGTACCGCAGGACTTCCGGGCCGCCGTGCTCGTGGAACCGGACCGCTCGCATCGTGTGTGTAGGCATTGTTCTCTCCTGCCCGCGCTGCGGGATAGACTTATTCGGATCAGTGCTCCACATAAGCGGATCGCTGGTCCGAATATATGGACCACTGATCCGGATAGTCAAGCCGGATAGTCAAGAGGGACAGATGCGGGCCGATGCCAGGAAGAACCGCGACCACCTGCTCGCCGTGGCGGGCACTGCCGTCAGCGAGCAGGGCGTTGACGTGTCGCTGCGCGATATCGCGCGCCGGGCCGACGTGGGGCTGGCGACGCTGCTGCGCCACTTCCCGACGCGGGAGGCGCTGCTCGATGCCCTGCTCCGTACGAGCTTCGACGAGATGACGGCGACGGCGGGCGAACTGGAGGCGTCGAGCTCGCCCGAAGACGCTCTCGTCACGTGGCTGCGCGACTGCGTCGCCTGGACGACCGAGTACCGGGGTGTGACGGTGCTGATGGCGGCCGCCATCGAGGACACCGGGTCCGCGCTCCATGCCTCGTGCGTCACGCTGCGCGCGGCCGGTGCGCGGCTCCTCACCCGCGCCCAGGCCGTGGGCGCGGCGCGCGCCGACCTCGACGGCACTGATCTGTTCGCGCTGGTGGCGGCGCTCGCGTGGCTCAGCGATCAGCCCTCGCTCGCCCCGCGCGCCGATCACCTCTTCGACGTCGTCACGAGCGCGATCCTGACGCGTCCGGTGAGCGCCGGCACCGGGGGAGCGCCGCCCCCGGGCCCGTAGCGGACGTCGTCGCGCACGAGGACCGGCGAACTCGGCCACGCGGGCGCAGCCGTGCCGCCCGGGAGCGGCGCCTCGTCACGCGTTGGCCCGGACCCCGGTCCTCTCCCTGTCGGCCGACCGGTGCGGCATGGGGATCTCGAAGTGCACCGTGGCGACGCCGGGCCCGTGTTCGCCCGTGCCGCGGGCGTCGCACACCTCCTCGGCCTGGCTCCGCCAGAAGGCTTCCGAGCCTTCGACGTTGGTGTTGGTGTGGAGGTAGATGCGTTCGTACCCGGGTGTGTCCGCGACGAAGTCGCAGGCCGTGTCGACCAGGGTGCGAGCGAGCCCCCGGCGCCGGTGGCCGGGCAGTACGTATACGCGGACCAACTGGGCGGTGCTGCCCGACGGGTACCTTTCGGCGAGCCATCGAGGGTGCGGCGGGTGGGCGGGGCCCGCCGACCGCACTCCGGTCGTGGCGACCACCTCGCCGTCGTGGACGGCGACGAGGAGCAGGTGCCGGGGATCGTCGAGGTAGGTGCCCTCGATGTCCACCGTGTCGCCGTGCCACTGGGGTACGTAGCCGTACCCGAACTCGTTGTAGAGGGTGTCGAGCATGACGCGGCGTGCTCCGTCCACGTCGGCCGGTGTCGCGGGGCGCACGGTGTATCCGCGGTGCGCGGTATGGCTCAAGGGAGTTCTCCTGACGGTGCTGACGGTCGAGCTCACCCTAGCAATCAAATGAAAACCATTGCCAATATGGTGGGACTGCCGCACGAGGCGGACCGTACGCCGTGCCTCAGCGATCAGGTCCGGCCAGGGCTGATCAGGGCCGATGAGGGATGCGGGCGGACGGGGCAGTCACGCGAGCCATGGAGGAGACCGGGTGGTGGCCGTGTCGGATCCCGGGCGTACGTTCGCCGAGCTGCTCGACGCCGGCCATGGCATGACGCGGGAGCGGCTACCGGGCACGGTGTGTGCCTGCGCCGCCCACGCGGGCTCGCGGCAGCTCGCGGCGCCGGTGGCCATGATGATCATCTCGATGCGGCCGCACAGCGACTCGCACTCCCGCCTGGTACGCGCCCGGCCCATGACGGTGGGAGCCGCACCGCAGTGGAATCCGATGCCGCCGCGTGCCTTCACCAACGGCTACGTGACGATCAGCGCCGCGGTGGAACCCGCGTACGGTGTCGGCGGCGACGCCTTCGACCACGGCGGGTCGCCGGTGCACCGACACACCCGAGGAACTGCGCTCCCACCCCGGCACACCTTCCCGGTAGGGCAGAGCTCTTCCCTACGCCGATTCCCGGACCACCAGCTCCGGATCGAAGATGACCGAGGCCGGCTCGGTGCGTACGCCCCTGATGTGCTCGGCCAGCAGCCGGGCCATCGCCGCCGCCATGTCCTCGACCGGCTGGCGGACGGTGGTCAGCGGTGGTCTGCAGGTGACCGCCACGCTCGAATCGTCGAACCCGACGACCGCGACGTCGTGCGGCACCCGGTGCCCGCGCTCCCGCAGCACCTGGCAGATCCCCTGGGCCATCAGATCGTTGGCGGCGAACACACCGTCCACGTCCGGGTGTTCGGCGAGCAGCCGCGTCATCGCCGCCATACCGCTGTCGACGGTGAAGCCCCCCTGGACGAGCGGCACGTACGCATGGCCGTGACGGGCCATCGTGTCCCGGAACCCGGCCAGCCGCTCCTGGCTCGCGGGCACCCCCAGCGGCCCCGACACGGTGACGATCCTGCGGCAGCCCCGGCCCAACAGGTGCTCGGCCGCGAGACGCCCGCCGTCCCGGTGGGCGAGGTCGACGTAGCTGAGCGCGACCGGCCGGGAGGGCCGGGCGAACAGCACGGCCGGCAGACCCGCGTCCGCCAGCAGCGCGGGCAGCGGATCGTCGGCATGCGTCGAGACCACGAGGGCCCCGTCCGCGCTGCCCTGCCGCAGATACGTCACCACTTCCCGGCGCGCCTCGTCGGTCTCGGCGAACATGAGCACCGGATGCATCGAGCGCGGACGCAGCTGGCCGACGACGCCGCTCACCACCCGGCCGAAGAACGGGTCCCCCAACACCCGCGCGGCGAAGGCGTTCTGCTCCTCCTCCGAGACGTCACCGGCGCCCGACATCACGAGCGCCACGGTCTCGGTGCGCCGGGTCACCAGTGATCTGGCGGCCTGATTGGGCGCGTAACCCGTTCTGCTGATCGCCTCGCGGACCGTTTCCTGGATGGCGGGGTCGACGTTGCGGACGCCGTTGACGACGCGGGACACGGTCGCGCGGGAGACCCCCGCCTCCCGGGCCACATCCTCCAGGGTCGGGGCCTGTCTGCTCATGCCCGCACCCTAACGGCACAGGTCAACAACGGCATAGAGCGCTCTCCCAGGGCGTCGGCCTGTCGAGCGACCGGTCGAGATCAGTTGTAGACGCCGAACTCGTAGAGGGAGTAGCCCCATCCGGTGCCGCGCGCGGTGCCGTGGACGCGGACGTAGCGGCCGGTGCCCGAGACGTCGAAGTCGTCGACTCCGCCGTTGCCGTCGGTCACCTCGCGCACGGTCCGCCAGTTCTGACCGTCGTCGGACGTCTGGATCGTGTACGCCCTGGCATACGAGGTCTCCCAGACCAGCTGCACATGCCGGAACGTGCTGCTCGTGCCGAGATCGACCCGCAGCCACTGCGGGTCGCTCCAGTCACTGGCCCAGCGGGTGTCGTTCCTCCCGTCCACGGCGCCCGCGGCGGTGCAGGGGCAGTCGCCGCCGCCCGTCTGGTAGGAGGAGGCGGTCGCCGGCTTGCCCAGGGCGAGGTCGGTGCCGTCGACGGACGGCGGCACCACACGGACGGAGCGCGTCTCGACGCCGACGTTGCCCCTGCCGTCCGTGGCCTTGACGTAGATCTTCCAGACACCGGGCCGGTCCGGCGCGGTGACCCGTAGTCGACCGCCGCCCAAGTCGGTGTGCGGCAGCGTGGTCAGCTGCTTGTTCTGGTCGACGTAGTTGCTGTTGTCCAGGACCTCGTACGAGATCGCGTCCCCGTCCGGGTCGCTCGCCCCGACCGACAGTGTCAGGTCGCGCCCTGCCTGCACCCTGCCCGCGTCGCCCTCGACGGACAGGCCGGAGACGACCGGGGGAGTGTTGTCGCGAGAGGTGTCGGCGCCGTACGCCCGCTTCACCGCGTAGTACGACAGCCGCTTCTGTCCGGCGGGCAGCAGGTTGAACCAGATGCCGCCGAAGTCGTACTCGGTGCCGTAGTGGAACATCGTGGCGCCGAGCGCGACCCCCCGGTGCCCGGTGACGCAGCCCCACGCCTTCGTGTACCCCTCGGCCTTGGCCTGGTCGGTGGGCTCCTGGGGGACGCCGTTGGCGTCGTCGGGCACCTCCCACTCGCCCGCAGGACCGCTCTCGGTGACGATGTACGGCTTGGTGTAACCACCCTGTTCCCAGGCCGACTTGATGTCGCACACGGCGTTGTAGGCGTTGACGGCGTACAGGTCGAGGTCGGGTGCGTTCCTCTTGTAGTAGGGCCAGGCGCCGACCCAGGCGTCGGTCGAGGTGACCGGATGGTTGGGATCGACTCCGTGGATCTTCTTCGTGACGTCGTTGACGAAGGTGGTGTAGGCGTCCCGCTGCCGTTCGAGCTCGTCGCCGCTGTAGCAGTTCTGCAGGCCGAGCACCGACTCGTTGCCGACGTTCCACATCAGCACACCGGGGTGGTCCTTGTACTCCTGGACCCACTTCGGGAACTCGGCGAGCATCTGGCTCTTGTACGCGGTGTCCGTCAGGTAGTTCACACAGCCGCCGCTGCCCGGACCGCCGCCGGGCTGCAGCCAGAACCCGGCGACGACCTTGACGCCGTTGGCCGCCGCGGAGTCGAACAGGGCCTTGCTGGAGGCATCGGTGCCCCAGGTGCGGATGGTGTTGACGCCCATGGATCTGACGTCGGGCATGTACCGGCCGGCGTCGGCCACGGCCGGGCCCCAGGTCAGGCCCTTGACCTGGTACGGGCTGCCGTCCACGGTCAGCTGCCAGTTGCCCTGGGAGCCGGTCACCCTGACGACGCTGCCGGCGGCGTGCGCCTGCTGCGCGGGCAGGGAAAGGACGCCGGCGGCCAGCAGTCCTGCGGTGAGAGGCGCCGCGATACGGCGCGTGCGGGGAAGAGGTGGGCTCATGGGGGTCTCCGG
>NZ_LIPP01000096.1 GCF_001418335.1 Streptomyces aurantiacus | reverse complement strand
GGGCATGGCGGTGTCCAGGTCGCTGGGGTGGTGGCCGATGATCACGAGGTGTCCTTCGCGGGCGACCCGGGAGGCGAGTGCGGCGAAGACGGCGCGTCGCAGAGAGGAGGGGAAGTGGAGGAAGGAGGCGGTGACCAGGTCGTAGCGGGGTGCCCCGTCGTCGGGCGTCCAGGTGCGGATGTCGGCCTGCTGCCAGGTGAGGCGGCCGGCCAGCGCGGTCGGGGTGTGGTCGGCTGCGCGGGCGAGGGCCTGGGCGGAGAAGTCGGTGCCGGTGACGTGCCAGCCCGCCTGGGCCAACCAGATGGTGTCGGCGCCCTCACCGCACCCCGCCTCCAGCGCCGTCCCGGGCGCGAGCGCGGTTGCTTCCTCGACGAGGGCGGGGTTGGGCTGCCCGCTCCACAGAGGGTTGGGCTGGTTGTAGCGCTGGTCCCAGAAGGTGGCTTCGTACCGCGGATCGGTGTCGCTCATCGGGGTTCTCCAAGTCTGATCGGCCAGGGGTGATCATGCGGGGGTGGTGTCGGGTACGGGGATGCGGCGTGTCCGAATGCCGAACAGGAACAGGCCCGCCAGGGGGGAAGGCAGCGGTGACGAGCAGCGTCGGGCCCGGGCCGTTGTCCAGGCCGCCTGTGGCGGACAGCACGCTGGTCAGAACGGCCAGGCCCATGCCGCCGCCGAGTTGCTGCCGGCCCTGGTTGAGGTCGGCGGCGGCGCCGATGTACTCGGCGGGAGCTTGAACGACGCCGGCGGCATCACCGGATGCGGATGCCTGCGCTCACGAACGACCAGGGCCACGAGCGCGAGTGCGGCGACGGCGAACGCCCCAGCACCAGGGCGCTGTGCTGGCCGCGGTCGGCGGCGGAGGTGAAGATGAACACCAGGGCCACCATCGCCAGGATCGAGGCTGCGGCGCCGCCGAGGTCCAGCGAGGTGCGCCGACGCTCCATCTCCGGCAGATTGCGCACCGCGCCCAGCAGGACCAGCACCCCGATGAGGGCGTTGACGAACATCACCCACTGCCGGCCCAGCGTCTGCGTCAGCACACCGCCCGCCGGCAGCCCGACCGCGGCTCCTGCGCCGACGGCCAGGACGGACATCGCCATCGCCATCGCACGCGACCGTTGTGGGCCCGGCGCGGTGATCCCCAGCAGTACCATCCCTGGCTCATCGCGCCTCTCCCATCCCTGCGGCGCACCCGGGCGGGGCGCCTGCCTCCACAGTCAGGCCGCCCACGGCAACACGCAAAGATCCTTGCTGCGGTGGCAAGGTGAGGGCATGGACGAAGAAACACAGGCGACGATGGTGGCGGTCGGCCCCCGCCTCAAAGGGCTGCGCACCCAGCGCAGCCTCTCCCTGACATCCCTGGCCGAAGCCACCGGTATCTCACTCAGCACGCTCTCGCGCCTGGAGTCGGGCCAACGCCGCCCCACCCTCGAACTGCTCCTGCCCCTGGCCAGGGAGCTACGCGTGGACATCGGACAGCTCATCGGCGCACCGCAGACGGGCGACCCCCGCCTGCACCTGCAGCCCGTCACCCGCCACGGCATGACCATGCTTCCGCTCACCAGACGGGCGGGAAGTCTGCAAGCCTACAAATTGATCATCTCGCCCCAGATGCGCTCCCCCGAGCCCGAGCAGGCCAGCCACGAAGGCTACGAATGGATCTACGTGCTCGACGGCCGCCTACGCCTGGTCCTGGAGGACAACGACCTGATCATGGGCCCCGGAGAAGCCGCCGAATTCGACACCCGCACGCCCCACTGGTTCGGCAACGCCGACAACCACCCCGTCGAAATCCTCAGCCTCCTCGGCCACCAAGGAGAACGCGCCCACCTCCGCGCCCGCACCACACCGCGATGACTCCGCCGCGGCTTACCCCGGCCGTCCCGCCCTGTCATCAAACGAACGAATGACGACGGACCAGTCGGCGGTGGTCGGGGCGCATATGTCTCGTTTCCGGTCCCCGACGAACCAGAACTGGCGGCTCTGGTTGTCGACGCGGCCAGCCGCGCCGAGACGTTGTGGGCCGCCCACCGCGGTCTCGGCGAGCCCAGTTCGGCTCGACGGCAGACGGTGGCAGTTCCGGACTCGGCTCTCGCGGCGGGGTCCGGTCCGGTAGATCCTCTTGCGTGACGCGGGTGCAACTGACGGATACGGAGCGGGAGTTCATCGGGCCGTACCTGCCGATCGGCGAGTACGTACCTTGCAACGACTGACGCGAGTCCCAGAAGACACAGCGCTGGTCTGATCCCCTATCAGGTCGTCTGCGACCTCGCTGGACACTCCTCGCCACCCGGACCGGCGCATCGTCGGCGGCCTCGACCAGTTCGCGGACCAGCTTCGTGGCCAGCACACAGCGGACTCGTCGGCCTTTCATGGCCGCCTCCGTGCCCAGGGTGACGAGCGTGTGGGACTTGCCGGTTCCGGAGCCCTCGATCAGGCGGAGCGGCTGGCTCTTCTTGATTCACTCGCAGCCGGCAAGAGTGTGGATGGTAGCCGCGTCGATGTTCGGGGTGGCGTCGGAGTCGAAGGCCCGAAGTGACTTTTCCCGCGGGAAACCGGCTGCTTTGATGCGTCGCTCCGAGCGGCGGTGTGCCCAGTCGTCGCACTCGGGTCAGCCGGAGAGGTCCACCACATTGGCTTTCGGGGGCTCGACATTCAGCGGGGTGTCGAAGTCGCTGTAGGAGGTGACGGTGCGGAAGTCGGGGCTCTTGTACACCACCCGGTAGATGTACGGCTTGCCCTTGGTTGCCACGTGGAAGGTGTATGTGCCGCCCTTGTCCGCCTTGTCAGTGACCACCAGGCCGACCGTCGGCATCCCGTCGATCTTGCCGGTCTTGCCCTTGGCGGCTTTCCCGAACGAGGCGAACGGATGGGCGCAATCCGTCAGTCCGTCCTCGCCGGCGGGTGCGGCCAGATCTGCGGTCGTCTTGCCCCAGTTCTTCTGGTCCTTCCGTCCTTTGGTATCCATGCCCGACAGTTGCATGTGCTTCAGGTTCGGCCGGACGTAATCGGTGTCGCCGATACGGATCTGCTCGAACTTCTCGCCGGTGCTGCCAGCTGAAGTAAAGGAACAGGTTCCCTTCAGATCCGTCCTCATCCGGGTGGAACTCCAACGCCCGTCCTCCATCGTGGAGCGCCCCGTGATCGTCACCGCCTGGAGGGACTTCATCGCTTTGTTCGCCTCGACGAGCATCTGCGCACCCGACTGCTCCCGCGGTCCTGCACCCTCGGAGCATCCTGTGAGCGCAACAGCCAGCGCGATACTCGCAACGCCGGATGCCGTGGCACCAGATGGTATTCGCACGATCGTTCCCCCAAAGTTTGAAGCGATCATGATAACGGCAGCGGTGGCCCTGTCTGTGCGAATGATCGAAAGAATGCTGGACCGGGGGTGGGCCGACGACGATGAGCCGACACCTTTGGATCGTCCCGACATGCGCCGAAGGAGCGGCGAACAGGGACATGGCTGCCGAACACGGCTCCACACCTCAGGCGGTGGGCCGCCGGCGGGCCCGGTTTGTGCAGTACCGGATCGCCGGGCTGGGGGACATGCCACGACCGGGCAGCCCCAGGACGGTGACGAACGAGCAGGTCGCAGTCGTGGTCACCAGGCCACTGAAGTCCGCGCCGAAGAACGCGACGCACTGGTCAACGCGGTCGATGGCGAAAGGGATGGGGCGGATCCGGAGGCGGAGAAGGTGCAGGGTGAGCAGTGCCTGCGCGAAGGAGCCTTCGAAGCCGTCCGGAGCGACAAGAGCGTGCTCCAGCCGGTCCTGGTCGACGTGTTCTTGCGTCGATGAATTCTGCGGCGGCCACGGTGCTCGCCGCGGCAGCGGCGATGCCGAGGACCGTGCGGGCCGGCAGCGGCCCGGCGAAGTGGCCGGGTCGCCGAAGTGAACCTCGGTGAGGTCGACGTCGAAGACCAGGTGCCGCGCGGCAGGCGCGGTCGCCTCGACGTCGCGGCGCATCAGGCTCGCCAGTGTCCCGCGCACGGCACGGGCCCACTGGAACGGGCCGCCGCCGGCGTGGACGATCGCCACCAACTCCTGTAGCAGGCCCGCGACATCGTGGCCGGGCAGGCGATCGGCACTCTGTCGGGCGATCGCCTCCTCCAACTCAAGGTCGGCCAGTGCCGCGGCGCGCTCGGCGGCGAGCGTCGAAGTGGAGCCGACCACAGCTTCCTGGGCGGTGTGTGCGCGCTCCAGCACGGCCAGGACTCGGCCACCGCTGGTGGCCCACCCAGCCCGCCGGTCCTGAGACCCCGACGGACACTCAGGTCAGTCTGTGGGCGGGGGCCGGCAGCAAGCCCTGATGGACCCGCCGGACGGCGGCTCCTGGACGACGACACGGTTCAGGAGCCCGCCGGCCTGCCGTCTCGCCTCCTCCAGGGCGTGGCCGGGGACGGGTAGCCGTACTGCGCGACCTCACCTGGACGTCACCGCTCGTTTCCGGCACGGAGCCAGGCGAGGTAGTCGGCGGCAGCGGCAGCGGTGTCGTACTGGGGCTCAAATCCGGTGTCCTCGCGCAGACGCGTGATGTCGAGCCAACTCACGGGCCGCGTTCCGGCCGAGGGCAGTTCCCACCGGAAGCCGGGCTCGACGGACTGGATCGCGGTGACGACATCGGCGTTGCTGGTGGCCCGGCCGGAGGCGACGTTGTACGTCGAGTGGTGCAGCTCGTCGGCGAGCTGCAGGAGAGCGAGCGCGCGACCGGTGTCCTTGACGTAGAGCAGGTCGAGCGCGTCCTCGGCGTGCGGCGGTGTCATGAGCCCCGTCAGATCGGGCTCGGTCAGCCGCGCTGCTGCGTGTGCGAGCGACGGGGCGGCGAAGAACGGGTCGGGCAGGTGTCCGCCCGGCCCCCAGGTGCCGGAGATGCGCGCGTTGACGATGCCCACGTCGGTCACGTCCGACAGATGGCCGGCGAGCAGTTCGGTGATCTTCTTGAACGTCGGGATGACATGGACGTGCTCCAGGGAGAGAGGCATGTCCTCGGTGAGCGCGCCCTCGGACGCGGTGCCGCCGTAGACGCCGATGGTGCTCGCGGTCACAATGCGCCGCACACCCCAGGTCTGCGCGGCGCGGACGATGTTGAGGAAAGCGTCGAGTGCCCGTCCGGACGCGCCGATCGGGTCGTCGCTCGCCACCGGCCAGGGCAGAGCGACGGCGAGGTGCACGATCCCGGTGATCGGGTACTTCTGCCCGACGGCGAGCAGGGTGTCGAGGTCGGCGACATCGCCCTGGACCACGTGCACGGGCAGGTCTGAGAGAGAGCGCGGAACCTGCGGGCTGCGGCGCTGGAGGAGGACGCACTCCTCACCCGTTATGGCGAGCGCGCGGACAGTGTGGGTGCCGATGAAGCCGGCCCCTCCGGTGACAAGGATCATGACGATACCCTTCGACGCGATGCTGATTATCAGTAGTACTGACGATCAGCCTAAGCGTAAGATGACTGCATGTCCACCGAAGCGAGCGCCGCCGCCGACCCGCACGACGTCCTGGGGTATCTCCTCAAGCACGCCACCTCGAAGTTCACGGCGCTGACGGACGCGGCGCTCGAACCGTTGGGGATCGACAGCAAGGACTTCGGAGCGTTGCGCGTCCTGGCCCGCCACGAACCGACGTCACAGCTGCAGGTGGCGCAGACGCTCGGCATCGACCGCACCACGATGGTGGCGTTGCTCGACGTGCTCGAACGGAAGGGCATCGTCACGCGCCGACCGGATCCGGCGGACCGGCGCAGGAACGTGGTAGAGCTCACCGACCAGGGGGCGCGCACCTACGACGCCGCACAGACGGCGTACGAGGAGACCGAAAGCGCGTTCCTCGCGGCGGTAGGCCCGGACGCGGCCGGTCAGCTCCGCCGCACGCTGCGGACCCTCCTGGAGGCTTGAGCCGAGGCCGGGCTTGGCGGGCCGCGCACAGCGGTGGCCCCGGTGCCGAAGAACCTCTGCGGCACCGGGACCGCTTACTGCCACTCAAGTCGCTTCGAGGAAGCCTCAGGAGGAAGCCTCAGCACGAGTGCTCTCATCCCGGGTGCGGCAGGCAAGCACCCCGACCAGTAACTGCCACGTCCGCGGCAGGACAGGCACCGGCTGGGCAGCAGGCCGCGGCGGTGCAGTCGGGTTTGGATGTCGGGCAAGACCGTGCTGTCGTGGGTGGTGGCCGCGGTGACCATCGGCACAAAGGAAAGAGAACTCAGGAGGAACGGCGACGGGGCCGCGAGCTTGAGTTCGACCGTCGAGCCGGACGCCGTCGCCCTCGCGCCGGCGGGCACGAACACCCCCAGGAGAGGGCTCTTGTTCTTCGGATCCTCAACGTAGGAGATGTTGTCTGCAACCGTCTTGGCGTCGAAGACCGAGCCGTCGGAACAGGTGACACCGGACCGGATGTCGAAGGTGACGGTCCTGGTGTCGACGACCTTCCACGAAGTGGCGAGCTGCGACCGGACCTTGCCGGTCTTCGCGTCGACGGAGACGAGCGCGTCATAGGCGAACTGGTTGAGCTGCAGGAGTGAGTTGACCACGGAGCCCTGCGGATCCAGTGCACCGGGATCGGAGGGCACCGTCATGGTGAACGTCCTGCCGTCAACGTAGCTCTTGGTGCCGCTCGCCGAGCCCGTGCCACCGCATGCGGCGAGGCCGGCGCCGGCCAGCACGAGACTGAGGGCGAGCCGTGGGCCCTTGTGAGTGGGACTCATCGTGTACCTCGTTCGTAACCGCTCGTCAGAGGATCGTCGTCTACCGCTCCCACAGATTAGGGCTGGACGACGGGCCGTTGACTGTCCGATTCGAACAGGAGTGAAGGGGTGACTGGTGGAATACACCAAGCCCTGTCGCGACCGGCATCAGGACAATGACCGGTATGGAGACGAAGATCTTGCGTGGTGGTCGCGTCATCGATCCTGCCTCCGGAACGGAGGTGGTGGCCGATGTCGTCGTGCGGGGCGGACAGGTATCGGCGGTCTCCCCGGTGCCGGTGCTTGTGCCCGACGCGACGGTGATCGATGTCAGCGGCTGCGTCGTCGGGCCCGGAATCGTTGACCTGCACAGTCATGTGCATTCGATCGCCGGGCAGCGGCTGCAGGCCTTCGACGGAGTGACGACGAATCTCGACCTGGAGGCCGGCCTCATGCCGGTCGGGCGCGCATACGCCCAGGCCGCAGCCGCCGGGCGGGTACTGAACTACGGCTTTTCCGCTTCTTGGGCCGAAGCCCGCGGGCAGGTCCTGACCGGCGCCGTGCCCACCGCCCGGTTCGACGGCGCACTCGCACTTCTCGGCAACCCGGACTGGCAGCGCGACTCGTCACCCGCCGAACTCGCACAGTGGCTGGACCTGCTGGAGCGGGAACTGGCTGCCGGTGCGCTCGGTATCGGCGTACTCCAGGGGTATGCGCCGCGCTCGGACCCGGCGGAGTATCTGGCTGTGGCGCGGCTCGCGGGCGCCACCGGCGCGCCCACCTTCACTCATGTGCGCGAGCTGGTGGAGGCTGATCCGAGCACCCCGATCGACGGTTCCCGAGAGGTGACGTGCAGGACGCCCGGGACCAAGGATCGCGGGTCACTGTGGAGGCCTACCCCTACGGCATGGGCAGTACCGGTATCGGCGCGTCGTTCCTCGCCCCGGACCGCCTGCGGGTCTCCGGGCTGCAGCCCGCGAACATCGTGATGCTCGGCACCGGTGAACGCATCCTCGACGAGCGCCGGCTCGCGGAGCTCCGCGCCCTGGATCCTGCGGCGACCTGCCTCGTGGAGTATCTCGACGAGCGCGACGAGGCCGACCTGCAGCGGCTGCACCGGACGCTTGCCTTTCCCGACGCGATCATCGCCAGCGACGCGATGCCGGTGGAGTGGCCGGACCACCGTACGGACAGCCGCGCATGGCCGTTGCCCGCTGGCGCCTCCACTCACCCACGTACCGCCGGCACCTTCGCCCGCACCCTGCGGCTGATGGTGCGCGAGCATGCCGTGTGGGACTGGGTCGAGGCGTTCCGGCGCTGTTCCTACCTGCCGGCCCGCGTCCTCGACGACGTCGCGCCGGCGATGCGGAAAAAGGGGATCCTCTCGGCCGGCGCCGGCGCCGACATCGTCGTGCTCGATCCGGCGGCTGTCACCGACCGTGCGACCGCCGCCGACCCGGTGCGCCCTTCCAGCGGGGTGCGCCACCTCCTGGTCGGCGGGGTCTTCGTCATCCGGGACGGCCGGCTCGACCAGGATGCCTATCCCGGCCGCCCGGTACGCGCCGAAGTCCGCTGACACATCGAACGGGTCGAACAGACGTTGGCGGAGGAGCTGGGCTGATGCCCTTGAACGATTCAGATGTGGCGACGGTGGGCGAGTACGTCCTGGTCGACCGACTCGGTTCGGGCGGCGCCTACGATGACGTCCTACAGGCGAACGCGGCCCGCTTCGTCCTGGCCGGCATTCCGCCACACATGGTCGGCGACCTCACCGTGGGTGGCGTACCACACGTTCTGATGGGCCTTCATGTGTTCCACCAGTCCGCGCAGCGCGAGCATCCTCGCTCGGTGGCCGATGATGTGCGGATGACAGACCAGCTGGAACACGGCTCCGTCGGCATATGCCGAGTCGAACTCGTCCTTCATGAGTTCGGCCCAGGCTCGGGGAGTCGTGTAGGGCCGGTGGGGGCCGTACCGAGCCATCGTGAAGTAGGGCGCGTCGTCGCGGATCCACTCCATGGGCACTTCCACGATCCCCGTGGGACGCCCGTCCGAGAGGATCTCGTAGGGCATGTCGTCCGCCATGAGTGATGAGTCGTATCGGAAACCGAGGCTCTGCAGGATGTCCAGGGTCGAGTCGGAGAAGTCGGCGCTCGGTGTCCTGATCCCGACCGGCCGCCGGCCGACGAGGTTCTCCAGGACATCCAGACTGCGGCGGGTGAGCGCGAACTCGTCCTCCGCGCTCAGCAGCGCGTTCCGCTCGTGGATCCAGCCGTGTGCACCGATCTCGTGGCCCGCCGCGGCGTAGTCCTTGGCCTCCTGCGGATGCAGCAGCGCGGACACCGCGGGGATGAAGAACGTGGCGGGGATCTGGAACTCGTCGAGAAGCCGGAGAATCCGGCGGGAGCCCACTCTCGATCCGAACTCGCCCCTGCCCATCGCGCCGGGAGAGGTCTCCCCGTCGCGAAGCGAGAGCGTCTCGTGGTCGGGGTCGAAGGAGAGCGTCACGGCCATGCGGGCGTCGCCCGGCCAGGCCGGCGGTGTCAGGTCACGCCCCGCGCGGACCCGCTCCGCGTATCCGCGCCATGTGGCCTCGTCCCACTGCCACGGCTCCTGTCCGGTGGATACCTGCTGTTGCGAACTCATCAGTCGAGGGTTCCCTTCTCGGCGCCGTCGGGCATCGTCATGATCGTGACCATGCCGATCAACACCGAGACGACGACGTAGGTCCAGATCTTGTCCCGCTGCCCGATGCTGGTCAGCCAGGTGGTGAGGTAGGGGGCGGTGCCGCCGAACAACGCGACGGCCGTCGCGTAGGGAAGTCCGGTGCCGGTCGTGCGCACCGAGGTCGGGAAGAGTTCCGCGTAGATGGCAGCCACGTTCGCCGAGTTGCCTACGAGCAGGATCACTCCGACGACTTCGACAAGCAGCAGCGTCCAGAAGCCGCCACCTTCGAGCAGACGAAACGCGGGCCAGGAGTACACCGCGAAACCGACCAGGAAGAACATGAAGGTGGAGCGTCTGCCGAGGCGGTCCGACACAAGTCCGCCGAGCGGCAGCAGCAGCATGAAGAGCACGACTGCCAGGGAGTTCGCGAGCAGTGCCTTGTCAAGACCGAGGCCGGTGGTCGCGTTGGCGTACCCGGGCATGTTGGTGATCCACAGGTAGTAGACGATTGTTCCGGGAACCGTGATCCCCCACCACGCGCAGCATGCTCAGTTTGTGTTCCGCGAACAGTTTGGTGACCGGCTTGTGCGACTTGCCGGACAGTTCCGCGTCGTCGAAGTGCTGGCTCTCCTGCGTACGCACCCGAAGCCACAGGACCATCAGTCCCAGGGCGGCGGCGAACGCGAAAGCGATGCGCCATCCGAACGCATGCATCTGCTGGTCGTTCAGAGCCGAGGTCACGACGAGCGCGAGCAGCGATGCGAGCAGAATCCCGCCGGCCGTCGACACCTGTTGGAACGACCCGACGAACGCCCGCTTCCCCGGCGCCGCGCTCTCCACGATGTACGACACGGAGCTCGGCCACTCCCCGCCGGCCGAGAACGCCTGTACCAGCCTGGCCACCAGAAGGAGCAGGGGCGAGAACACGCCGATGTGCTCGTAGGTCGGACACACCGCGATGACGAGACCACCGGCCGACATCAGGCTCACGGTCAGCGTCAGGGCCTTCTTGCGGCCGTACCGGTCGGCGTACGTACCCAGGACGAGGCCGCCGAGCGGACGTACGAAGAACCCCACGGCGAAAATCGCCAGAGTGGACAGGAACGCTGTGGCCGGGTCCCCGTCGGCGAAGAACTGACTCGCGAAGACCGGGGCCAGGGACGCGTAGATCCCCCAGTCCAGGTACTCGATCGCATTACCGAGAACGCCGGCGAGGACCGCCTTCTTCTGTTTACGGGTCATCGTGGCCGCCGGCACATCACTGGCTGCGTGACCGACCGCGACGGTGTGCTCTTGTGCTGACACGACTTCTCCTTCGACTCGGAGCGGTAAGAGAGTCCCGTGAGGCCGGGACCGGGCCGGTTGACGCGCGGACCTGAGGCGCGGACGCGGCGTCGAGGCGACGAGCGCACTCGACGGAGCCGGTGATGGTGATCTCGGCGCCACGGCATGCCGTCCACGGGGTCATCTATGGGGCCGCCCGTGTGGCCCGCTGCAGGCGCTGTGTCTCCGTCGTGGCGGAGAGCCACGCTCGAATCGGTACGAGCCTTCCTCCCACCTTGGACCGCTCGTTGGCACGGAGTATCGTGTTGCGGTACGCGGGCTGTCAATGGCCGATACCGCCGTCATGGGCGCGAGGGAGATGGGGGGTGGTGAAGGGGGCTGTGAATCGGAGTACCGCAATACGGTGTTTTCGTTCCGATCCTGCTATCGCCATCGGGGAATCGGGACGTCCGGCGGCCTGGCAGTCCGGCGGCACCGGCAGTCCGACAGCCCGGCGGCTCGGCGGTTCCGGTGGTCCGGCCGATCCACTACCACCCGGGCGCTGAGCAGGGCCACCGGGCCCCGGCAGGCGCACCCCGTTGTCGCGGCGCCGGCGGCCGCGCTGCCGAACGCGCCCCGCCCTGAGCACCCGTCCTTGCGGACCACCACATCACACTGGAGTAGGCATGACCGAGCAGCAGCCGTGGCAGTGGGAAGAGCCGACCTGGCGTGAGCACGTTGGACACGTGCGCGCGGGACGCCCGCTGCGACCGGAGTCCTGGCCCGGTGGCGCGAAGGTCGCCGTGGCGCTGTCGTTCGATTCCGATCACGAGACGATTCCGCTGCGCGACGGCGAAGTGCTGCCGGGCAAGCTGTCGCAGGGGGAGTACGGCGCTCGCGTCGGCGTGCCGCGGATTCTGCGACTGCTGGAACGCTTCGGGGCGCCGTCGACGTTCTTCGTGCCGGCCGTGTCCGCCCTGCTGCACGAGGGCGAGGTCAAGTCCTACGTGGACGCCGGACACGAGATCGCTCTGCACGGCTGGATCCACGAGCGCAACACCCAACTGCCTCCCGAGGCCGAACGCGACCTGACCTTCCGGGCCGCCGACACCCTCGAATCTCTCGCCGGGACGCGGCCGGTCGGCATCCGCACCCCGTCATGGGACTTCTCCCCGCACTCGTTGCGGATCATCCGCGAGCTGGGGCTGGCGTACGACTCCTCGTTGATGGCGGACGACGACTGCTACGAAATCGTCGCCGACGGCGAACCGACCGGCATCGTGGAAGTGCCCACCGAATGGATCCGCGATGACACGCCCTACTTCACCATGGACCGCTTCACCACGCTGCGGCCCCACACAACACCACGCGGAGTGCTGACGATCTGGCGCGAGGAGTTCGACGGCGCGTACGCCGACGGCGGGGTTTTCCAACTCACGCTGCACCCCCACTGCATCGGACATCGCTCCCGCATCTCCATACTCGCCGAGCTTCTTGAGCACATCGCCTCGCACGAGGACGTCTGGTTCGCCACGCACGCCCAGATCGCCGACCACGTACGCACCGGAAAGGACCTGTCGCGGTGACCGACATCAGCGAGCACATCCTGCTGACGGCGTTCGTGGGATCGGCGGGATACGGCGAGCTCGCGTCCGGCCCCCGCGCGGAAACGGACGCGCGTCTGCCGGTCGCGCAGAGGAGGCCGGCCATCGGTATCACCCAGGACCCCGATCGGTTCAGCCGGCTGAGGAGTCCTCGTGTTCACGCTGCCCGGCGGTGGCACGCTCGGCGAACAGGGCACCGGCCAGGCCCTCCAGCGCGGATGGCGCCTCCAGGAGCGCCTTGGCGTCCAGGACCGTCAGCTCGGTGACGACCGGACCATGACTGGGCACCGTCGTCACCAGGCCCTCGGACTCCAACTGCCGCCGGACCTCACGGACAACCGTCCGGGAGACCTCGTACCGCGCGTAGAGCAGTGCCACCGACTGCTCAATGCGCGCCGTGAACCGTGAGCGGATCAACAGAAGACAGTTTGCTTTGAGGAGTACTCATTTATGCGTGTGGACCACTTCGACCACATCGTGCTCGTTGTTCGTGACCTTGATGTGACGACCGACTTCTACACCCGCGTCCTCGGTATGGAGTCCGTGACGTTCGGCGGCGGGCGGCGGGCGCTGGTCTTCGGCTCCAGCAAAATCAACCTGCATCAGGCGGGGAGGGAATTCGAGCCCGGGGCCCACCGGCCCACGCCCGGCAGTACCGATGTCTGCCTGATCGTGAACCAGCCGATCGACGACGTCGTGACCGAACTCGGGCGACTGGGCGTGGACGTCGAGGAAGGGCCGCTCCGGCGAACAGGGGCGAGCGGACCCATCACCAGCGTCTACGTTCGTGACCCTGACGCCAACCTCGTGGAGGTCAGTACGTACTGGGGCATGGGTACGGTGGAGAAGAGGATCGCGGCACTGGGCTTGAGGCTGCCCGAGGTCGTGCCGCCGCTGGCCACGTACCAACCCGCCGTGCGCTCCGGTCGG
This sequence comes from Streptomyces aurantiacus, assembly GCF_001418335.1. Classification (GTDB taxonomy): domain Bacteria; phylum Actinomycetota; class Actinomycetes; order Streptomycetales; family Streptomycetaceae; genus Streptomyces; species Streptomyces aurantiacus. Next base: position 61,347 of record NZ_LIPP01000096.1, on the reverse strand, counting down.
TATGTCGTCACCTCCGGCCAGTTGCCCATGGTGGACGGCGTGATGCCGGTCACCGGCAAGGTCGGGACGGAGGTGGGTGCGGAGCGGGCGAAGGAACTCGCGGCGGTGAGCGCACTCAACGCGCTCGCCGCTGTGAAGTCCGTCGTCGGTGACCTCGACAGGATCGTGCGGGTGGTGAAGGTCGTCGGCTTCGTCGCCTCCACGCCGGACTTCACCGGCCAGCCGGGCGTGGTCGACGGCGCGAGTGAGCTGCTCGGGGATGTGCTGGGCGACAAGGGTGTGCACGCCCGCTCCGCGGTCGGGGTAGCCGTGCTGCCCCTCGACGCCCCGGTGGAGATCCAGGTCGAGGTTCGCGACCAGGAGCCGTCAAACGGTTCGCCCCCGTGTCCCAGCCGTCGATGAGTTCGGGACGACGCTGGAGGTGGGCAGGTCCGCGGCGGAGGGCGCGGACGAGGGGTTTCACAGCAGCGGTGGTCGTGCGCGGCGGTGAGCGGCGGGTCCGGTGCGGTACGCGCGATCGGCGCAGCCGCGTCGCGCGGTTACCCGGATTCCTGGAGCCCGGCCCAGATGGTCTTGCCGTCGGGGGTGTAGCGAGTGCCCCAGCACTCGGTGATCGATCGCGGCCCCGTCGGCCAGTCCCGGTACCGCGCCCTCGGCCAGTTCGTCGGAGGTGCGGGTGAGGTCCGGTGTGGTGCCGACCCGCTCGTGCGCGGCGCTCCTCAGCTCCAGACGGGCGCGCACCCGGACCCGGCCCGTCACGTCGTGGGGCCGGCGCCACCACTCCCAAGCCGGCCCGACGCGCGGTTCATCCTGAAGGCCGAGTAGGACATCACGTGCTCGTGGTCGCGGTTGTCCAGCAGACGGCCTCTGACCTCCCGCTCGACCACCGCCTCGCCGGTGTCCCGGATGGGGATCAGCTCCCGCTCGATCGCGCGGGCGTCGAATCCGGGCGCCACCCCGGCGAAGGGCCACCCCAGCAGTGCGTCCGACGGCACGCCCAGCAGGTCGCCGGTGGCGAGGCTGTACCGCACCAGCCGCAGGTCGTCATCGAAGACGTAGAGACTCACCGGTGAGGCACTGAGCAACGTCTCCAGGGCCTCCCGGCCGATATCGAGATCGTGGTCGTGAGCGTCATGATCCGAGGACCTTTTGCCCATGCCACCATTACGTCCCGGTATCCCGGCCCGGTGCCCCGGTGCCCCGGTGCCCCGGTGCCCCGGTGCCCCGGCGTCCCTGGTACCGCCGCCAGGCCTGACATCCGTGCCCGTGCGGGAGGGGCGCGATTCAGGCCCGGCTCGGCCAGGTGGCCTCGCGGAGGCGCGTCGTAGAACGGCGCAACCCTCGGCGTAGGGGTGGGCGCACGCCTCGGGTCCGGTGAGCGGGATCCGCTCAGGCGGACGAGATCAGCTTGCCGATCTCGTCCGCGGCCGTGACGACGAGCTGCGCCAAGGCCTCTTCCCGCGCCTCGTCGTAGCGCATCTGCGGTACGGACAGGGTGAGTCCTGCGATGGGCCGACCGGAGGGATCCGTGATGGCCGAGGCGATCGAGGCGACGTGCGGACGGAACCACCCGGACACGTTGAGCGCGTACCCGCGCCGGGCGCTCCGGGCGATCTCCTCCCGGAGTTCGTCGGAACTCGGCACGGGGGACTGCGCGAACTCCTTGAGGTCGTGCTCCAGCAGTTCATCGACCTCGGCGGGCTCAAGGCGCGACATGATCGCAGCGCCCGCCGAAGTGGCCCGGAGCGGCACCCGTGTTCCTACCTCCAGGAACACGCGGACCACTTGAGTGCTGTCCTGCGTCGCGACGATGACGTAGTCCGCTCCGTCACGCAGGCCGAGCTGGACCGTCTCGTCGGTCTCGGCGGCGAGGCGTTTGATGACCGGCACCGCCAGGTCTCGCAGGTCCTGTTCGCCGGCACCCCGGAGCCCGATGGCGAGGACCTTCATCGTCACGCCCCACCGCGCGTGCGCACGGTCGACGATCCTCAGCCAGCCGGCCTGCTGGAGTGTGACCAGGCACCGCTGGACCGAGCTCTTCGGGATCTGCGTCACGCGCGCCAGTTCCGACACGCCGATCGGCTGTCGCATGGCGACTTCTTCGAGGACGCGCAGTGTGCTGAGAACGCTGTTCATCGACCGAACGCTGCTACTCGGTCTGTCCTGCTCGGTCACGTCTCTGCCGCCTTCCGGCTCGCCGCGCGTCGGGCAAGGAGCGTACCACCCTCAGCACAGCCATCTCGCATCGTGGCACGGAAACTCTTGCCGCAGGGGGCGGGGTGAGCTACATTGTGGCACGGCGTATCGCATAGAGGAACGAGTGTTATGGACCTGACCATCGTGGGGGACGTAGTCGTATCGGGACTGCCGCGGCGTCGGACGGTGGAGCCGGCCCGCCCCGGGGAATCGGCGTTCGGCCTTCTGCGCGGAGGCGACCTGACGATCGGCAACCTGGAAGTGCCGCTCACGGAGTCCGGGGAGCGTGCCGAGAAGCTGGTCGCGATGCGGGCACCGGCCTCAGGCGCGGCGGAACTGGCGGAACTCGGCTTCGACCTGGTGTCGCTGGCCATGAACCACGCCATGGACTACGGGGCCGACGGCATGCGCGACACGGTGCGTGCGCTGGACGCCGCCGGAGTCCTGCACGCCGGATTCGGAGAATCGGTCACCGAGGCGACCGGCCCCCGGGTGGTGTCTGTCGGCGAGAGGACCCTGGCCTTCTTCAGCTTCTGCTCCGCCCTTCCGCTGGGCTACAACGCGACCGCCGACCGGGCGGGAATCGGCGCGATCCGGGTGCGCCAGAACTTCGAGTTCGACAGCCGTTTCCTGGACGAGACGCCCGGCACACCGCCCTTCGTGCACTCCACGGCACACGAGCCGGATGTTCGCGCGGCCGAGACCCTGATCCGTGAGGCCAAGGAACGCAACGATGTCGTGGTCGTCGCGCTGCACTGGGGCGTGCCGTTCTGCTACCTGCCGGCGGCCCAGGGGCCGCTCGCGCAGTACCAGCAGCCGTTGGCGCGGCGGCTGGTCGACGCGGGAGCGGACCTCATCATCGGTAGTCACCCGCACTGCCTTCATCCCGTCGAGTTCTACGGGAACGGGCTGATTCTCTACTCGACGGGCAACTTCGTCTTCGACTGGTGCGACGGGTGGAGCCCGGACTCGATGGTCGTGCGGGAGGACGCGCACCCGGCCGCGCCCTATCAGCCGGCGCTGTTGCGGGGCCCGTGGTACGAGAGCGCGGTGTTCCGCGTGCGGCTGGGTGAGGCGGGTGGGCCCGAGCTTCGCGTCGAGCCCATCGAACTCGACTCGGACAGCCAGCCGGTCATGCCCCGGCCGGAGGTGGCGCGCTCGATTCTCGCTCGGTTCGCGAAGGAGTCGAGGGAACTGGACCCGTCCGTCGTGGTCGACGCCGACGGGTCTGTGCGGGCGCGGTGACTCACCCGGGCCGAGAAGGGGCGTTCCCGATGCTGCCCGGTCCTGTCGCCAGGCCCTCCGCCGTCTGACCGGGGGACGCGACTTCGAAGCCGTGCTGGGCGGCAACATCCTTCGACTGCTGAAAGAGGTATGGCGATGACTGACATCAACGAGCGCGTCAAGCGCGAGTTCGACAAGAGGCTGGACTCGGTCACCGAACTCTCGCACAGGATCAATAGCAACCCCGAGCTTGCCTTCGAGGAGCACGAGACGTCGGCGTCGATCGTCGCGGCTCTGGAGCACGACGGCGCGTTCACGGTGGTGAAGGGGGTGGCCGACCTGCCGACGGCGTTCGTGGCGTCGGCGGGCTCCGGTGACCTGGTCCTCGGGATCTGCGCGGAGATGGACGCGCTCCCCGGCATCGGTCACGGCTGCGGTCACAACGTCATCGCCGCGGCGGCTGTGGGCGCCGCCCTGGCACTGGCTCCGTTCGCCGACGAACTGGGTCTGACGGTACGGGTCTTCGGCACACCTGCCGAAGAGAGCGGAACCGGCAAGGAGATCATGGTGAACCGCGGTGTCTTCGACGGGACACACGCGGCCATGATGGTTCACCCGACGCTCAAGGACGTCGTCACCCCGGTACTGCGCGCTTCGCGCTCCTGGCGGATCACCTACACAGGTCGAGGGGGGCACGCGTCGCGGCCGTGGAGCGCACTCAATGCCGCCGACGCGACGGTCCTCGCCCAGACCGCTGTCGGGCTGCTTCGGCAGCAGTTGCGTGACGGCATCAGGGTGCACCACGTGGTGCGGGAGGCGGGGGCGGCCGTCAACGTCATCCCGGACCACGCCGTGGTCGACTGCATGATCCGCTGCGACACGATCGCCGAAGTCGACGAGGTCTGGGAGCGGGTGCGGCCGTGCTTCGATGCCGGAGCCGTCGCCACCGGAACCGGCGTGGAGTACGTCTCGCTGCCGTCCGTCTACCGCGAGTTCCGCCACGACCCGGACCTGGCTCCCCTCTTCCAGAAGAACGCCGAAGCGGTCGGACGGACGTTTCCGGACTACCCGGACAAGATGTTCGGCTCGACCGACATGGGCAACGTGTCACTGCGGATTCCCGGGATCCACCCCATGCTGTCGTTCGATCTCCCGCCCGAGGCCGGGAACCACACCGCCGCGTTCGCGGCCGCCGCGGGCGGCCCGGAGGGCGACCGGTTCGTCCGCGACGCCGGTCTGGCCATGGCGCTCACGTTCGCGGACGTCGCACGGTCCGAGCCCGTCCGCACGCGCCTGCTGAAGAGGTCCACCGAGACTGACGCGGCGTCAGGGAACTGACCGGAGAGGTCACCCTGGCGATGGAGAAGGCGGGCGAACTCGCCTGACACGCCCTATATCACAGTATTGCTGTATTCGTCATCAATGACCGAAGGAGCGCCCCTGCCCATGAGCACTGTCAAGGAACCGCAGAGCTACATCGACGACATGGCGCGCACGAGAGGCTATGTCCTCGACTACCACAAGGTGATGGCCAAGCATGATTTCGGCGTGCTGCAGGCCGCCAACGACCTCGTCGGTGCCGCCTACCTCGACCAGAGGGCGCTGGACCGCAAGACGAAGGAGCTCATCTTCATCGTGAGCCTCACGGTGATGCGGGCTTCGAAGGGGCACATCCAGAGCCACATCAGGGTCGCTCTCGACCTGGGGGTCACCGCGCAGGAAATACTCGAAGCGATCGAGATCAGCCTGCCCGAGGCCGGTGTCGTCGCCTTCCAGGCCGGCTTCGACGCCTGGCGCGAGGTCGTCGGCGCCGACGGCCTGGAACCGACCGTGCAGGCCTTCCAGGGAGGGTCAGGTGCCGGCGCCTGACATCCCGGCGCCCCGGAGCCGCCCGCGTCAGTCACCACGCCGTGGTGACTAGGCCGTCCTCGCCGGCCCGCCCACGGATCCGGCACGGTCGCGTCACCATGGCCCCGTCTGTCCGGGCATGAACGCGTTCGCCGGTGATCAGCGTCGTGAATCCCTTCCGGCGGCCGGGCCGTCAGCAAGTGTCGGGGCGGCCGGCTCCCAGGCCGCCCCGAAACCGACAAGGAGAGTAGGACAGTCATGCCGGACACAGTCACCTTCATCGGACTGGGCACGATGGGGCAGCCCATGGTCCGCAACCTCGCGCGATCCGTGCCGGTGGCGGTCTACGATGCCGACCCCGATGCGATCGCCGCCGCCGCCAGGAACGACGGTGTGACGGCGTTGGCGAGCCCCGTCGACGGAGCCGGAGCCGGTGCCGGAGCCGGTGCCGACACCGTGATCCTCATGCTGCCGAACAGCGCGGTCGTCGAGCGCGTGCTCGGTGATCCGGGAACCCCCGGAAGCCTCGCCTCCCATGTGCGGCCGGGCACGCTCGTCATCGACATGGGTTCCTCGGCGCCCCGGGCGACACAGGAGCTGGCCGATCGGCTCCGGGAGCGCCAGGTGGCGATGATCGACGCACCGGTCTCCGGCGGCCCGCGCAAGGCCGCCACCGCGGAGCTGACGATCATGGCCGGTGGGCCGGTCGCGGACTACGAGCGGGCCCTTCCCCTGCTGCGCGCGATGGGCACGTCGGTGACCCATGTCGGCCCGACCGGGTCCGCACACGCGTTGAAGGCCCTCAACAACCTGCTGTCGGCCATCGGCCTGGTCGGGGCGCTCGAAGTGCTCACCACGGGAGCCAAGTTCGGTTTGGACCCCCGGACCATGCTCGACGTCATCAACCGGTCCACGGGCCGTAACCAGTCGACCGAGGTCAAGATCGGACCGGAGGTGCTGGACGGACGTTTCCAGGTCGGGTTCTCCCTCCCCCTGACGGTCAAGGACATCACCAACGCCCTGGACCTGTCGACATCGCTGGGCCTGTCGCCAACGGTGTCGCAGGCCTGTGTCCAGTTCTGTCGGACAGCGCTCGCCGACCTCGGCGAGGAGAACCCCGATCAGTCGGAGATCGCCCGCCACCTGGCGAAGGCGACCGGCGTCGACCTGACCCGGTAACCGCACCACCACCTCAAGCGGGTCATCATCTCGGCCTGGCGCTCCCACGAGCGACTGTGTCCGGGGTGCAGACCGCAGGCCTACTCCCGACCTGGGGTGTTGTGCCGCGGGACCTGGCTTGCCCAATGCAACGACCACTGCGAGTCCTGTGTGTCTCAGGAAGTGAGTTCCCCTGTGTCCAGTACAGCTTTCACGGGCCCCGAGATGAGTCCCCTGCACCTGCGGGACGTCACGGTCGCCAACCGTGTGTGGATGTCCCCGATGGCCCAGTATTCCGCGGCGGCGGACGGCAAGCCGACCGACTGGCACCTCGTGCACTACGGGGCGCGAGCGGTCGGCGGAGCCGGGCTGGTCATGATCGAGGCCACAGCCGTCGGGCCGGCTCACCGGTGCACGACGGCGGACCTCGGAATCTGGAACGAAGAGCAGGCCGCCGCGCACCGGCGTCTGGCCTCGTTCATCTCCGAGCAGGGTGCGGTTCCCGCTATCCAGCTGCAGGCCGCGGGCCGTAAGGGGTCGCACCAGCTGCCCTGGGTCGGGCTGGGCCAGAACGACCCGGTGAGCGTGGCTGACGGCGGTTGGGAGACGGTCGCGCCGTCGACAGTTCCCTTCGGGAACCTGAGCCTTCCGCAGGAGGCGAGCCACGCCGACATCGACGAGGTCGTCGCGGACTTCGCCCACGCGGCCGAGATGGCTCACCTGGCGGGATACCAGGTGGCCGAGATCCAGGCGTCGCACGGATACATCCTCCACGCGTTCCTCTCTCCCCTGTCCAACCACCGGACGGACGAGTTCGGCGGAAGCCTGCAGAACCGGATGCGCTTCCCGCTGCGCGTGGCCCGAGCCGTTCGGCAGGCCTTCCCGGCGGAGAAGCCCGTCTTCGTCCGCATCACGGCCACGGACTGGGTCGAGGGCGGCGTCTCCATCGAGGAGGCGGCGGCATTCGCCAAGGAACTGGCCGCCGTGGGCATCGACTTCCTCGACGTCACCTCCGGGGTGCTGGTGCAGGACGCGCAGGCCCGGCCGCCGGTGCGTGAAGGGGTTCACGTCGAGTTCGCGGAGACGCTCAAGCAGGCCTCGGGGCTCCCGGTCGCCCCGGTCGGGCAGATCGGCGACCTGTCGCTGGCGGGCGAGGTCGTGGCGAGCGGCCAGGCGGACGCGGTGCTGATGGGACGTGCTTGGCTGCGCGATCCCTACCTCGTCCTGCGCCACCGGCGCGACGACCCCTCGTCCTGGCCGAACCAGTACTACCGCGCCCTGTGAGATCAGAGTCGCAACCGGAGATATGAGGGGAAAATCTGATGACAATCACACGCCGCGCTGCCGGGGACCGTAAGGCCGGCAGAGCGTACGGCACGAGGACACAGCACGTACCAGCGGCGCGCGGTTCGGCCCGCGGTCCGGGGAAGGGTGCCTTCCTCGCTGTAGCCGCCGTCTTCATGCTCTTCCTGGCCGCTTCCAGCGCGCCGTCGCCGCTCTACGTGATCTACCAGCAGCAGTGGCATTTCGCGGCGTGGGCGCTGACCGTCGTCTTCGCCCTGTACGTGTTCGGTCTGCTGGCCACGTTGCTCACCGTGGGAGGACTGTCGGACCACCTCGGCCGCCGGCCGGTACTCGCTGCCGCGATCGCACTGGAGGTGGTCGCACTGGTCCTGTTCCTGGTCGCCGGGAACGTGTTCGTCCTGTCCGCCGCACGGATCCTGCAGGGCATCGCGACCGGGGCGGCGACCACCACCCTGAGCGCCATGCTCGTCGATCTCGAACCCTCGCGCGGGCGGGCAGGCGTCGTCACCTCCATAGCGCCCCTGAGCGGACTCGCACTCGGTGCTCTGGGCAGTGGCGCGCTGGTGCAGTTCGCCCCGTCCCCGACCCGGCTGGTCTACGCACTGCTGCTGGCCGGAATGGCGGCGGCAGCGGTGATCGTCGCCCTCACCCCCGAGACGTCATCCCGTCGGCCGGGCGCCGTCGCCTCCCTGCGCCCTCGGGTCGCGATGCCCGCGCACCTGCGAGCGGACCTTGTCCCACTGGTGCCGGCGGGGATCGCCGCCTGGGCACTCGCCGGGATATACCTCTCGCTCGGCCCGTCCGTCGCGGCCCAACTGCTGGGACTGGACAGCCACCTGATCGGCGGTGTCGTCGTGACCCTCCTGGCGGGCACCGGAGCGGTCGCGATCAGCCTGCTCCGCTCCCGGCCGGCGTCCTCGCTGCTGGCCCCCTCGTCCGCACTGCTCGCGCTCGGCACCCTGACATCGCTCGCCGGAGTGACGCAGGACCTCGCCTGGCTGGCCGCCGTCGGCACCGTCGTTTCGGGTATCGGCTTCGGCGCGTCGGTGCTGGCGACCTTCGGCACCTTGGCCCGCGTAGCCGAGCCGCATGAGCGCGGAGCCGTGTTCGCCATGGCGAACGTCATCAACTACCTGGGAAACAGCGTGCCTTCCGTACTCGGGGGAATCGCCGTCACCAACATCGGTCTGAGGCCGGCCGCCGAGATCTCCGCGCTGGCCATCGTGGTGATCGCTTCGTCCGCCTTCGTGCTGCGCCTGAACCAGGTACGGGTGAAGCGCCACGCGGTCATGGTCCCGCGGAGCGTCCCGTGCAACTGAGGTGCCGAACAGCGTCACCGCACCAGCCCGTAGGTTTCTTCGCTATTCTCAAAAAGGAGACATTGTGACTACCGCACACAGGACCAGGCAGAACCTTGAGGTGCAGCGGGGGGACCACACGACCATCCGGTACACGGTCAGTGGCCCGGCCACGGGGCCGGTCCTCGCGCTCATCCACGGATGGGGATGCAGCCGGAACGACTTCGACGCGGTCACCGATCATCTGCCCGACACCTACCGCGTTCTCGCGATCGACCTCGCTGAGCACGGCGAGTCGCGGTCGACGCGGGACGTCTGGACGATCGAGGAATTCGCTCGCGACGTGGCCGCCGTGCTGGAAGCCGAATCGGTGGACACGGCGGTCGTGGCCGGGCACTCCCTCGGCGGGGCGGTCGCCGTCGAAGCCGGCCGACAGCTCCCGGACACGGTCTCGCACGTGGTCGCCCTCGACGCGCTGCACTACCTGAGCCTGTTCCCGGCGCAGAGCGATGAGCAGACCGAGGCGATGAAGCACATGTTCCGCGAGGACTTCGCCGAAACGGTGCGGGGCCTGGTCGAGGGAGGCTCGCCCGCCGGGACCGACCAAGCCCTCAAGGACACCTACTTCGAGAAGATGGTCGCCGTACGGCAGCCCGCCGGCCTCCGGGCCATCGAGGGGCTGGTGCACTGGGACATGGACGCGGCGCTGCGTGAGACGAAGCAGCCGATCACCGTGTTCGCGGTACGAGAACTGACAGACCAGGAAGCGATCGACCGCTACGGGGACCGTTTCGACATCACCCTCGTCGACCTGGGCAGCCACCACTTCCAGGTGGAGTCGCCCGAGGGCACGGCACAGCTTCTGGCGGGGGTGGTGGGCCGCGAGTAACCACAGGGGTACCGCCACCCACCTCTCCTGGATCTGGATCACGGCGAAGAACCCGCTGAGACACGGTGTGGGCCACGGGCGGACCGATGGACCACCCCGTGCCGAACGGGCGGGGCACAACCGCCGTCACCGGCCACGAGCGCGAGCACGATCAACTTGCTCTTCGCTCCGAGACCGCGCGGCGGCGCTCGCGTTGCCCGTAGACCGACGGCCGTAGACCGACGGAACTCTCGCTCCCACCCGCTCGGCGACGCCTCCGCCGTCGGCAGACGCGGTTTGCGGCTTCCACGGCAAAGGCGGTGGCCGACCGTATCGCCGTGCGGGGGACGGCCCGCGTCCCGGTTCCCGTGGCGCGACGTCAGAGCAACTCCAGCAGGGCGGACGCGACCTCCTCCGGGCGGTTCAGCAGGGCCATGTGTCCACCGGACGCCATGCGCGGCCCGGTACCGATGCTGATCGCCGGGTGTTTGTGCTGCTCATGGGGCTTTGCCTGGTCCGGAGTGCGGTTGGAGCTGCAGGTTGGGCTGGGTGCGGGGGAGTTGCGTTCGCTGCAGGGCTGGTTGCGTGCGGATCCTGTGGTGTGCCGGTCTGTGGTGGTGGAGGTGCGGGGTGGTGTGCCGGGGCCGGGGGAGATGGTGATCACGGACAGATCCCGCACCCTCGGCTCGCGCGGCAGCCCTCGCCCACCTGGCCCGCTTGCCAATGCCACGAACGCGCTCGATTCCACGGCCGACCGCACGCGGAGAGAGGGCGGACGGGTGCTGCGAGCGGTCGGCAGCGAGTCCGAGGCGCACCTTGGCTTCGCCGGCCTTCCTCAGATGCTCCGCCCGGTGCATGGTGAGCTGGACAGCCTGCCGCCACGGCAGCGCTCCGCGCTCCGGACCGTCCCGGGGCTGGACGAATGCACAGAGACCCCCGATGGCATGCTCGTCGGCCTGGCCGTTCTCACCTCCGACGACCCGGCCCTGATCGGCAGGGCCCCGCTGGCCACCGGGCAGCTCATGACCCTGCGCCCGAACCACGCGGCGGCCTTCGCCCTGCTGACCCACGTCGCCGACGAGGCGGCAGCCACCCCACCCACTCGCCTCGCGTGCTGGACGCGCTCGCCGCGGCGGCGGTGGTCCGCTACTACTCCGCGAGGAGTCCCAGCAACAGCGGATCGAGGACCTGCTGCCCGCCATGGAGGACTCCGGTGTCGGGGGCGCCAACCCCTCGCCCTCGCGCGTCGGTCGAGTGTGGAGAGGTATCTGATTCGTGGGGGGGGCAACGTCAAGGTGTGCGTGCAGGCGACACTGAACCGTGTGGCATGACGCCCACGGTCGTTCGAGGCGTGTGCCCGCTCCCGTCACAACTGAAGAGACTCCTGCCGGCCTGGTGCTTGCGCAGGGCCTGAGCGCGTTGGGTACCCCCGCTGCTGCTTGCGCGCGGGGTACGCCGGGCCTTGTGGAAAGCGCATGGTGTGTCGGCCAGGGGGCGCCCTCCGGTCTCGGACCGGCCGGTGAAGACGGCGGGCGGACTGGAGCCGGGGCGTAGCGGGTTCGGCTCCAGTCCGCGGGATCTGGGCGGCGTGCGGTTTCGCAGAGGTGGTGGAACCGAACCCTGCCAGGGGGTTGTTGCTCGAAATGGGCACGCTGCAGGGGGTTTCGGGATCAGTCGCGCGATCAGGTCGATTCGCGTACCACGAGTTCATTCGGCATGATCACCGGGTCTGTGGGCCCGCCGTCTATCAAACTGAGGAGCAGGTGGACGGCCGCGGTCGCCTGGTCCGCCATCGGGCTGCGTACCGAGGTGAGTGCGGGGCTCGTGTAGGACGCGGCCTCGATGTCGTCGAAGCCGATCACCGCCACGTCCTCGGGAACGCGTCGGCCCGCCTTCTGGAGGGTGCGCAGGGCTCCGATCGCCATCAGATCGTTGGACGCGAACACTGCGTCGAGGTCGGGATCGTCCTCCAGGAGTTGGCGCATGGCTTCGGCGCCGGAGACTCTCGTGAAGTCGCCCAGTGCCACGATCGAGCGACGGCCGGTGTCTCGCAGTGTCTGCCGGTAGCCGGCGAGGCGCTCACGCGCCTCGTAGAGTTCGAGCGGTCCGGTGATGGTGGCGATCCGGCGCCGGTCGCGCTCCAGAAGATGACGTACGGCCAGTGCCGCTCCGCCGGCGTTGTCCAGCGCCACGTACGGGACGTCCTGTGCGGAGGTGCGGTTGAAGGACACGACGGGCAAACCCTGCCGGGCGAGCGCGGCCGGCAGGGAATCCGTACCGTGCAGGGCGACAAGGAGCACGCCGTCCACGTGTCCGCCGGCGATGTACTGCACCACCCGGGTCCGGCTCTGGTCCGATTCCGCGAGCATGAGCACGAGCCGTTTGCCCGCCTTCTCCAGCTCTCTGCTGACGGCGCGGACCACAGCGGAGAAGAGGGGGTCGTCGGAGACGACTCCCTGTGGTGGGTCGGAGACCACCACGGCGAGGGTGTCGGTGCGGCGGGTGACGAGGTTGCGGGCCGCCCCGTTGGGTACGTAACCCAGTTCGTGCACCGCGCGCATGACGACGTCTCGGATCTCCGGGGCGACCGTCGTCTCGCCGTTGATGACGCGGGAGACGCTCGATTTGGACACGCCCGCCCGGGCGGCGACCACTTCCAGAGTGGGGCGTTTCATACCCGTCCGTCCCCTGTGGCGCCGCCCGGGCTCGTGCGCGGGGCGGGTTTTCTCATCAGGGCGACCTCCGGCTCAGCGTCATGACGTTGCAAGCAGCGTATCCGCAGGCCGGGGCGTCATGAGCATGTCCAAGAGCCCCTCGCCACCTGCGCCGTCCTCGGACCGACAGCGCGGAGCGGGCGTCGTGAGGGACCGCTCCCTGGAAAAGTCGTACGCGTTACACCACTATTTTTCCAAGGTGAAACTGCCCTTGACAGCCTTCACGCACGCCTCCATTCTCCCCTTCAGGGAGCGCTCCCTCACTCGCCCCCACTTGAGGAGTCGCCCATGCGCGCACTGCTGCGTCGTTTCGCCTTATTTCTGACACTCGCGGCCTCACTACTCACTTTCATCGCTCTCCCCGCCCCTTCCGCACAGGCTGCGGAGTTCCTGCTCTCGCAGGGAAAGACGGCCACCGCCTCAAGTACCGAGGGGGACTTCAACGCTCGGAGCGCCGTCGACTCGGATCCCGGGACCCGGTGGTCCAGCGCCTTCGCCGATCCGCAGTGGATCCAGATCGACCTCGGGGCAAGTGCCGAGATCACCCGGGTCGTCCTCAACTGGGAAGCCGCGTACGGCAGGGCGTTCAGAATCGAGGTGTCGAGCGACGCGCAGAGATGGACCACCGTCCACCAGACGGCCACGGGCACGGGCGGCACCCAGAACCTGGCCGTCTCCGGGACCGGCCGCTATGTGCGCATGTACGGCACGGAACGTGCTACCCCCTACGGCTACTCGCTGTGGGAGTTCCAGGTGTACGGCACCGCCGGCGGTTCCGGCGGAGAGCCGGGCCGACTGCTGTCCTACGGCAGGCCGGGCGCGGCCTCCTCCTCCCAGAGCGACGGGAACTGCTGGGAGTGCACACCGGCCAGGGCGTTCGACCGGGACCCGGCCTCCCGCTGGGCCACCAGCTCCACCACCGGATGGACCGACCCGGGCTGGATCTCCCTCGACCTCGGCGCGACGGCACAGATCGACAAGGTCGTCCTGCAATGGGATCCCGCCTACGCCAAGTCCTTCCAGATCCAGGTCTCACCGAACGGCACCGACTGGACGCCGATCTACTCGACGACGTCCGGTACGGGCTTCAAGCAGACACTGACCGTCTCCGGCTCCGGCCGCTATGTGCGCATGTACGGCACGGAACGTGCTACCCCCTACGGCTACTCGCTGTGGGAGTTCCAGGTGTACGGCACCGGCGGGGACCCGATCACGCCCCCGCCCCTGCCGAGCGACCCCGCGAACCCGCCGCGGCTGGTGTGGAGCGACGAGTTCGACGGCGGCGCGGGCGGCAAGCCCGACGCCTCGAAGTGGCGGGCCGACCCGGGCACCGGGCCGAACAACGAGCTGGAGTACTACACCGATCAACGCAACGCCTCGCTGGACGGGTCGGGACACCTGGTGATGGAGGCCCGCAAGGAGGCCACCGCCGGATCGTCGTGCCCGCGTGACCCGTTGAGCGGCAGCACCACCTGCCAGTACACCTCGGCGCGGATGAACACCGGCGCGACGTTCCAGTTCACCTACGGGCGCGTCGAAGCACGTATCAAGGTGCCCAAGGGCAACGGCCTGTGGCCCGCGTTCTGGATGATGGGCGCCGACTTCCTGACGGGCCGGCCGTGGCCGTACAACGGCGAGATCGACATCGTGGAGGTCCTCGGCAAGGACGTGAAGACCGCGTACTCGACCGTCCACGCGCCCGCCTACAACGGCGGAGGCGGAATCGGTTCGCCGTACACCCTGCCGGGGAACGCCGACTTCTCCGACGATTTCCACACCTGGGCCGCCGACTGGAACAGCAAGGGCATCACCTACAGCCTGGACGGCCGGACCGTCTTCTCCCTCGACAAGGACCAGGTGGAGCAGACTCGCGGGCCGTGGATCTTCGACCACCCGCACTACATGATCCTCAATCTCGCGGTCGGCGGTGACTGGCCGGGCCCGACGGACGTCGGCACTCCCTTCCCGTCCAAGATGCTCGTCGACTTCGTACGGGTCTATCAGTAGTCCTCGGTTCCCCGGCCGACGACCGAGCCCCGGCCACCGCGGCGGTCGCTCGCGGGCCGCTCCGCCCGTCCCTCGGGCGGAGCGGCTCTCCGGCAGGAAGCAGCTCCTCTGCCCAGTCCCTTCACCCCCCCGATGTTCGTGAGGAAGTGAGATGCGCAGATATCGCGTCCCTCTGTACACACTCTTGGTGAACGCCCTGGTGGTCGTACTGGCCGCCGCCCTGGGCCTGACCGTCTCGACCCAACGGGCGCAGGCCGCTACGGTCACCGTCCAGGCCGAGTCCTACGCGGCCCAGTCGGGCGTCGCGCTGGAGGCGACCGCGGACCTGGGCGGCGGGCAGAACGCCGCGTTCCTCGCCGACGGCGACTGGATGCGATTCGACAACGTCGACCTCGGTACGGCCGGCTGGCTGACGGTGTCGGCGCGGATCGCCTCCGCCGTCGGCTCGGGCACGGTCGAGCTGCGTACCGGCAGCCTCACCGGACCGCTGCTCGCGGTCGTCTCGGTCTCCCCGACCGGCGGTTGGCAGAACTGGGCGACCCGGGAGACCGAGACCTCCAGCCACCCCACCGGTGCCCAGACGGTGTTCGCCGTGGTGCGCGGCACGGGGTCCGGTGACTTCGTGAACATCAACTGGTTCTCCTTCGTCACAGAGGGCGGCGGCGCGGCGCCCGGCTGGGTTCCCGTCGACCAGGCCAAGTGGGACGCCCAGCTGAGCCAGTTCCGTGCGATGACACCGGCCGCGGTGCCCGGCGGAGTGGTCCGGGTTCCGGAGTTCAACGCCACCTGCACCTACAGTCACTCCAAGCAGGACGACCCCATCGTCCTGCCGGGCCTTCCCGGCGCGTCCCACATGCACAGCTTCTTCGGCAACAAGAGCACGGACGCCTTCTCCACGGCCCAGTCGCTGCTGGCCAACAGGCCGACCAGTTGCACCCCGGCCGACGATTTCTCGGCGTACTGGATCCCCAGCCTCTACGAGGGCGACCGGGCCATCGAGGCCGAGGGCATGATCGTCTACTACGGTTCCCGGCTCCCCGACCCCTCGGCGACCGTGCCCTTCCCGGAGGGCTTCCGCATGATCGCGGGTGACGCGAAGGTGCAGACGCCCACCCCGGCGGGATCGACCGGTCAGTACTGGTGCTCCGGCGAGGGCGGTGAGACCGGCCGCAGCGCTGACGGCAACTGGCCGGTCTGTGCCCCCAAAGCCCACCTCACCCACCAGCTCGTCTTCCCCGACTGCTGGGACGGCAAGAACATCGACAGTCCCGACCACAAGTCGCACGTGGCGTTCACCTACGACGGCAGGTGCAGCGGCGCCTACCCCGTCGCCATCCCCAACCTCTCCTTCGTCGTCAGCTACCCGACCAGCGGCAGCAGCGCGGGCTTCCGGCTGGCCTCGGGCATGGCGTCGTCCATCCACGGCGACTTCTTCAACGCCTGGGACAACGCCGCTCTCGGACACCGTGTGAAGGACTGCATCACCCAGAAGGCCAAGTGCAACTCCGCCGGCACGTTCTGACCCTGTGGTCGGTGTGCGCCGCGGCTCTGGCGCTGCTGGTTGTCGGCTGCACCGCGCAGCCGACAACCGGCGGTACGCCGCCGGGAGCCGCCGCGCCGCGGACATCGGCCTTCAACGCGACCGACACCGCCTGGATCCTGCTGATGATTCCCATGGCCGAGCGTGCCCGGCAGCTGACCGACCTGGCTCCGTCCCGCTCGGCGGACCCGGCCGTGGCCATGCTGGCGGCGAAGACCGGCTCGACACTGCGCGAGGACCTGCGCCGTCTGCGCGCCGCACTGGAGCTGTCCGGTGTACCGGACACGCGCCCCCACGAGGGGCACGACATGCCGGGCATGGTCAGCCTCGACACCCTCGACGAAGCGGCCGCCACGAAGGGCCCGCCGTTCGACCGGATCCTCACCGACGCGCTGCGCGCCCATGTCACCCAGTCCCGGACGCTCTGTGCCGGAGAGCAGAACCAAGGCCGGGCCGACGAGGCGACGGGACTCGCCGCGGCCATCGCGAAGAGTACGTCCCAACAGATTGCCGGGCTGGATCGACTGCGAGCAGCGCATCCTGCGACGCCGTTGGCAAGACCACGGTGAAGCCGCCCCGCCAGTGTCCGGTCCCGCGTGGCCGGAACGGCCTGAGCACGGTGGAGTGCGCGGCGGTGATGAGCCCGGTGGCATCAGTGAGATCGGCCGGCAGCCGTGCCGTGCGCGGCGGAGCGGCCGTAGGGTGCTGGACCCCGCTGTCGGCGCGAGTCGTCGGTGGTGTGCGACGGCGTCGTAGACCGGGGTAGTGGTGTTATGCCTGCAGCAGCGCTTGGTACCTGTGCAGGGGCTCGTCCTCGTCCAGCGGGGCGATCGCGGCGACGTAGCCGTCCGGACGGACCATGATCCGACCGCCGTTCGGCAGGCCGTAGCGGGCGGCCGTCACGCCGTCTGGGTCCTGGAACACGGCGTCGTAACCGGACGGGGCCGCTGCGGTCGCGCCGACCAGTAGCTGACGTGCCGTCACGATGCCCACCGGTGCCGGTGCGGGGCCGTTGACGATCACGGTGAGCAGCACGTGCTCGTGTGCTTCGGCGAGCGCCGCGCGCAGCTCCGGGCCGGCTGCGGGGAGGTGGTCGCCGGCGTGCAGGTCGCCGCGGCCCCGGTCGTGGACCACGATCGGGCTCTTCCGGTACGAGACGGCGGTCTCCTCCGTGCGGTCGGCCATCGCCTGGCGGACCGGGGCGAGGCCGGTGAGCAGGTGCATCCCTTTGTTGCGGAGTTTCTGCGCGACCGGCTCGGCGAGGGTGCCGACCCGGGTCAGTGTGCTGGCGAACCGGATCACCTGGGCGCCGACCGGGTGGCGCTCCGCGTGGTGGCTGTCCAGCATGGCCGGGCGGGCCTGGCCGGTACTGACCAGGGTGAGCTTCCAGGCGAGGTTGTGTGGGCGTCCTTGATGCCGGTGTTCATGCCCTGGCCGCCGGCGGGGCTGTGCACGTGCGCCGCGTCGCCGGCCAGCACGACCCGGCCGGCCCGGTACTCGGGCACCTGGGCGTGGTGCACCTCGCAGACGGTGAGCCAGCGCGCGTCGCGGATCCGGATCGGGTGCTCGGCGCGCTCGTCCACCACCTGCTGCAGCCACTCTTGGGTGGCGGTGCGTTGCTCGTCGGTGGATGTGTTCGCGATCAGCCGCAGCCGGTCACCTTGCATGGGGGAGACCAGCAGCGGTCCGTCGTGCGGCGAGAAGAAGGTGTACATGGTGTGCGGGTCGAGGTGGTGGGCGGCGTTCACGTCGCCCATCAGGAACTTCTCGCCCTTGAACTTCCCGGCCAGTGCGCTGCCCACCATCTGACGTGTCCGGCTGTGCCCGCCGTCGGCGCCCACCAACCAGCCGGTTCGGGCGGACTCGTGGGTCTCGTCGGCGTGCTTTAGCACCACCCGGACACCGTACTCGTGCTGCGTCAGGCCGGCGAGGGTCACCCCGCGCTCGACGGTGACGCTGTATTCGGCGAGCGCCTTGGTGAGAATGCGCTCGGTCTCGGTCTGCGCGATGGTCCATCCCAGCCGCTCGAACATCTCCAGGCTGCGAGCGTGCACGATGATGGCGCGCGACTCGGTGGTCGGCTCGGGCGACCGGTCCACGATCCGCACCGGCACCCCATGCCTGGCCGGCTCCAACGCGGCCGTCAGCCCCACGGGGCCCGCACCTACGACAATGATCGGCTCGCTCACAGCAGTCCTCACGGTCGTGCCAAGGATTTCGGAAGGGGTCCACAACGACGGTGTGGTTCAGGTGAGTTCGTGCCGAGTGCCGTCGGCGACGGCGTGCAGCTTGTCGGGGTTGGCCACGTTGTGGATGGCCGAGATGCGTCCTTCCGGGTCGAAGTCGAAGGTCATCGTGGCGACCACGTGGTCCGGGCCGCGGAAGACCAGGCCCGGGCCGCCGTTGATAGAGGTCAGTTCGGCCCGCATCTGCCCGGGCTCGACGCCCTGGTAGGTCGCGGTGCCGAGCGCGGCGAACCATCCGGCCACGGTCTCCAGGCCCACGACCGGCTTGAGGGCCTGGCGGACCTTGCCGCCGCCGTCGGTCCACAGCGTCACGTCCGGGGAGAGCAGTTCCATCAGGGTGTTGATGTCGCCGCCCTTCGCCGCCGCGAAGAACCGCTCGGTGACGTCGCGTTGCCGGCCGCGGTCCGCGCTGAAGCGGGGCCGGCGGGCCTGGACGTGTTCGCGGGCACGGTGCGCGGCCTGCCGCACCGCCGGCTCCGAGCGTTCCACCGCCTGGGCGATCTCCGCGTAGCTGAAGGCGAAGACCTCCTTCAGGACGAAGACCGCCCGCTCCAAGGGGCTCAGTGTCTCCAGGACGACCAGCAGGGCCATGGAGACCGAGTCCGCCGCGGCGACGTCGTCGGCGGTGTCCGGGCCGGTGAGGATCGGCTCGGGCAGCCACGGCCCGACGTATGTCTCGCGCTGGTGGCGAGTCGAACGCAGCCGCTCCATTGCCAGGTTGGAGATGATCCGGGTCAGATAGGCCTTGGGGTCGGCGACCTGGGAACGGTCGGCCGCCGACCACTTGAGCCAGGCGTCTTGGACCGCGTCCTCGGCGTCGGCGGCCGAGCCGAGGATGCGGTAGCCGACGGAGAAGAGCAGGGTGCGGTACTGCTGGAAGGCGAGCTGGTCGGGGCCGGCCGGTTGCGGCTGGGTCACTTGGCGCTCCTGATCCGGGTGTAGCGGCCGCCGTGCGGCCAGAGGGCGCCCGAGGCGGGCATCTTCTTCATGCGGGCGAAGGTCGCCCACGGCGCGGCGGAGACCGTCTCCTTGTACCTGGCGGCCCGCTTGCCGGTCAGCACGATCCGGCGCGGGCTGTCGTCGGGACGGGTGAACTGCACGACGGCGTCGCCGCGTCCCAGGCTGACGGGCGTGTGGTAGTAGCCGAAGCGGAAGGGCTTGGGCTCCTTGCCGGCCAGTACCCGCAGGATCGCCAGGGCCGCGTGCACGCCGGTGGGCATGCCGCCCTGGCAGGTCCCGTGCATCACGCCGTAGCCTTGGGGGATCGCCGCCGCGTCCCCCACCGCGTAGACGTCCGGGTGGGAGACCGAGCGCAGCGCGCTGTCGGTGACCACCCGGCCGCGCTCGTCGACGGTGAGGCCCGCGGCGCGGGCCAGCGGCGAGACACGGGTGCCGCTGGTCCACAGCACCGCGGCCGCGGGGATGCTGGAGCCGTCCGTGAGCTCGACGCTGTCCGGCAGCACCTTGACCACCTCGACGCCTCCGCGCACCTGCACGCCGAGCCGGGCGAGCGCCGCGTCCAGGTGGGTCTTGGCCTTCGGGTGCAGGCTCGCGCCCGGCTCCTGCCGGCCCAGCAGCACCACCTGGAGCTTCGGGTGCCGCTCGGCGATCTCCGCGGCGGCCTCGATGCCGGTGAGGCCGGCGCCGCCGACCACGACGGTCCCGCCGCCCGGCCGGGCCAGCCGGTCGGCGAGGAGGGTGGCGTCCTCCGGGCTGTTGAGGGTGTAGGCGTGGTCGTCCGCGCCGGGGACTGCGGCGGTGTCCGCGACGCTGCCCAGGCCATAGACCAGGGTGTCGTAGCGCAGGATGCGGTCGTCGTCGATCCGGACGGTCTTGGCCTCGGTGTCGACGGCGGTGACCCAGCCGCGGACGAATGCGGCGCCGGTGCCGTCGAGCAGCTCCGGGACGTTCATCTCGGTCGTTTCCTGGCCGGTGGCGGTCATGTGCAGTCGGAGCCGCTCGGTGAAGGTGTCGTACGGGCTGACCAGCGTCACTCGCAGGTTCCCGCGCTTCCTGGTGCGGGCCGCGAGCTGGATCGCGGCGGAGAGCCCGGCGTAGCCGGCGCCCAGGACCAGGACTTCGTGCTGCTGCACTGCTGTCGCGTTCATCGTCCATCTCTTTCGTGTCGGTCGTTCCCGCCGTGCGGACGACCACCAGACGCAAGCTGCCCTTCCGTTCGTGACATGGGGTTGATGTGACCCACGTCATGCCGGGAAGAGGGATGGGCGCGCGCGGCGACAGCCCTCCGAGAGCCGCGACGCAGTATGGGCGGAGTCATGATCGGCGCGGTCAGCTTCAACCTGAGCCGGTCGCGGTGTCCGGCTGGCCGGCCAGACACCGCAGCCATTCGCGTCAGGCCGGCGAGGTGACCGCGCTGCCGAGGTGCCGGGCGAAGAACCGGATCGCGCTGTCGGCCTCGAACCGGGGCAGTTCCCTGTGCTTGCCCGAGTTCACATGCAGGGGCTTCTCCTTGGAGGCGAAGGCATCGAACAGCGCGAGACCTTCCTCACGAGAGATGTGCTCGTCGTCCCACTGCAGGTCGAACTCGATCGGGACGGTGATCTGCTTCGCCTTCTCGGCCAGGAGATCGGGCCAGTGCTGGCCGAAGACCGCAGCCGTGATCCTGGGTTCCGCCGCCACGAACGGCACGCCGATCGCGGTACCCATGTTGATGCCCCAGAATCCGACCGGGTCGTCGATGCCGACCGCCGGGCGCTCCTGGAGGGTGTCCAGGAGCGCCCGGTACTCGGGCACGGCGAGCTTCGCCAGGTGGTCGTTGTAGCGGACGGCGATCGGGCCTTCCGGTTCGTCGGCCGCCCGCGCCGCGAACAGCGCGGCGATCTCCGCCTCGTCATGCTCCGTGCGCGGCCGGTCACCGTGACCGGGCGCGTCGATGACCGCGACGTGGAAGCCGCAACCGTTCACGAGCAAGCGAGCGCGGCCTGCCATCGCAGGGTGCTTCTTGTGGTTGCCGCCGCCGTGGCCCATCAGGACCAAAGGCGCACGTTCCACACCAGGTTCGGGGGACCGGAGGACACCGGGGACGCCGTTTACGGTGAAGTCCCGCTCGACGATGCCGTTGGAGGTCGCTTCGGCGGTGAAGTGCAGAGTGTTCACGGCATGTTGCCTTTCGGGAGTGTCTGAGTTTCGAGGCGCTCCCGGCAACGCTTACGCAGATCGCCCGACCGTGGCGGCAGGAGGGAGGACCCATACGAGTACTGCGGCCATGGGTCTCACCTCCTTGGACTGGATCACGGCCGACCGAAGGCCATCAGAACGATCATCATTCCGACCAGCCCTTTCCCCTGGCACATGATCACAGAGCCGCCAGACGGGAGGGCCTGTTTGTCTGCTGGGGGACAGCCCGCCCCTACCTCGGTCAACCCCGAAACGCTTCCGGAGCCGACCGCTTAGCCTGCGGACAGAGTTCGCTGCGGAGGCGTACCAGATCTGGGGACAGGGGCGGGCGGCGACGGGTGGCCTGGGTGCTCAGGTCACGATGGGGGTGGTCGCAAGGCGCCGGCGATGACGGTGGTCACCATCTTGCGGACGGCGGCGGTCTGCGGTGGGGCGATTGTCCGGTCGGCGAACAGCAGGTGCCCGGCCCCGACGAGGGTGGGGGCGAGTGTGTCGATGTCGGCGTCACCGGCCAGACGCCCCAACTTCCGCTCGGCGGTGAGGTATGCGGCGATCATGGCGGTGCCCTGCATGGCCAGTGGGATGCCGGTCAGGCCGGCCTCGCGCAGCCGGGCGCGAAGGCCGTCGCGGAAGGTGATGAGCGCGACGATCGCCACCGTGACCGGCCCGAACAAGTCCTGCAGTGCGTCGACGAGGTTGTCCACCACGCTCCCGGTGCCGGCGGCCGCGCGCAGAGTCGTGGTCCGGTCCTCGATGCCGCGGACGCGGTCGAGGATCAGTTCCGCCAGGAAAGCGTCGAAGTCGGTGAAGTGCCGGTGCAGCACTCCCTTGGCGCAGTTCGCCTCCTCGGTGACCGCCGGCTGGTCAACGCGTCGGGTCCGCCCCGAAGCAGGCTACGACCGCGCCCGACCGCCGTATCCCGAGGCCCTGGTGGACGGGATCGTCGCGGCAAGCCTCGGCCGGCACGCCGTGATCGATGCCTTCTGCCGCCGGACGGCCGGCTGTCCAGCGCCTTCAACGCCGCAGGCGAGACGAGGGCATCCGAAACCTGGTGGTAGCGGGCCCGAGGCGGCAGAGACGCGAAAACCCACGCACGGTTCCTCCGGAGGACGCCTCGGCCTGCGGGCGTCAGGTGGCGGTGGGCCAGGTCCGCAGCAGCGCGGCGATCTTCCCAGCTGTGCAGGTGGGGTCGAGGAGCAGGTCCTTGAGGGCGACGGCATCCTCGCGGGCGGGCTTGACGGCAATACCCGCCGCTTCCAGGTACATGACGCCAGAAGCGGCGGCGACGGCGAGGTTGGAGCGCTCCAGCCAACGGCACCGGCCCAGCGTGTGCGCCAGGGCGGCGGCCTTGGCGTAGGGGCCGTCGTAGACGGACTGCTCGAACAGCTCGGCCCGGTGGCGGGCGACTGCCGAGACGGGGACCCCGTAGTCGTCGGGAGCCGGATCGTCCGCTCCGGCGGCCTCCGCGACCTGGAGGATCCAGGGAACGTCGATGTGCAGGTCCATCAGGCCGCGTGTGCTCCCCGGGACGTCTGCTGGGCCTGTTCGGCTTGGTCGAAGACCGCCTGGTGTTCGGCCAGAAAGCGGGTCGCCGCGCCCACGGCTCGGGTGCGCAGGCCGCTGGCATCGTCCTCCACCAGCCTGGCCAAGTAGTCCCCGATGCTCAACCCGAGGTCGGCAGCGCGCTTCTTCGCGAGTTCAGCGACATCCTCATTCACGCGCGCGCCCAGCTGTGTCTTCGCCATGCCAGCATGGTAACAGCTGTTACCGCCATGAGGGAGGGGTCCTGCCGCCGGCGCCCTTACCGCCACAGTGGAGCGGCGGCCCCTCTCCTCACGCTTCGAGATTTCCAATTTTCCCGAACGTTCGGTAAAGTATCGGTATGGGGCGGACTGCGAGTGTCGACGATGAACTGATCCACGCCCGGCTCGCCGCGGTCTTCCGGGCCAGCGGGTACGCAGGAGCCTCGCTCTCCGACCTGTCGCGGGCGGTAGGACTGCAACGCGCGAGCCTCTACCACCGCTTCCCGGACGGCAAGCCCGCCATGGCGGCCGCCGTGCTCACGAGCATGGAGACCCAGTTCGGCGACATCCTCCAGCCGCTCGCCTCGGAACCGGACGTCGCCGAAGGCGTCGCCGAGATGGCGCGGCGGATGGCGCTCGTCTACAAAGACGGCCTCATGGCCTGTGTCCTCGACACGATGACGCTGAGCGGGGCGCCGCAGGGCATCAGAGACCAGGCCACCCGGCTTGCCCGGACATGGCTCCAGGCCATGAGCGATGCCGCCGCCAGGGCCGGCGCGAGCGAACAGGACGCGCAGAGGCGGGCCCGCGCCGCGCTCGTCCGTATCGAGGGTGCCCTGGTGGTGGCCCGAGTCCTGGACGACTCTTCCGTGTTCGAGCAGGTCCTCGGCGAGTTGCCCGACCTGCTCGCAAGCTGATCAAGGAGCTACCTCATGGCGCAGCCCGTAGATCATCCCGGTGAGCACGCGGTTCAACAGAAGGCTCACGAGGGCGGCCCCGGATGGGGATCGCCGATGTTCGGCCCGGAGATCCCGCACGGGTTCTACCCGTTCATCCGCGCCCAGCAGATGCTGATCATCGGAGCCGCCGACGACGCCGGCGCCGTCTGGTCGACGATCGTGGCGGGGCCTCCCGGCTTCGCCCAGCCGGTGGACGACCGGACCCTCGACATCCACGGGCTGCCCGCACCCGGGGATCCGCTCCGCCATGTCTTCGACGTGGAACGCGCCATCGGCGTGCTCGCCCTGCACCCGCAGACCCGGCGCCGTATCCGGGCGAACGGCGTGGCCAGACGCGACGGCGATGGCCTGCGGATGCGCACCGAGCAAGTGCTCGGCAACTGCCCGAAGTATCTACAGCACCGCGTCATCACCGCCCCGACGGATGCCGCGCCGGCCGGGAAGGCGAGCACCGGCAATGAACTCACCGACGACCAGCGGCACTGGATCGAGCAGGCAGACACCTTCTTCATCGCCAGCCGCGCCCCCGAGTACGGCGCTGACTCGTCACACCGCGGCGGTATGCCCGGCTTCGTCACCGTCGTCGGGCCACGCACGCTGCGCTGGCCCGACTACACCGGCAACCAGTTCTACATGACGCTGGGCAATCTGCACCTAGACCCCGCGTGCGGCCTGCTGTTTCTCGACTGGGAGCACGGTCACACCCTGCAACTCACCGGCACGGGCCGGATCGACTGGGACCCCCGCAGCGCCGCGGCGTACCCCGGGGCCCTGCGCGTCGTGGAGTTCGCCGTCGACACCGTGGTGGAGATCGACAACGCCAGCCCGCTGCGATGGGAACTCCAGGAATACTCCCGGTTCAACCCGCCCGTCGCGTGACCGCCCGGACCAGGGAGCCGCCCCGCAAGGAGACGGAAGCGGACGCGACGGACGCACGCTTCTGGTCTCGTCCTGCCTGCAGATCGGCAACTTCCAGGGCGGGCTGCTGAAGCAGGTTGTCTTGTCGGCCGCGATGATGCCGGAACATCGTGGGCAGAGCCGGGATCGTGACCATTGTGAAGCAGGACGGCACGGTGCGCCCGGGCTGAAGGCCGTCGTCCCTGGAACCAGGGGTCTGCGCCGATGCGGGGCTGCCGCGTCCTTCTCCGGCCGCTGCTGCTGAACGCACGTAACTAGCCTTCACGCTGGCGGGACCGCGACCAGCACCGGGGACCGGTCGTGGCCCCGCGCCGCCACCGCAACCTGTTCCGACTGCGTCGAACCGCGCAGGGCCAGGGGCAGCGCACCGGCCACGTCTGCGACCTTGTATACCGGCTGATCGCTCCGAGGACGGTTCAGTCAACGGCGTCGCGCAGCAGATCTCGCAGTTTCAGCGCCGCCGGTAGTGGGGCGGCAGGCAGCGCCACATGTACGGTCCGGCGCAGGGCTGGGTCGGTGAGGCTGCACAGGACGAGTTCGTCGGGGACTGCCCAGGCGGCCAGCGAGGGGACCAGCGCCACCCCCAGCCCGGCGGCCACGTAGCCGAACTTCCCGGACCACTCCGCGATCCGGATGATCTTCCTGGGGGTGAAGGCCGCCCTGGCGAAGGCGTCGGCGAGCATGGTGGGACGGTCGCCGTACGCGTTCTGGAGCCAGGCTTCGTCGCGCAGTTCACGCAGGTCGATCGTCCTGGCTCCGGCCAGGCGGTGCCCCCGCGGGAGAGCGACGAACAGCTCGTCCTCGCACAACACGGTCGTCGTGACGCCGTCGGCAGACGGCAGACCGGACGGGTAGTCGCTGACGACGGCGAGGTCCAGCGCCCCGTCCGCGAGGCGGGCCATCAGCGTGTCGGTCGGGCCCTCGACCGCGACGACCTCGACATCCGGCCTGGCGTCCTGGAGTGCCCGCAGGGCGGTGGGAACCAGCGAGATGTTGGCGGTGGCGAATGCGCCGATGTGCAGCAGCCCGCCGTGGCCCGCGTGCAGCACGGCCAGTTCCCGCTCCGCCCGCGACAGCCGGTCGAGCACCTCCATGGCGTGCCGCTGCAGGGCACGGCCTGCGGGATTCAGCCGTACGCCCCGAGGGAGCCGTTCCAACAGCGGCCCACCCGCCCGCTGTTCCAGCGCAGCGATCCGCCGGGACACCGCGGACTGCGTGTAGTTGAGCCGGGCCGCCGCTTTCGTGAACGATCCGGTCTCGGCCACGGCCACGAGCAGCCGCAGCGCGTCGATCTCGAACACGTTCCTCCCTCGTCCGAGGTCCTCTCCTCCGGCCCTCACCATCTTGCCCCAATGCATTCCTCAGATGCATAGATCCCATGCAATCCAGTCGCTGGTGGAATGCCTTGCCCCGCCCTAACGTCGTTCACGCGGCGGTGCTTTGAGGGGGACAAGCGCCGCCGCTCTCCAATGGCCCACGAGATCCGAGGGGGAAGTGTGTTTCTACGAAAAGGAGTTGAGATGGGTCGGGACCGATGACCCGCGGGGCCGCGCTCGCGTTGCCGGCGATGCTGGCCGATCTGGAGGACCTCGTACTCTGCGAGTCCTTCTCGGCGGACCACGCGGCGGTGGCGCGCAGCGCCGAGGTGGTCGGCGCCCTGGGGGCCAGGCTGTTGGGGGCCGGGCCGGAGGTGTTCGTGATCGACGGTGTGACCCATCTGCGGTGGAGCTTCGGCACTCCGCGGGTCCTGCTGGTGGGACACCACGACACGGTGTGGTCCATGGGCTCGCTCCGGAACCATCCCTGGTCGGTGGTCGACGGGGTCGCCCGTGGACCCGGGGTCCTGGACATGAAGGCGGGCCTGGTGCAGATGTTCCACGCGCTGTCCTCCCTGCCCTCCCTGGACGGGGTGTGTGTACTGGTCAACGGGGACGAGGAGGTCGGCTCACCGACCTCCCGGCAGCTGATCGAGGAATCCGCGCGGGGGTGCGCAGCCGCCTTGGTGATGGAGGCGTCCGCGGACGAGGAAGGCGCGCTCAAGATCGCCCGTAAGGGCACTTCGCGGTATGAGGTCGTAGTGCACGGCCGTGCCGCACACGCGGGCCTGGAACCGCAGAAGGGGGTCAACGCCGTGATCGAGGCCGCTCACCAGGTCCTGGCCGTCGCCGACCTCGCAGGCTCAATGGGCACTACCGGTGCCACCTGCCCCGTCCTGGGAGCGCCGACGATCACGCCCACCCTGCTGGCGGCCGGCACCACCCTCAACACAGTGCCCGCGCTGGCGAAGGTGTCGGTGGATGTGCGCGTGCCGACCCTGGCGGCGCAGGACCGGATAGACAAGTGCATGCGGGGGCTCGTCGCCCGGCTGCCCGGAGCCCGACTGGAGGTACTGGGCGGCAGGAGAAGGCCGCCGATGGAACCGGAGTCCTCCGCCGAACTGTTCGCCCTCGCCTCCCGAATCGCCGCGGAACTGGGCCAGGAACCGCTGCGGGGGCTCGGCGTCGGCGGTGCCTCGGACGGCAACTACACCGCGGGGGCGGGCTGTCCGACGCTGGACGGCCTGGGCGCCGTGGGCGGTGGCGCGCACGCGGACACCGAGTACGTCGAGATCGCCCAGATGGTGCCCCGCACCCGTCTGCTCGCTCGGCTCATTGACCACGCGACCAGCTGAAGCGGCCTTGACGAGTGTCGCTCCGAAACGAGACCGAGGCCCCTGTATGAGCGTGCCGGGTTCCCCGTCCCCTGAAGTCACGCAACTGGCTTCCCGTAGAGGCTTCGGCCGACTCGAACACACCTTCCTGCCGAGTAAGGAGGTCAACGTCCAGGAGAAGTACCGGGGACTGTTCATCGCCGCTTCCCTGACCGGCATCGCCGGCCTGGCGACCGGAGGCATCCTGTTGTGGGTCTTCGTGACCTGGGTGCTCGGGATGTACCCGCTGCTCTGCAGCGCACTGGCCATCGGTGCCCTACTCAACAGCCCCAACTTCCGGAAGAAACTCGGCAGCCAACGCCTGCACCTCTTCGAGCGGGGTCTGCTCGTGGACATGGGCGCCGGGCAGTTGTTCGCGGTCCGCTGGGACCAGGCGGTCCATTACCAGGAAACCGTCCAGGAAGTGATCATCTACAAGGGCACGAAGACCCCTTTCAACACCACGCACACCTCCACCCTGGTAGCGCCCAACGGCACCAGAGCGGTGATTTCGTCCCGCTTCGCCGACTTCGGGAGCTGGCTTCCCCTGATCTCCGAGGCCATCGCCCGCGCCCAGGCCCAGAAGGTGTGGGAGGCGGTCCGGGAGGGGCAGAAGGTGAGCCACGGCCCGTTCAGCGTGGACGCCACCGGTATCTCCACCGGACACGAAGGGGTCCTGCCCTGGTCGGCCGTCGCGACGATCGATGTCGGCGGCGGTTTCGTGGCCGTCCGGCAGCACGGACAGCCCACAGCCTGGGCGCTCGCCAAGGTCGAGACCGTGCCGAACCTCCTCGTCTTCCTGACCGTCGCCTCGAACCTCTACGGCTGACGCGCACGCTCGCGCAGGAACGGCTGGGCGAAGACCGCCGTAACGTCCTGGTCGAAGCCGACGTGGAGCAGGCGCGTCAGCCCAAGCCGTGACTCGTAGACAGCATGTTCGCGCATCGTGGAGGACCAGTGGGTAGATCTTCCCGTCGGGCGAGTAGCCCCAAGGCGGTCGGGACGACGTCGGCTCGCGTCCAGATGAGGTTCCGGGTGCATACGACGACAGAAGAGCCGTGCCCTCGCGGGCATCCCTTACCGCCGTTCAGCCTGCCACCGACTTGTACACCTGCCCCTGCCACCGTCGGTCGAAGCACTTCTCGCCGGCCGGACGGCCTCTGCAACGGTGCTGCCGAACAGGGTTGGTCTCATCCCCTCGACCTGCTGGAATGACACAGTGCGACACGACGGAGCGACGGGCGCCTCGGCCCAGAGGATCGCGGTCCTCGCGCCCGGTGGCCGGGGCGAGGAACAGGAGGCCACTGGGCGACCAGCCTTGGGGCTACGGCGCGATCGGGCGGTCGGACAGGTGGGCGAGCCGGGTGAAGTAGGCGCGATACAGGGGCTCGTCCGTGGCCGGGATCTCGACGTTGGCGAGCACGGGGCCGGACGCCGCCGAGCTCGCGTAGATCGGCTCGTCGAGCTGCTCGACGTAACCGAAGTACAGCCGGGTGACATCACGCCTGCGGGCCTCGGCGCACACCTTGACCCAGCTCAGCGGAGCCCGGTAGGGGCCGATGGTGTGGTTGCGCCGGAACAGTTCGAAGATGCCGTGGTCGACCCGCATGTGCACAATGCCGTGCTCGAAGACCACCGGCTCCACCTCACACCGCCCGTCGGTCGGCGAGCGCGGCCACTTCGGTGAAGTACGCCCGGAACAACGGCTCGTCGCTGCGCGGCACCCGGGCCGCCGTCGTGGAGCTGTACCCGAAGGCCGCCAAGTCGGTACCGTAGAGGGCGGCCTTCGGGTCACCAACGACACCGAAGATCAAATCGCCCGGCTTGTTCGGCTTCTTGTAGTGCACCAGCACCCCGAGCCGGTGCAGCGGAACCCGGAGTGTGTGCGGCATGTCGCTGCCCCTCAGCGGAAACAGCTCGAACACCCCCCGGTCCACGCGCACATGCAGGTCCTCGTAGTCGAACGTGAGTGGTTCCATGCGGTGACGATACCTCCGTACACAGCGCTCGTCGGGCGTCACAGCAGCACCGCTCCGACGACGACCGCCGCCACGCCGAGCAGGAGCGCCACGACGCCGAAGGCGATGTCGAGTGCGCGGGAACGGTGCGCGGGAACGGTGTTGTGCCGCGAGGTTGGGGGTGAACACGGCGGGTCGTTGGGCGTGTAGTGGATCGTGGCGCCCCGGCCGTAGGCGTTCGTCGGGTCGGGCAGCTCGTCGGCGCAGTAGGCGGTGACGCTCGTGCCCTCGTGGGTGCTGAAGGCGATGACCGGTGTGTGGCTGGTGGAGGTGTAGCCGTCCTCGTCGGTGCTGGTGTCCGTGAGCACGGCGATGACACGGTCCTGAACAGGGGGTCGGGAGCTCAGCGCGTCGATACGACGGTTCACCGCGCGTACGCTCGGCGGCAGGTAGCACGTACCGGACATGGTCCAGCGCCCGCCGAAGCCGATCAGTGCCCACGGCCGGCCTCAGTCGATCGTGGCGAAGACCACCAGACCTGCGTAGGTCAGGAAGACCGCGAGGTTCGGCCACCCGAGCCCGCGTCGGCCTGCCCGGAGGACGCCGACGAAGATGTAGGCATGAGGCCTCCCGCGCGGATAGCGGGCGCCGATCTCCCGGCCGCCCGCCCGGACCACCGTGATCCTCTCACCGTGGTCACGGTCGTTCGTCACGGTGAACTCCGCCCGGTGGACACGTCCCGGAAGAAGACGACCACGGGTATCCAGTCCTTCTGGGAGCTTCCGTGCCTGGGTTCGCGGACCTCCTCGATCCGCCCCATGACCCTCACCGCCCGCTGAGCCCGGGGCATTCCGGCCGGCGATCGGGCGTAGCCGACCAAGGCTACGATGCCGAACACCCCGCACCACAGCACCAGATGTCCGTGCAGGTCCATGTGTCTTCCTTGTCTCTTCTTCAGCGAGCCACGGTGCGCCGCATACCTACCGCGACAGGTGCAGTGAGAATGAGGCCAGCAAAGTGAGACCAAATCCCACGTTCGGAGGCAGAACCTCCGCTCCGGCCGCGATGCACTGAGAATCCGACACATCGTCTGAGACTCCGTGAGAAACCGCCAACTCGGATGCGACAGGACCAGAAATTCGTTTCGCTGAGCTGTCCCATGGGCCGTGGGCCGGACAGAGGCCACCTACGACCATGGCCTGTTAGCGGGCTGGCCGATTGCCGGCGGCGCCGTCGAAGGAGCAGCACGCCATCCGGTCGCCGACAGACTCGACATCACCGGCAGCCGGTGGACCGTCCCCGGCGCCGAAGCCGTCCTCACCCTCCGCACCGTCATCAGCAACGGTGACTTCCCCGACTGCTGGATCTTCCACACGCGGAAAGAGCACGAACGACTCCATCCTTCACCCGACCAGCACATATACGCACTTCCAACTGGCCCGGGAACTCACTCAGACAGAGCCGCGCCCGAAGAGGAAGGGGCGGGGCGGGCGTACGGGCGCACCTCAGGGGATCGAGTGCCGGGGGCTCGCGCGTCGGCGGGGCTCCGGGCGTCTCCGTCTACCCACCGCGATCTGACTCCTTTTGTCAACATGGGTGAAATGGCATACCCGTGGAACGGGGTTTTCACTGGAAATGACGAAGACATGAGTATCTGCTGTGAAGGAGGCTCTCCCTAGTAGCCGTCCACCACGGAGACGGCCATCGGGAGGGAGAACAGATGAGGCTACAGATAACCCGGCTGCGCGGGGCCATGGTGGCGGTTGTCGCTCTGGTCTGCGGGCTCGTGCTCCAAGTCTGTATGGCAGGGGTCGCTGGCGCCGCGGGCACCGCCCAGGCACCGACTACGGCGGCTGAAGTGCCGGCTTCGCCTTCGTCGGACGTGTCCGCCGCCTACTTGTCCTGTACGGTTCCGTCCGGCTACACGTACACCTCGGTCACGAACACCACGACCTGCTCCACCAGCGGCTTTGCCCCGCTCTATAACGTAGTGCAGCCCAGGACAGGCCTGTGGGCCTGCACCGTCCCACGGGGCTTCACTTACACCGCGACTTCGAGCACCATCGTCTGCTCCACCAGCGGACTCAGCACCAGTTACCTCCTCCGGGCAATCTGAGACCAACCCACCCTGACCTGCGGTGGTCGGGACCGTGGTCAAGGGACGGAGCGCCGGGCCTTTCACCGGCCGCCCGACCCCAGCCGGGAACATCAACGTTCTTCGGCGGTCGTCCACCAGCGCATGCCGAGCGGGTCGCAGTCTGCGCGGCGTTGGGGTGTGAGCCTGGCCGCCCGGCGGCGGGTGTTGTCGCGGTGGCCGCCGAGTTCGATCTCTGCCCGTCCACGTGCTCGACGTGCTTTCGGGGCATCGTCAGGTGGTCCTCACGGCGCGAAGCCGGCCTCACCTCCGCACCGTCATCAGCAACGGCGACTTCCCCGACTGCTGGATCTTCCACACGCAGCAAGAGCACGAACGACTCCATCCCTCACCCGGCCAGCACATATACGCACTTCAAGCCTGACGCGGGAACTCACTCAGACAGAGCCGCGCCCAAGTAGTTTCTGCCCCGGTCACCCGAGGGCGGCGGGTGGAACGAGCTGGCCAAGGATGTCGTTGCCATGGCCGACACTCGCGGCGGGCTGCTCTTCTTCGGCGTCACGGGTCATGACACCGAGCACGTCGGTATTGATCCGGCCGTGTCTGCCCGGGAGGAGGGCGAAGACGCTGACCGCCGTCTTCGGATTGATCAAGCCGTGGGACTTCCCGGGCGCGCTGGGTGGCACTGCTGGCGAGCAGCGCCACGAGATTCTCAGCCCGGCGGGTTGCGGGACGGCCGGAGTACGTCTGTCGCCGCGCCCGCCGTACCTCCACCATGAAGGAGCTGTCCGGTACCGGACCACCGATGACCCTGGGAGGGGCCGTGAGACGTCTGCGCACTTGCCTGGCGATGCTGACCACAGCCGTGACGGCCGTGGTCAGCCTGCTCTTCGGCACCGTTGCGTCCGCCGCCGCCCTGCAACTGACGACGATCCGGGGCGGCACCATGCTCTACGCGGCCACCGGCGCACAATGCGTCGTCGGCTTCAACGCGACGGGCAACGGCGTCTTCTACGGCGTGATGGTCGGCCACTGCTCGGGCACCCACACCACCACCTGGTACGCCGACGCCGCCCGCACCGTGCAGGTCGGGGTCACCGCCGGCGCATCTTTCCCCATCGACGACTACGGGGTGGTCCGGTACACCTCGAACACGCTGAACCTGCCCGGTGACATCGCGCTGGGCGGGGGCGTCTACCAGGACATCACCGGGATGGCGAGCCCGGCGGTCGGGCAGTCGCTCTGCCACGCCGGTCGCACCAGCGGGGTCCACTGCGGGAGGGTGACCGCGGTCAATGCCACAGTCAACTACTCCGAGGGCGCCGTCCATGGCCTGGTCCGGTCCACCACGTGTTCGGAGGCCGGTGACACGGGGGCCCCGGCGTACTCCGGCACCCTGGCCGTCGGCTTTCTGGTCGGAGCCAGTGGCAACTGCACCTCCGGCGGGGTCTCCTACCACCAGCCCGTCGCGGAGGTCCTGTCGAACTTCGGCCTCACCGTGTACTGAAGATCTGTCGGCACTCGTCAAGGGTCTGCCGCTTCACAGGACAGAAGCCTACCCTCCCGTCATCGGACGACATCGGCCTGGTCATCCTGAAACCGGGACAACCGCCGCATCCCCCTTGGCCGTCGTCCCGACGACCGGCACGGCCCGCCAGGCCCGGGACGGTTGTACCGGCGGCCCTGTGGGACAAGCAGGTCCAACTCCTGATGCGGGACTATCCCTACGACTCGGTCATGGCAACCGTGGTCCTCGACCAGGGCTACGCGTACTTGCTGACTGCGATGCGCCACCGGGGCGAGCGTCTCGGGCTCGCCCCGAGCACGCTGGTCGACATCAGCGTCCACACGGTCATCCTCGACACCGTCACCTACCTGCAGCTGTGCGAGCGCTTCAATGGCGGTCATTTTCTGCACCACGTACCCGAGGTCGACACCAAGGACGACGGCTCGGTGCTGCGCACGGCGGACCTGATCGACGCCGACGGCTGGGAGGCCGACTGGCCGCTGTGGACGGACGCCGCCAAGTGCGCCCCCTGCCACCCGGGCAGCGACTCCCACTGACCAGCACCTCACGAGTGTGGTGCTCCCGGACCTGCTGGATCTCGGAGTCCATCGCACCCCTTGAGGCGGGGTGTTGCGACGGCCACTAGAACTGGGGGATGGCCGGGGTCCGGCGGTCACACATAGGTGAGATCCACCTGAACGTGTCCATCCTGTCGGCGGTTCCCGTCAGGATGGGCCGGGTGACGACTCACACCGCAGACCTCTGGCACCACTACGGCCGCACCCGGCACACCACCGATCCCCCCGTGCCCGACCGCTTCTTCTGGAACTGGGGCCAGGACAGCGGGCCCGGAGCTGAAGCGCTCGGCGACGTCACCGGCCGGTGCGTCGGAGACCTCGGCGCCGGCACTGCCCGGCACGCCGCCCACCTGGCCGTCCACCACCAGCCCGCCCACATCACCGCTGTCGACGCCTCGCCCGCCCAGCACGCCATGGCCAGCGACCTGTACGGCCACCTTGCCCCACGGCTGCGCCTCACTCGGTGCGGCGTGCTGCCGCACCTGCGGACCAGCGCCCACACCTACGACGTGCTCTACAGCGTCTTCGGAGCCATCGACTTCACCGAACCGCACGAACTGCTGCCCGCAGCAGCAACAGCACTGCGACCCGGCGGGCGACTGGTGTTCTCCACCCTCGCCCACCACCTCGGCGGCGCACCCGCACATCCCCGACGTGCAGCACACCGACATGAGTGCGAAGACACCGGACGGCGAGGCAGCACACATGCACCGCTGGGTGCTCCAGGAGCACGTGTGGAGGCAACTCCTCGACGAGACCGGGTTCACGCGGTCAGCACCGAAGTACTGCACGGCCAACCGGGGCCGCGCGCCGTCGACACGCTCCTGGTGACGGCATTCCTCATGGTCGACCAGCGGGTGGTCTGACGCGACGGTCGACCGGCCTGCGGCTACATCGGCCCCAACTGCCACCTCGAACTGCGTCCAGCGGCCCGTTCGCCGAATGTGTGAAGGGTGAGCACCAGATCGCCGTCGGCTGCCCGGCACCGTACCACCCGATACGACAAGTCGCCCGAGTGCTACCTCGCCGGCCTCCATCTCCGCGCCGCAATGATCTGGATCGACGACCTCCTGAAGGTTGCCGACTGATCACAACCTCACACAGGCCCTAGGACTTGTCCGGCCGATCATGCGACTACTTCGTGTCCGGGTCGTTGATGCCGGCATGGGGCGGGGTGATCTGAGTGATGCCGAGTGGGAACGGCTACGGCCGTTCCTGCCGGTCAGCAACGGGCGTTGTGGCAGATGGCGGGACCACCGGCAGGTGATCGACGGAATTTTGCACCGGGTGCGGACCGGCGTTCAGTGGCGTGACCTGCCCGAACGGTTCGGGCCGTGGAAGACCGTCTACGAACGGCACCGACTGTGGTCGGGCGACGGGACTTGGGAGCGTCTGCTCCAGCAGGTCCAGGCCGAGGCCGAGGCGGCGGGTGAGATCGACTGGGACATCTCTGTCGACTCCACCATCGTGCGGGCGCATCAGCACGCGGCCGGCGCCCGCACTGACCCGCCGTCGGCACCCGTCCCAAAGGGGGCGGAGGTCCCAGAACACCAGGACGAAACCGCGTGGCAGAGCCTGCACGCCCGCCTGGTGGAGGTGGTACGGGAGGTGAGGGTTTGGGCCGCTCGCGGGGCGGGTTCACCACCAAGCTTCACCTGAGCGCGGATGGCCGCTGCCGCCCGCTCTCTTTGCTCGTCACCCCAGGTCAGCGGGCGGACTGCACCCAGTTCAAGCCTGTTCTGGAGAAGATCCGCGTCCCGAAGTCCGGCCCGGGCAGGCAACGCAAGACGCCGGACAGCGTCGCGGCCGACAAGGCTTACAGCAACGGCCCCTGCCGCGACTACCTGCGGCGCAGGGGCATCCGGCACACGATCCCGGAAAAGACCGACAGCCAGGCCGCCCGCCTGCGCAAAGGCTCACGCGGTGGACGACCACCCGGCTTCGACGAGGACCGGTACAAGAAACGCAACACCGTCGAACGGGCTATCAACCGGCTCAAGCAGCACCGAGCCGTCGCCACCCGCTACGACAAACGCCGTTATGTCTACCTCGGCACCGCGACCGCTGCAGCCCCTCACCATCTGGCTCCGAACATGACCGATCGGACAAGTCCTAGGCGGCGGACTCCGCATGCGGAAGGAGCCCCGACGGCTCCGGGTCCTTAAAACGATTGCCCTTGGTACCCGGCGCGGTGTGACATGTGAGCATGAGCAGAATGGCGCAGGTCATCGTGTTGGCGCGGTACGAGGACGAGGTGATGGAGCCGCTGACGCGGCCGGACGAGGCCCGCACCTGGCACGGCTGCTTCGTGCAGATTCCCTGGTTCGTAGGGGGCTGGCACATCGAGTTCGAGCGGTGGAACGGGCGCCGCGGCGTGCTCAAGGACCTGGAGTTCCTGCCGTGGAACGATCCCGCCTGCGTGCAGGTCATGCTGCACGACGAGGACGACGACCTGTTCGGTCTGTGGATGTTCCGCGGCGGGGTCCTCGTCGAGGTGGGCATCCCCGGCACCCAGCGGGTGCACACCTCAGCCCGGTCGCGCGACGCGAACCCCGGCTTCCTGGTCCAAACCGGCCTGGGCAGGGGAGAGGACCGGCACTCGCCAGAGCACGTACAAGACCCACGGTCGTGCTGGTGACCCGGTCCAGGCCGGGGCCGGACAAATGCTGAAGTCGCCGTTGCCGGTCCTGCCCGTGGCCGGCCGGTTTCATCTGCTCCGAACATGATCGGCCGGACAAGTCCTAGGTGGGCGTCACCCACCTTCAAGACCTCAAGCGCTACCGGCACGGGCAGCTGGGCGAGGTGGAGCTGTTCTGCCGGCGACTGGTGGACCCGATCAAGCCCAGGAACTGCTGGTCTTCTCCGCCACGTCCGGCTCACCGAGCTACGGAAAACTGCAACTCCTGGCAGCCGGAGACGCTTGGCTTGCCGCTGAGCGGTCTGCGACGCCTGCTGAGGCCTGTGCACCGCGGCAGCAGCCCGGCACCGCCGACAAGGTCACCGACCGCCCTGGCTCGCGCGGGACATCTCCAGCAGGGCCGCGGCGGACGGCGACCCGGGGGTGGTCGTGTACACGAGCACTATCTCGTCCGGGTCGCTGGTCAGTTGGAGCCCTTCCCAGGAGAACTCCAGCAGTTGGTGGGGAGGGCGGCAGCGTAGGACGACGGTCGAGTGCGTGGTCTCCAAGACGTGCTGTTCTGACCAGAGCCGCCGGAAGTCCTCGCTGTGGTACGCGAGTTCATCGATCTCCCGGATAAGCTCCGGGTCCCGGGGCCTTTTGCCGGTCTCGGTCCGTAGGTACGACACCGCCTCGCGGGCCTTCGCCTCCCAGTCGACGTACAGCCACCGGGCGCGCGGATCAGTGAAGACGAGCCGTCCGACGGTGCGCTGTGCGGCGGGGATGCCGCCGAAGTCGGCGAAGACGGCCGCCGCCAGGCGGTTCCACGCGAGTATCGAGCCTCCCCGGCCCACGAGGTAGGCGGGAGTGCCAGCCATCGAGTCGAGGATGTGCTGCACACTGGGCCGTACACCGCGGGAGCCCTCGTGGTCGGAGCCCGTGCTCGGCCTCGCCAGACTGCGCAGGTAGCGACGCTCGCCCGGGCTCAGCCGGAGCGCCTCGGCCACGGCGTCCAGCACGGCGTCCGACACCCGGGACGCCTGTCCGCGTTCGAGCCGTATGTAGTGTTCGACGCTGACGGCCGCGAGCGTGGCGACCTCCTCGCGGCGCAGTCCCCTCACCCGTCTGACTCCGTGGTCGGGTAACCCCACGTCCTGGGGGCGTAGTCGGGCCCGGCGGGAGATGAGGAATTCTCGTAGGGCGTCGAAGGTGTCCATGCCAGGCATCTTTGTCGCCGATCTCGGCGCCTGCCAGTAGGCACGAGCCTCGCCGCGTGATCCCGCCAGGGCATGGTGTGACCTCCCTCGGGCATCACGGTCGTTGCATCCTCGTACCGCGCCCCTGTCACCGGGGCCACAGACCGCGCCGCTGGCCGGCCCGGCGGCGCCCCGTCGAAAGGACGAGCACCATGCCCCACAGTGCACGCACCCGCAAGCAGCGAACGGCTTCCGCGATCGGCGTACTCGTCGCGGTGATCGGGATGACCGTAGGCGGCGGCGTGACGGCGTCCGCGGCCACCGACACCGCCAAGAAGTGCTACATCGAGGTCTTGGTCGACGGGAAGTGGACCAAGTACGAGGTGCAGTGCGACTGAGTTGACGATCCTGCCGGTCGCGACCGAGGGGGCGCGACCGGCAGGGCTCACGGTCGGGCCCTGTGCCGTCCGCCGCGCTGTCCTCGGGCATGACCTCGCCGTGGGTGATCGCGTAGGGGTGCCGGCGCGGGGCCCTCGTGGCTGGCTCCGCGCACCCGACGCGCAGGCACTACCAGGACTGGTCCGGTCGATCTTCGATGGCTCGTGCGATGAAGTCGTGGATCAAGAACTCTGCGGGCTTGCGGTTCTCTTTGAGGCGGGGCGAGTTGTCGGGGCAGAACCAATCGTGGGCGGAGCGCTTGGACCATTCCAATGTGGGGTTGTCCAAGTCGCCGTCGACCTCGACGAGATAGTCGGCCTCGTGACGAAGTCCACCACCGTCATCCTCCGTCCAGGCCGTGGTGCCGAGGAACTGCCGCACGTGGGTCAGGCGCCAACCGTTTCCTCCTCGACCTCGCGTGCGAGAGCTTCCAGGACTGTTTCACCGGCCTCGACGTGGCCGCCGTTAGGAACAGTTCGCTTGTCTCAGGGCTGCTGCTGTCTCAGTGGATCCGTTGCAGAGATGCCCAACGCGCCGCCGAACGGCAACCGGCGGTGTCTCACGCTGATCGACAAATTTTGCCTAGCTGTGACGCTTCGGCCTACCTGATGAAACAGCATGATTTGCTCTCCCACATGGGAAGAACCTCTGCTCCTATAGCTATAGGTGGATTTCCACCTCCCACGCACATCGTACTCACCTCCACGCCAGACGATCCCAATCGTGCGTGCAGCGAGGTACTCGAGCGTCGATCCTAGGAAGAGCCCAGTAATTGCTGAAACCAGTGCGCCGGCCACAACGCTGGAGATCGCTACCGATGTTGAATGCAGCATTCGTGCTATCCCCCATAGAGAGCGTTCCATTGTTGCGAGGACCACTTCCCGGACCGTAGTGATCGTGATTCTTGCTGTCGCGAAACTGCTCGTGCGTAATGTGGCCATCGGCCAAATATGTGTGACCGGCCTTATCGCCCCAGCCGAGGGCAAAAGTGACTGGGTGGCCATCGATGAATCCGTGCTCGGATTCCTCCATGCCCCCGGCGTGCTGACCTTGGCGGCGCTCCCGCTCCTCCCTCTCTGCCTTCGCTGCGAGGATGGCCGCGCGGTTGTGCCTGTACGAGGTCGACGCGCCATATTTCATCGATCCGACTGCTTGATCCCTCAGCGCGTTCTTGAGGTTGTCGAAGAACTTGCCCATGATTTCCGCCCCTCTCGCTTTCGCAAGATCACATAGCTGATTGATCGTCAGCGAGTCCCGCAACGCTACAGGCACGCGAAGTTGGGCACAACGGAGGCGATGTCACTTTCCCATCAAAGTAGATGAGTACGTCGGTCAACTTTGATCCACATTAATGCGCAACGGCCAGAGTGGCCATTGATCGGGTGACGGTGACGAGGGCTGAACGCACGAGGCTCCGGTGCCGTTGAAAGAGGTGTTCGATGCCTTACGTCATCAGAGCTCGTAACGAGATCATGGCTGGGTCTTCCTGAGACGTCGCCAGCAGATGAGGCTGCAGGCCAACGAGACAGAGGCGTCGTGGAATTCGAGTCGTCGTTCCCAGCGCACGGCCAGTCGTTTGAACTGGTGGAGCAGGGCGAAGGTCTGCTCGACGACGTAGCGGAGTTTGCGCAGGCCCTTGATGTTCGGGGAGCCCTTGCGGGAGATCACCGGCATGATCCTGCGGCGCCGCAGCTCGTGCCGCACGGCGTTCGAGTCGTATGCCTTGTCGCCAAGGACGCACTCGGGGCGCCGCCGCGGACGGCCTGGGCGCCCAGCCACCGGCGGGATGCCATCGACCAGGTTGAGGGTCTGCGTGATGTCGTTGACGTTGGCAACGGTCGCGATGACGTGGAGTGGCGTGCCCTTGCCGTCGCAGATCAGATCGTGCTTGCTGCCCGTCTTCCGCCGGTCGACCGGCGGAAGACCGGTCGCGGCTCCCTCTTTTTGGCGCGGACGTGGGAGCCGTCCACGCACGCGCGAGTCCAGTCGAGTTCGCCGGACGCGTGCAGCTCAGCGAGCAAAAAACGGTGCAATCGGTCGAAGACCCAGCCTTCTGCCCGCGATACAGGCGCCGCCAGCAGCACGTCTGCCTCGAACCGAACTCCAGCTCCGGGAGCAGCAGCTGCCAGGCAATATCCTGATGCAGGACCTACAGGATGCCCTGCAGACACAGCCGGTCCGGCACCGGCCTTGGCCCCGGAGACCGCTCGGGCCAGGACGGCAGCAACGGTTCGATCCGTGCCCACAAGTTATCGTCCACGATCCACGGCGAGGTACCCATGGCCCGGACAACGGCAACTGACCTGCCAAGCACGGCCACCAGAAGCGATACACCTCATTGTGTTAGCCGTTTGACGACATCACGCATTCAAGGTCAGTAGTGAGGCGGCAGAGGATTTGGCAGTGTTTGTTTTTCTTAACAGTGCCAAGGTTCTTGATGTCCCGTCGGGTTCACCGTCGTACGGTTGCCGCATGCCCGCAGACGAACACGTAGCCGCCCCGCCCTCCCTGCGCCAGCGGCGTCGGGCAGCGCCACCCAAGAGATCCTGGGTGCCGCTGAGCGCCATATCACCGAACACGGTCCTTCGGCCCTGTCCCTGCGCGCGGTCGCCCGGAGCCTCGGGATGACCGTGCAGGCGCTCTACCACTACTTTCCGAGCCGGGACGACCTCGTCACGGCGCTCATCGCCAAGGCCTACGACGACTTGACCGATGCCGTGCAGGCTGCCGTCGACGCCGCGGCGGACGACTCGGCCCTGCCGCGCCTGGTGGTCGCGGCCGAGGGGTACCGCCGATGGGCCATCACCCATCCCGGGCGATTCCAGCTCCTGTACGGAACGCCGCTGCGGTACTACGCGGCACCCGCCGACGGCCCAACCACCCAGGCGATGCGCCGGATGAGCGCCATCTTCGAGCGCGAGGTGTTCGACGGGTACACCGCGGAACAACTCGCCGAGGCCGACACCCCCACGCTCTGGCCTTCGCTCCAGGCGCATCTGGAACAGCTGCCACCGGACGGACTGGGAAATCTACCGCCCCCCGCGACCGCTCTCTTCCTGAGCGCGTGGGGGCACATGCTCGGCCTCGTCGTCCTGGAGGTGTTCGGGCACACCTCTTTCCTCGGTGACCACCAGGCCGAGATCTTCCGCATGGCGATGCGGAACCTGCTCAAGGACAGCCACAGCCGGATTCCTGTCGCCGGACCAGGTATGGCGGCAACGGAAACCCATACACGTGAGCAAGCCCCTTCGGCTGGTCAATGACCTGCATGGCGGCGGGCTTTGGATGCGCGGGGGCGTCCTTCGGCTCGATCCGCTCGTCCGCACGGACATCGACGACGACCGCCGAGCCATCCGCGCGGCGCACGAAGCAGTCCGGGGCGTGCCGACGTTCCCGCTCGCCGTCGTGCTGGCCACGACGGCGAAGCCGACGTGCTGCCCGGTCGTCGTCGACCAGTACAGCTCCGCAGCATCCATCCCGGCCGGTACGGTCCGCAGCACCCCCAGCGCGTTCACCTCACACGCCCAGGTTCGCTGGCAGGGAAGCCCGAATGACTGGGTTCACTGTCAAGCGCCTCGATTGGATGACAGCGGACAGCCGGGGCCAGATCGTTGGAGACGGGACACGATGAGACCGCACTCCGTCACTCCGCGAACCCCATATCGTCGCTTCCCCAGGCCTGGGGGCAGGGCTTCCTGGCCTGTCCTGTTCCGGGGAGGGCCTGTTGAGGCCTTCGAAGGGTTGCGCCCATGAAGTCCCCCTTGTCCGACGTCATGTGACGGACGCGTCAGTGAACGGCTGGTCCGTGAAGGCCCTTACGTCCTTGCCGTCCTCCACGATCCACCACTGCGAGGGGCCGTCGCCGGAAGGGAGGGACCAGCGCAGTACGGCCTCGGCGTGACCGTCGCCGTCGAAGTCACGGACGGTGGAGACGATGGCGTACCGGTTGTACGACGCCACGGCGCGCTTGGTGCCGGGAACCCGGGAGGGGCCCGTGCGGCGCAGGATGGAACGGGACCCGAGGCCCCCCGGGCTGCCGTGCAGCACGGTGATGTCGGGGCCGGTGTGCGGGTTCACGAGCAGTTCGTCGCAGCCGTCGCCGTCCAGGTCACCCGTAATGAAGTAGCCGAGCACATCCTTGAGTTGATGAGGCGTGCCGCCGTCGCCCGGGTAGACGGTGAGGGTGTCGTGGACCGCGGGCGCCTCGGTCTCGTCCACATCGTCTTCGTCGTCGCTGCGGTTGCCGTTGTGCCCGACGGCGATGTCCCCCTTGCCGTCGCCGTCGAAATCGCCGAAAGCCAACGAACTGCCGCTGCGGAGCCGCTGTGCCGGCGCATCGGATCCGGCCGGGCCCGTGTGCAGCAGTACGAGCGTGGGCTCTCCGTTGTAACCGCGCGCCGATGCGACGAGGTCGGTCTTGTCGTCGCCGTCGGCGTCCCCTGCGGACAGTCCCCCCTCACCCTCCGCAAAAGAACCGGTGATCGGAGCGAGGCCGTCGGGGTCGGTGCGGCTCGGCCGGGCCTTCCGGTCGAACGGCCCGTACAGGATCCGGAACGGATCCGACGCGGCGGCCAGGTCCGGATGCCCGTCGCCGTCGAAGTCGCCCGGCCCCGTGGTCCCGTCAGGCAGGGTCGAGTCCGGGGTGTCGGGCCGCGGGCCGGTGGGGCCTCCCCAGACGACGAACGCGCCGTACTTGATGTCCGCGTAACCGTCGCCGTCGAGGTCAACGAGGCTCGGGTTCCAGGTCGGATGCGCGTCCACGTACTTCGGCAGCGCTGCGTCGCCGGGTTCGAGGAGGGTGTGCACGGCGGGATCGAGCCCGTGGGCCGAGCCGTACAGGACGACGAGGCAGCTCTTTCGGTACGCCCTCGCCGGCTCGTAGGCACCGCACTCCGCGCTGTACGCGAAGTCGGGATAGCCGTCGCCGTTCACGTCGTCCGCGACTTTGCTGCCCCTGCCGCGGGGGACGGGCGCCGTAGCGGTGGGGGAGGTGACGGGCAGCGTGGCCGTCGGCGCCTTGTCGTCCGCCCTGCCGCCGCCCTTGTCCGTATCGCAGGCGCCGGTGAACAGCAGCGCCACTCCCGTCGCCAGTGCCGCTGCCCGTCGTGCTCCCGTGGCTTCCATGGAACGACGACACCCCATGTCCCCGACCGCTGTCAGGAACATGGGGTGCTTCGTTATGAGGCCGTGCCTCAGCGCGGCGACGTGCAGGTCAGTCGAAGGACGCGTGCGTGAACCTCTTGTCCATGAAGGTCATGACGCCCTTCTCGTCCGTCGCAATGGGCCTCGACGATCCACCACTGCGAGGGGCCGCCGTC
This sequence comes from Streptomyces aurantiacus, assembly GCF_001418335.1. Classification (GTDB taxonomy): domain Bacteria; phylum Actinomycetota; class Actinomycetes; order Streptomycetales; family Streptomycetaceae; genus Streptomyces; species Streptomyces aurantiacus. The sequence continues at coordinate 18,009 of NZ_LIPP01000096.1, read as the reverse complement.
GCAGGTGAGGACCCAGCACAGTACGGCCTCGGCGTCGCGGCTGACGGCACCCGGAGTCTTCCCTACCGGTCGACAACCGCTCGCGCCGCGCGGGCGGCGAAGATCTGGGCAAATGGGCTACGGGTTGAATCCATGCCTCCGGATGCCTGGCGCGACAGCGACCTGCCTGCTGCCTCCAGCGAGGGACTCCTGATCGGCATCAACTGGAGCGGACCCCGTTTCGTCGGATGGAGTTTCACGCCCGTCGAAGTCCTCAGACGACTCGCGGCGGCCGACTAAGCGGAGCTGGTGAAGTGGGTTGCGTTGGGTGGGCGTCCTTGGGGAGGGACGCCATGCCGAACATCCTCCGAGTCGCGCTGACCGACGAGCAACGCCGTGACCTGCACGCGCTGCTGGCCCGCCGCGATCTGACCCAGTACACGCGGCAGCGCGCCGAGTGTGTCCGGTTCCTCGACCAGGGCCGGTCCGTTGCTGAGGTCGCGGGCGTGCTGGAGTGCCATCCGGTCACGGTCCGAGCTACTGTCCACCGCTTCGAGAAGGGTGGGATCGCGGGGCTGCCGGATGCCCCGCGGCCGGGCAGGCCGGGCAGGCCGGCGAGGCTGCTGGGGGCGGAGGACCGAGCCGCGCTGGGCGGGCTTCTGGACGACTCTGCCCAGGCCGGGATCACGTGGACTGTCCCCGCCCTGTGTGAGTGGCTGCGGGACGAGCGCGAGGTGGAGATCTCCTCGGACTGGCCGGGCGAGCTGCTGCGGCGCGAGGGTTTCCGCTGGAAACGTACCCGCGACAGCCTGCGGCACAAGGCCGACCCCGTCCTCCAGTAGTCCGCCCCGGGCCCATTTGGAGGTCTTGCGGCCTTGCGGCAGGCCGCGCACGCGGGCGAACGCGATCTGATCTTCCTGGACGAGTCCGGGTTCGCTCCCACCATGCCCACCGGCTACACCTGGTCCAGGATCGGGCAGCGCGCTGTGGTGCCGAAGGAGGACACCCGCAATCGCCGGGTCAACGTGCTCGGCGCGAAGGTCCTCGGCAGCGAGCCGGACCTGGTCCGGCAGAGCACCAGCGGGAAGATCGACGCGGAGATACTGCTGGACTTCGTCTGCGCGCGGCTGGCGGGCCTGGGCGGTGGCGCGGCCGTGCTGGACCTGGCCGCCGACGGCCTCGGCGTCGACATCATGCCGGTCTGGGAACGGCGCAGGCCATGCACGGTCGTACTGGACAACGCCTCGGCCCACAGGGCCAACGCGTTCAAGGGCCGCCGACGTCAACTGGCGAAGACCGGAGTGGAACTGTTCCGTCTGCCGCCATACAGCCCGGAGTTGAACGACATCGAGCTGGTCCGGCGGCAGGCGAAGTACGAGGACTGTCCGCAACGCAGCCAGACCAGCACCGACTCCCTCGGCGAAGCCGTCGACCAGGCAATGACCCAGCGACGAAACCGAATCCGAGGATCAGCAAAGAACTTCACCCAAGCCGCTTAGACCCGGCCAAAGATCCATATGAGGGGATCAGACACAGGCTCTGAACTTGTTCTTTAACCTCTTGCTGGTCTGGCTAGTCTCCGACGAAGACCAGGTAGCTGCCGGGAGTCGTGGCACAGTCCTGCAGGTAGGTGGCTAGTTCGCGGACCGCATTGGCTTGGAGGTCGTCAGTACAGCGGTCCAGGAGGTCTGGGGCCTCGCGAAGTGCGGCTTCGGCCTCTTGCTCGTTGAGGACGGTGTCGTTGTAGGGGTCGACCGTCCAGAGCTTTCCAGAGGTGTTTGTCGGGAGCTTGGCGATCAGCTGAGCCAGTGCTTCACCGTACTCGCCGGACTGGCGGATCAGGCTCGGCTTGCGCTTCGAGCGTCGGCGGGGCCAGTACGGCCGGCTGTCGTGCAACTGCAGGTCAATCCCCATAGTCTGATTCTCGCGCGGCCATACCCGGCAACGGCATCGGGACTTCGCTCTCGAATGGTCACTCGAACTTGATCGCTCAAGGCGGGAAGCGCCGGACGTGGGGGCGGCCTTCGTCTGATCATGTGCTCCGACCAAGGTGCACGTGACCACGACGAAGGCCGTGAGGGTGAGTCTGCTGCCTGATGCTGTCCGAAGGAAAGCGCTCGCGGAAGCGTCACGCTTCCGGGGGGAGTTCTACGAGTGTCTGACCGCCCGGCGCGACGAGTTGTTCGAGCTGGCAGACCCGGTGCTGTGTGCGGACGGGCGGTGAAGTCCCCGGTGGACTTGACGCTGGTGCCCGAGCATCGGCGTGGGCACGGAGCGATGTACGGCGGCCTGAACCACGGCCGGCTCGACGTCGACCGGCTGCGGACGGTGCTGGCCGGCCTGCCGCTGCGGCGTTCCGACGGTGGGCGTCTGGTCCTGGCGGTCGACGTGTCGCCATGGCTTCGCTCGGACGCGCCGTGCTCGGCAGAGCGCCTGTTCTGCCACGTCTACGGTTGCGCGAAGACTGCGTCGCAGTTCATTCCGGGCTGGCCCTACTCCTTCGTGGCCGTGCTGGAGCCGGGCGCTACCTCCTGGACCGCGATCCTGGACGCGGTCCGGCTCGGCCCGGCGGACGACGCGACCGCGGTCACCGCGGCCCAGCTACGAGGTGTCGTCGAGCGGCTCACTGCCGCGGGCCAGTGGCAGGCCGGGGACCCGGCCATCGTGATCGTCTTCGACGCCGGCGACGACGTCACCCGCCTGGCCCGGGTCCTGCGCGACCTGCCGGTCGAGCTGGTCGGCCGGGTCCGCTCGGACCGCGTGATGCGGCTGCCGAATCCACCGCGGATGCATGGCGTCAACGGCCGACCGCCCAAGCACGGCCCGGAATTCCGGTTGACCAAGCCGGAGACCTGGCCCGAGCCCGCGATCACTACGGTCACCGACACCAACAACTACGGCAAGGCCGAGACCCAGGCATGGGACCGGGTCCACCCCCGACTCACCCACCGTTCCTCATGGCTTGACCATGATGGTGAACTTCCCCTGGCTGAGGGGACGTTGATGCGGTTGTAGGTCGAGCATCTGTCGAAGGACCGGGATGCTCCGCCGGTGTGGTCATGGTCCTCCAAGACCGGCGCCACCCCGGACGACGTGGACCGCTTCTGGCAGGCGTTTCTCCGCCGTTTCGACCTGGAGCACACCTTCCGCTTCGTGAAGCAGACTCTCGGATGGACCACCCCGAAACTTCGCACTCCCGAAGCCGCGGACCGCTGGACCTGGATCCTGATCGTTGCTCACACCCAGCTCCGGCTCACCCGGCCCCTCGCCGCGGACCTCCGCCGGCCCTGGGAGAAACCCACCACCTCCGACCGGCTCACCCCGGCCCGGGTCCGCCGAGGGTTCAGGAACATCCGCGCTCACCTCGCCTGCCCGGCCCGTGTTCCCAAACCCCGAGGAGCTGGCCCCGGGAGGCCACCCGGCTCCAAGAACAAGCGCTCGGCACCCCGCTACGACGTCGGCAAGACCGTCAAACGCCCCGAGAGCCTCAAGGCCATCGGCAAGCCCGGAAGAGCTTGGTAGATGAAGAACAAGCTCAGTAGGTGTTTTTGTTCCCTGAGTGAGCGTGTGACTGAGGGATTCAGTTGACGTTCCAGCACTTGAGTTGGTCGCGCTGAGCGCTGTGGTTGTCCCGGCCTGGTGCCTGGTGCCTGGTACTCAGCGCTCAGTTGGCGGTAGCGCCGAACCACGTGGGTAGCTGGCTGAGCAGATCCTGCTGATCTTCACCGACCCACGCCACATGGCCGTCCGGTCGTAGCAGCACCGCGGGCACGTCCAGTTCCTCGCTGACATCGACGACGTGGTCGACCCGGTCTGCCCACCCGGCGACCGAGAGCCGCCCGGTCTGGTCGAGCAGCAGTCCGCGGCCGCCGTGCATCAGCCCATAGAGGCGCCCCCGCTTCAGAGCCACGTCCCGCATCCGTCGGCCGAGCAGGTGATGCCCCTCGCCGAAGTCGTAGCGGACCCCGACCGCGATGATCTTCTCGATGAGGTACCGGTTCACTTCCTCGAAGTCCATCAGCTCCGACACCAGCCGGCGCACCGCCCGGGGACCCGGCGCGGTAGACATCAGCTCCATCTGCGCACGGGTGTTGTGCAGCACGTCGGCGGCCACCGGGTGCCGTTCGGTGTGGTAGCTGTCCAGCAGCCCCTCCGGTGCCCAGCCGCCGACCTCGGCGGCCAGTTTCCAGCCGAGGTTGAATGCGTCCTGGACGCCGAGGTTGAGGCCCTGTCCGCCGGTTGGCGGGTGGATGTGCGCCGCGTCGCCGGCCAGCAGCACCCGGCCGACCCGGTAGCGCTCGGCCTGCCGGGTGGCGTCGCCGAACCGGGAGAGCCAGCGTGGCGAGTGCACGCCGAAGTCGGTGCCCGCGAACTCCCGCAACTGCTGCTTGAACTCCTCAAGGGTCGGCGGGACGGTACGGTCCTCGGCCACCCCCTCGGCGGGCACGACTACGCGGTACACCCCGTCCCCGACAGGCCCGGCGCCGAACCGCTTCTGGGTTTTGCGGACTTCAGCCACAACGGTGGCCAGCGTCTCCGGCGGCACGGCCACCTCCATCTCGCCCAGCAGTGTCTCGACCCTGGAGGGCTCGCCGGGGAAGCCGACGCCGAGCAGCTTGCGCACCGTGCTGCGACCGCCGTCGCAGCCGACGAGGTAGCGCGAGCGCAGCCGCGTGCCGTCGGCAAGCTCGGCACTCACCCCGTGTTCGTCCTGGTTCAGCCCGACCAGTGCGCAGCCGCGGCGGATCTCGGCGCCGAGCTCGGTGGCGCGCTCGGCCAGCAGGCGGTCGGTGGTGGTCTGCGGGATGCCGAGGACATACCCATGCGCGGTGTCCAGCCGGTCGGGCCAGGGCTTGTCGATGGCGGCGAAGAAACCGCCGACCTTGTACTGCTGGCCGTGCGCGAGGAACCGCTCCAGCAGCCCGCGCTGGTCCATCACCTCGATGCTGCGCACGTGCAGGCCGAGCGCGCGGACATAGCTGGGCGGCTGCGCCTCCTTCTCCAGCACGAGCACACGCACACCGTGCAGCCGCAATTCGCTGGCCAGCATCAAACCGGTCGGTCCGCCGCCGACCACGATCACGTCAATCATCAAACCCCCCACTGAACAAGGACCCAGAGATCAGCACAAACACACGTGCTTTGTGAATCCACGATTTCCGCAGGTTCTGGCCTCGGCCGGAAATTTTGCAGCACAACCCGGGTCTCGCCGCAAGGCCCCCGGTGCGCTATAAGTTGAGAGTGGCAAGGAGTGAGTAACCTCCTTGCCTTTGCCTTTTGCCGTCGGTGTGGACGGACGCGCTCCTCCCGATGCCGTGACGCGCCGCCTACGGCGATATCACCGGTCCAGGAGACCTACGGGATGCAACCGCGGACCGCGAGGTCCACCCTCTAGCAAGGTCGGCTCGACCGTCGTCGATTGCGCATGATCGCCACCATGTCGGGCCAACCGCGATGCCCAGCGGGGCCAACTCAAGCGCCGAAGGGCCAACTGAAGCGCTCAGCCACAGGGCGTCACCGGTTGTTGCTGCCGGAGGTCGGCGGCCGGGTCCCGCATTGCCTGAGTTGCGAACGTAGACCGTCACGCTCGCCTTGGGCAGCAGCAGCGCAGTCGCGATCTCGGCCGGGTACGGCGATGCCTCCACCTCGGCCAGGACGAAGAACTCCTTCGTCTCCAACCCGAGCTCGGCCAGCTCCTCCTGCCGGTGATTGGGAACTCGATCCCCTGCACTCCGCGGTCAACTTCACCATCCGCCACCTCGGGATCGCCAAGGTGCGCGGCCGGTTCACCGAGTTCAAGACCGGGCTGTACGTCGGTGAGGCCCTCGACGACGTGCGGGTGACCGCCGAGATCGCTCTCGCCTCCATCGACACCGGCAACTCCGATCGCGACGCGCACACCCGCTCCGCCGAGCTGCTCGATGTGGAGAAGCGGCCGACGATGACGTTCCGCTCAACACGGGTGTCCGGAGAGGGCGAAGACTGGACGATGGCGGGGATCTGACCATCGGGGACGTGACCCGCCCGGTCACGCTCACCGTCGAGTTCGGCGGTGTGGTGGACCACCCCGTGGACCTGAGGAAGCACGCCGGGTTCGAGGCGGCGGGGGAGATCCGACGCCTCGACTTCGGACTGGACTTCGCACCGGGCTCCTCGGCGATGTCGTCAAGCTTCACCTGGACATGCAGTTCGTCGGACCGCAGGGCCAAGACGGCTGACCGAGGGCGGGAGCGGCCGACGAGGTGTTGCTGGTGCGGTCAGGTGCGGCGGAGGGCGTCCAGGTGGTCATGGGCGGGGGAACGGCGGCGCTCTGTGTAGCGCTCGGCGAAATCGGTCAAAGCATGCCGCAGGGCCGCCGGGGTGCCGGGAACGGCGAGGGCGCTGTCGGCTGCGGCGAAGCAGGCGCGGGCGGCCTTGGCGAGGTCCTGGTCGTCGAGGCCGGTGCGGGCCGCCCGCAGCCAGACGTCGTGGGAGGGGACGGGCCGCTGCGGGTCCGGGCAGAGTGGCTCGGTTGCCGCGTAGGCGGCATCGGCCGCCACCGGGTCGTTCAGGAGCGTCGCGGCCAGCACCGTCGGCACGGCCCAGTCGTCGCCGTTCTGCGCGTCGGTCATCCGCAACTCCAGCCGGCCGCGCGGCCTGACCGGCGGGAAGAGGGTGCTGAGGTGGTAGTCCAGGTCGGTCAGGGTCGGCGGCCGAAGCTCGGGTACGCCCCGCAGCCAGGCGCGGAAGGTCAGGCCGGAGGGCGCGGACCAGTCCCCGTCGAGGTCGCCCGGTATGCACATCACCTGCGCGTCGAGCGCATAGCGGGTCCAGGCCACACGTGGGTCGGAGTGGTAGCGGGGCGGGCGGGTGCGACCGGCATCCATCCGGGACCAGATGTCCTGCCGGCCGGACAGCCACCCGGTGGGCCACCCGTCCTGTATCGGGGAGTTGGCGAAGGCGGCGACGAGCACGGGACCGATACGGTGGGCGAGTTCCCAGCGGGAGCGGTAGCCGCCGACGCCGCGGGAGTCCTCGCCGCAGTCCAGGTTGATCTGTACGGATGCGGTGCGGCGCATCATGTCGCGGCCCCAGGGGCCCTCGCGGTCGAAGAAGCTCTCCATGGCCCGGTAGCGGGGGTGGTCGAGCACGCGAGACGGTTCACGATAAGGGTCGAGGCCCCGGCCGACGAGTACCAGGTCGGCCTGCTCGACCGCCGTGCGCAGTACGGCAAGATCCGCGGCCATCATCTCGACGCACGCGCCGAGCGAGAGGGCCGGCGGGGAACTCAGCTCCAGCTGGCCGCCCGGCTCACGGGTGAGCCTGCTGCCCCCGGGCAGGGCGCCGGTCACCTCGACCGGAGCGAGGGCGGCGGTCAGCCGGTCGCCGGATATCGGCAGCCGAGGGTTGTGGCGGTCCTGGACCAGCCACTCCGTCTCCACACCGATCCGCTCAGGGGGACCGGTCTTGAAACACACGCCGCGCACATGCGCTTCCGCTGCTTTCAGGGTCAGTTGTTCGGTCATTTCTGTCCTCCTCTCGCACGATCCGGTGCGGGTCAGGTGGGGCCCGGAGATGGGGGCGCAGAGGCGGAGCGGCGTGTCGAGGGGGAAACCGCTCCGCCCCCACGCGGGGCCGTCAGTCGGAGACGGCCTCAAAGGGGATTTCAACGTGCTCGGGGTAGAAGGCGACGCGGCCGGCGATCGCCTCCACGGCCTCGAACGGCTCCTCGTAGAACCACACCGCGTCCGCGATCTTCTTCTCGGGGGTGACGAGGCTGTAGTAGGACGCCTCGCCCTTGTACGGGCAGTAGGTGCGGGAGTCCGTCCGCTCCAGAAGTGCCTGGTCGACATCGGCCAGGGGGAGGTAATGAACGGCCGGACAGCCGACCTCGGTCAGGGTGACGGCAGAGGTCGTCTCGGCGACGACCTTCCCGCCGTCCTGAGTGACCACCCCGATCAGACCGGAGTGCTCGACGACCTCGATGGGGTGGTCCGGCCCAGGGATTCGCTTCTCACTGGACGTCAACATTCTCATTCCGGCCCTGATCGAGCCACGGCTACCGACACCGGCCTGCGAAAGGAGGACAGGCGGCCGTGCCGAGAAGCACCCTCGCCGGGAGATCGTGGACGCGCTCCACCATGTCGTGGACACCGGAGAGCCGTGGCCGGCTCCGTAAACGGATCCGCCGTGAGACGGGCAAGGCGCCCGGAGCCGTCGCCCCCGTCATCGACTCCCCGTCGATCCAGGATGCTGGCCATGCACCGGAAAGGCTGAGGCGGGTGCGTCGTCGGCCCGGCCGGTGGTCGGCGTCGTGACCTGGTTCGGTCTCCGGCCGCGCACGGCCGCGCACGGCCGCACACGGACGGGCGGGCGGCCGGAGGGCCGGAGACCTTCGCTGGGGCGGGGGTCGTCGCGTCGTTCAGACGGCGAGGCGACCGCCGTCGGCCACGATCACCTGGCCGGTGACGAAGCTCGCGCGCTCGCTCGCCACGAACGTGATGACCTCGGCGAGTTCCTCGGGCGTGGCGTTGCGCTTGAGGGGGTTGCCCTCGGACCAGGTCGTGAACTGGTCGGCGCCGATGAATTCCACCACCTGGTCGCTGTTCACGTTTCCAGGAGCCACCGCGTTGACGCGTATGCCGTACGGGCCCCACTCCGCGGCCCAACTGCGGGTGAAGGATTCGACGGCCGCCTTCTGTGCTCCGTACGTCGCCATGTGCGGCATGGCGATCGCGGCGGCGATACTGCTGATATGGATGATGTTGCCGTGGCCCCGCTCGATCATCCCCCGGACGAGTCGTGTGCTGAGGACGAAGTTGGCGCGCACGTTGGTGTCCCATGACTCGGCGTTCGCTTCGCTGTCCTGGTCGAGGGTCGGCTTGATGCTGGCCCGGTAGCTCGCCGCGTTGTTGACCAGTACGTCGATCTCACCCGCCTCCTCGGCCAACCGCTCGACGTCGGCGAGATCACTCAGATCAGCGAGGATGAACCGGGCCTTTCCTCCGCCGGCGGTGATGTCGTCCACCACCTCGGCCCCGCGCTCGGCGTTGCGGCCGGTGATCACTACCGACGCTCCGTCGCGTGCGAACGCGTGCGCCGTCGCGGCGCCGATACCTCCTCGCGACCCCGCACCCGTAATCAGAACGCTCTTGCCTTCGAAATCCATTGTGTGCTCCTCGAAAAGTAAAAATGTCTGACGGCGCGCGCCGAGATCGGGCCGGCAGTTTTCCGGCCCCGATGGCTGCGCTGGTGGACGTGCACCACGGTAGGACCGGCCTGACATAGAGGCAAATAGTGGCAACGTATACTCTGCATTGACATCTCCTATGTCATGTCGAAGGTTGGATTTCGAATGAACCTGCGCCAGTACGAATACGCCCTGGCCGTCGCCGACGAGGGCTCCATGACAGCGGCAGCAGAACGTCTGCAGGTCACTCAGCCCTCTCTGTCGCAGCAGATCGGCGCCCTGGAGAAGCACCTCGGGGTGCAACTGTTCACCCGCACCCCCAGCGGGGTGACGGTGACGGTGGCAGGGCGGGCCTTCCTTGCGGAGGCGAAGATCGCAACGACCGCCTCCCGGCGCGCCATCGCGGCCGCCCGCGCCGCCGACGGGGAACTGACAGGCGAACTCATCATCGCCGTCCACATGGGCCTGGGGGCACGCCAACTGCCCCAAGTACTGGGGCAGTTGCGCAAGCGCCACCCCAAGCTGCAGGTGACCCTCCATGAGGAGCCCGATCCCACGGACATGGAACGACTGGTCCGCCAGGGAACCCTCGACATGATCCTCGTGCACCGCTTCCCCGCCGGGTGCACCTTCGACACGCACACGCTGGGCGAGGAGGCCTACGTCGCCGTCCTGCCGAAGGGACACCCGCTCCTCTCGCACCGCGCCGCGCTGCGCGTGGAAGACCTGGCGTCGGAGGGATGGATCCGGTTCCGGCGCGCCAGCCTGCTCGACGACTACCTCGCCCGCCTGCTCGCCGACGCGGGCCTCAGCCCGCACACGGTGGCCCGGGCGTCACAGATCTCCACCGCGGTGCGGCTCGTGGCGCAGGGCCTGGGTGTCACGGTGGTCCCGGCCTCGGCCATCCCCGAAGGCTTCGAAGAACTGGCCTGCCCGCTACAGCCCTCCCTGACCGAGCCCGTCCTCGTCGGCGTACGACGCAACCCGGGTTCGGCGGAGACGGCCATGCTCGACCACCTCCACCAGCAGAACTGGTGCGGCACAGACCTCCTCCACCGGACCACAACTGATTGAGCGTTCACTTCCGGGACCGACGCCACCGCGTCTCCTACAGCCGACGCCGACGCCTCCCGCGTAACGGTCAGTCGTGCGGGGCCTGCCCGCTCACCCGGTGGTCCGCGTGGCTGAGCGCCTCCACGACCAGGCGTCGCAGGTGGCCGTCGCTGAGGCGGTAGTGGATGTGCCGCCCCTCACGACGGGTGTCGACGAGCCCGGCGAGCCGCAGCTTCGCCAGATGCTGGCTGACCGCCGTGCGCGACGCCTCGCACCGCTCGGCCAGCGATCCCACGTCCGACTCGCCCTGCGCGAGCAGCCACAGGAGATGCAGTCGGGTGGCGTCGGAGAGCATCGCGAACACCCCGGTCGCCTCCGCGAGCCGCGCACTGTCCGGAGCACGCAGGTGCACAGTGGACGCAGGTGAGACGGAGTGGCTTTCAGGCATGAGGTCAGCCTAGAGCCACCCGGCGCGGACGGGCGGGGCACCGTAGCCGCCGACTTCCAGCCATCATGTGCGCAGATGCGCACATGATGGCTATACTTGTCGGACCCGACCGGATCACTCACTCTGCCCAGGGGCCAGGGAGCCGCCCGCATGCTCGTCGTCCTGCGCAACCGCGCCTACCGCCGCCTTTTCGCCGCCCAGGTCATCGCCCTCGTCGGCACCGGCCTGGCCACGGTGGCGCTCGGGCTGCTGGCTTACGACGTCGCGGGCGCCGCGGCCGGCTCGGTGCTCGGCACCGCGCTGGCGATCAAGATGGTGGCGTACGTGGCGATCGCCCCGGCCGTCGGCGTGGTCGCCGACCGGATCCCACGCCGGGCGCTCATGGTGACCGCCGACCTGACGCGCGCCGGGGTCGCACTGCTGCTGCCCTTCGTGGACCAGGTCTGGCAGGTGTACGTCCTGGTGTTCCTGCTGCAGTGCGCCTCGGCCGTCTTCACGCCGACGTTCCAGTCCGTCATCCCCGATGTCCTGCCCGAGGAGCGTGATTACACGCGGGCACTGTCCATGTCGCGACTCGCCTACGACCTGGAGAGTCTCTTCTCGCCCGCGCTGGCCGCGGCCCTGCTGTCCGTGATCACCTACAACTGGCTGTTCACCGGCACCATGCTGGGCTTTTTCGCCTCGGCGGCACTCGTCGTCTCCGCCGTCCTGCCGAAGCCGGTCGCTTCCGCCGCGCCACGTGCCGGTGGAGCCCGTTCCGGGGCCACGGCGGGTGCCCGTCTCTTCTTCGCCGTCCCACAACTGCGCGCCCTGCTCGCCCTGAACCTCGCGGTCGCGGCCGCGAGTGCGATGGTCACCGTCAACTCCGTCGTCTACGTCCGTGACGTCCTGGAGCTGTCGGCGGGTGCCGTGGCCCTTGCGCTCGGCGCCTACGGCGCGGGTTCCATGGTCATGGCGCTCGCCCTGCCCCGTGTGCTGGACAAGGTCCCGGACCGGACGGTGATGCTGCGGGGCGCACTGCTGCTCACCGTCGTCTTCGCCGGACTCGGTGCCATCACGGCCGCGCAGGGCGGGAGTTGGCGATGGCCCGCGCTGCTGGCCGTCTGGGCCGCCTTCGGTGCCGCCTGCTCCATGGTGCTCACGCCGACCGGACGGCTCATCCGCCGCTCGGCCCCGCCCAGGGCGCGTACGGGGGCGTTCGCGGCGCAGTTCTCGTTGTCGCACAGCTGCTGGCTGCTGACGTATCCGTTGGCGGGGTGGCTGGGGGCCGAGGCCGGGCTGGGCGCGGCCGTGGTCTCACTGGGCGGGATCGCACTGGGCGCGTCCCTGCTGGCGGTACGGCTGTGGCCGGCACGGGAGCCGGGGCGGGAGCCGGCGCGCGTCGAGCACGAGCACGTCGCCCTCCACGACGCACGTCCCCGCCTCACCGGTGCCACGCGAGTGGCCATGCCGGTGGCCACGCGGTCGCTGCGAACAGGCCGGCCGGCGGCGGTGCTACGGCTCCGGGCGCGCCCACGGTCGGCGCCGGCGCGGCAGGACCCAGGTACGAGGTGAGGTACGGGGTGAGGCCGAAGGACGAGCGGAAGCCCTGCCCGGCCGGCACCACAGCGACCGGGCACGCGACGACGAAGAGGAACGCGCGTACGGTCGCATGCCGCATGCCGCATGCCGCGGGCCTCAGCCGGGGCCGGTCAGTCGTCGAGTTCGTGGCGGACGCGTCGGGACGGGCTGAACGTGTACAGGTCGAGGATGTCGGGCGGATCGGCGAGGCCGGGGCCGCCCTGGTCGACCCAGGCGGTGATGTCGGCAGCGGCGCCGGGATCGTTGACCTGCCCGAGCCAGACCGGACGCCCGCCGGCCTTGCGGCCTTCGGCGGAGGGCTGGACGACCATGACGTTGGCGCGCTCACACGCGTCGAGGCAGTCGGTGCGCCGGACCGTCGCGACACCGGCCAGCTGGGTGCGCAGGTCGGTGAGCTGGGCTTCGTGGTCCAGGTACGGCACTTCGGCCGTGGTGCCGCAGCAGCAGCCACGGCAGACGGTGACGGTGGGCCGGGCCGCCCGCACGTCAGGGGCGGCCTTCTTGGCGCGGCCGGCGCGGCGGCTCACCGCATGTCCTTCGCGGCGCGGTTCCAGGCGGCGTCGCGCAGCAGTCGCAGCCCGTTGAGACCGACGATGACGGTCGAGCCTTCGTGGCCGAGCACACCGAGCGGCAGCGGCAGGTGGCCCGCCAGGTCCCAGACGACCAAGCCGGAGATGAACACCCCGGCGATGACCAGGTTCTGCACCACCAGGCGGCGGGCCGCCCGCGAGAGCGCGACGACCTGGGGAACGGTGGCGAGTTCGTCGCGGACGATGACGGCGTCGGCGGTCTCCAGAGCGAGGTCGGACCCGGCTCGGCCCATGGCGATGCCGGTGTGGGCGACGGCCAGGGCGGGGGCGTCGTTGACGCCGTCACCAAGGACCAGCACCTTGCGTCCCTGAGCCTCCAGGCGCCGTACGGCCTCGACCTTGTCCCGGGGCAGGAGGCCGGCGTGGACCGCGTCGCCGGGGATGCCGACCTCGGCGGCCAGGCGGGCGGCGGCGCGCGGGTTGTCGCCCGTCACCAGCATCGGGGTGCTGCCGGTCAGCGTGGTCAGGGCGGCGACGGTCGCGGCGGCATCGGAACGCAGCCGGTCGGCGATGCCCAGCAGCCCGACCGGGACGCCGTCACGCAGGACCAGGACGGCTGTCCGGCCGCCGCCCTCCAGGTCCACCGCGACCTCGGCGGCACGGGCCACGCCGCCGCCATCACCGCCATCGCCACCGCTGCTGCCGTCGCTGCCGCCACCATCGCCGCCGTGGCCGTGGCCGCCATGACCGTGACCGTCGCCGCCGTCGAGGAGGCGGGCGGGAGCGCCGACCGTGACCGCGCGGCCGTCGACGGTGGCGGTGACCCCGACGCCGGGAGCGGACGTGAAGGTGCGCGTGTCGGCGATGGACAGGCCGCGAGTGCGGGCGGCGGCGACGACGGCGCGGGCCAGGGGGTGTTCGCTGGGGTGCTCGGCGGCGGCCGCCAGCGCCAGCAGGGCGTCCTCGGTCAGCCCGGAGCCGGGCAGCGGGCGGACGTCGGTGACGCGGGGGGTGCCCTCGGTCAGCGTGCCGGTCTTGTCGAGTGCGACCGCGTCGACCTGCCCGAGCCGCTCCATCACCACGGCGGACTTCACCAGGACGCCGTGCCGTCCGGCATTGGCGATCGCGGAGAGCAGCGGCGGCATCGTCGCCAGGACCACCGCGCACGGCGAGGCCACGATCATGAAAGTCATCGCCCGCAACAGCGAGCCGGTCAGGTCCGCGCCGAACGCGAGGGGGATCAGGAAGACCGCCAGGGTCGCGAAGACCATGCCCACGCTGTAGCGCTGCTCGACCTTCTCGATGAACAGCTGGGTGGGCGCCTTGGTCCCGGAAGCCTCCTCGACCATGGCGACGATCCGGGCGATCACCGAGTCCGAGGCGTCCCGCTCGACCTTCACCCGCAGGACGCCGGTGCCGTTGAGGGTGCCGGCGAAGACCTCGTCCCCGACCTCCTTCGCCACCGGCAGCGGCTCTCCGGTGATGGTGGCCTGGTCCACCTCGCTCGCCCCGGCCAGCACGCGGCCGTCCGCGCCGACCCGCTCACCGGGGCGGACCAGGACGGTGTCCCCGACCCCCAGGTCCTCCGTCGGAACCGTCGTCTCGCTCCCGTCGTCGGCCAGCCGGGTGGCGACGGCCGGCGCGAGGTCGAGCAGACCACGCACCGCATCCTGGGTGCGGGCGGTGGCCAGGGCCTCCAGAGCCCCGGAGGTGGCGAAAATGACGATCAGCAGCGCGCCGTCCATCACCTGCCCGATCGAGGCCGCGCCGATCGCGGCCACGATCATCAGCAGGTCCACATCCAGAGTCTTCTCCCGCAGCGCCATCAGCCCCGCCCAGGCCGGCTCCCACCCGCCGGCGACGTAAGCGGCGGCATACAGCGGGCCCCACGCCCAGGCAGGCGTACCGGTCAGCTGGAGCGGCAACGCGAGCAGGAACAGCGCCAGCGCCGCGGCGGCCCAGCGCGCCTCGGCCAGGGCGAACACCCGGGTACGCCGCCCGGGCGCCGTACCCGGGGCGGCCGCAGCTGCCCGTTCGGGCCGCTGGAGCAGGTCAGACGACATGACGGAACAACCCTTCACGGCGGAAGCAAGGCAACACATCCACCATACAGGAACACCTGAACAGGTCTTCATGTGTAGTCGGTAGGATGGGCGCCATGGGTCACGGAGCCGACGACACACACCACGCCACACCCCGCGAGCGCCTGGACGCGGCGGGGGCCACCGACGTCGCCGCCACCCTCCAGGCCCTGGCCACCCCCTCGCGGCTGTACATCCTGGCCCGCCTCCAGGAAGGCCCCTGCCCGGTCGGCGACCTCGCCGAAGCCGTGGGCATGGAAGCCTCCGCCTGCTCCCACCAGCTCCGCCTGCTGCGCAACCTCGGACTCGTCACCGGAGAACGCCGCGGCCGCTCCATCGTCTACGCCCTCTACGACAACCACGTCGCCGAGCTCCTGGAGCAGGCCCTCTTCCACGTCGAACACCTGCGGCTCGGCCTGCGCGACACCCCCGCGGCCGAAGCGGTGACCGCCGTGGTCCGGCCGTAGGCGGTCACGTTCCGCGACTCGCCCGGCAGGCCGACCGCGGTGCTGGAGGAAGCGAGACCACGAAGCTACGAAGCGTCGCCACATTCTCGCGCGGACCGACGACGGCCGGCTCGGCAGGCGAAGCGGCCCGACGGGAACAGCAGTTGCGACAGCAGTCGCGATCGCGGCCCTACCTGCCTGGCGTTTCTCGGGGCGACGCGGGAATCTCCGGCGGTTCGGCGCCGAACCGCTGCCCGGGTGGTCAGGCCCGGCGAGTGGGCGCTGCCGCGCTGGGGGACACCGGTACACGGGCGGCTTCCGTCCGCCAGGCATCGGCGAGTTCGGCGGGGAAGCGCCGGCCGCTGCGGGTGAGGACGACCCCGGGTGCGAGTTCGACCTCGCCGCCGGGGCGGAAGGGCCGGTCGGTCCGCGGGGGCAGTGTCTCTCAGGGGCCGAAACCGCCGCGCTTGCCGCCGCGGCGCATCCGGGTGCCGTAGGTGGTGATGTCACGGATCAGGACCGTTCCGTGACGGGCGGAGACGGCCACATGCCTGCGGCTGACCTGCTGGGCGACCGACGGGGCCAGCAGGCTGTGCAGGGCGATGCCCGCCGGCCCCGGCAGTCGGCCGACGTACGCTTCGGACCCCTCGTCGAGGGTGTACCGGGCCACGCAGGCACCGCCGATGACAACCTTGAGCTGGGCGGTGCCCAGGCGCGGGCCGTCGTCCTCCAGGGGCGAGCCGTGGAGCTCGCAGGTGGGCACGCCGCGCCGCATGCGGGGCAGCAGTATCCGGCCGCCGCGGCGGATGTCGTAGAGGGAACAGCGCGATTCCGGGCAGCGCCAGGCCCGCATGATCACATCGCTCAGCGGGGTCCGGGAAGGGCCGAGGAGCCCCTGCTTCTTCAGCGCGGACAGTTCCATCTTGTGGGAGATCTCGGCCGCCGAGCGCACACCCATGTCCATCGCCACGAGGGCGACGGACCCGTCGGGGCGCGGCTTGGGTCTGAGGAACTGCCAGGTGTTGCCCTGGAGCCACGGGTGTTCGACGCGGTGGTCGACGTACTGGTCACCGGTGATGACCGGGGTCGCGGTCATCCGGGCCAGTTCGAGGACACGCTCGTCGGCGTCGTCGACCTCCTCGACCAGCCCGGCGGCCACCCAGCCGCGCAGCCGCCGGACCTCGGCCTGATCGCCGAACTCCCGGTGCCCGCCCAGCAGGCTCCGGTCGGCGACCAGATGGACGGAGACATCGGGATCCCCGGTGAGTTCCATCAGGGCTCGCAGGACCAGCCCGAGGCGGCGCAGGGAGCGCGGGCCGCGTAGGCCGATGGAGGTGTCGCGTACGACGTTGGAGAGTTCCACGAGATAGTCGGCCCGCTCCGCCGACGCGGCCAGATGATGTTCCACGGACGCCTCGCTGTCCGACGGCAGAGGTGTCACTGTACCGGCCACCCACAGGCACCCACCCATCAGAATGAATTCCATCAACTCCCGTGATTCCTCACGAGCTTCGCCGTTCTTTCGATCTCCTCAGATGCCTACCACCGGCGGTGTGGCCCCGCTACGATCACGCCAGCGACAGAGAGGGCGAATCCTTGAACAGTGCCGGAACCGGCAGTCGGTTGAGCCCACTGGGCCCCGACGACCCGCGAGAAGTGGCCGGTTACCGCCTGCTCGCCCGGATCGGCGAGGGTGGCATGGGTTCCGTCTACCTCTCCCGTACGCGCGGCAACCAGCCGGTCGCCCTGAAGGTGATCCGCCGCGAATACGCCCAGGACGAGGAGTTCCGCCGCCGCTTCGAGCAGGAGGCGACCGCCGCCCGCCGGGTGCAGGGCTACCACATCGTCCCCGTCGTCGACCACGACACCACTGGCCCGCAGCCCTGGCTGGCCACCACCTACGTCCCCGGCCTCGCCCTGGACCAGATCCTCATCGAGCACGGGACGCTCCCGCTGCCCGCGGTGCTGCAGCTGACCGGCTGCGCGGCGGAGGCGCTGCACGCCGTGCACAAGGCCGGCGTGATCCACCGAGACATGAAGCCGAGCAACATCCTCATCGGCTCCGAAGGTCCCTGGATCATCGACTTCGGCATCGCCCGGGCCACCGACGCCACCCAGCTCACCCGCAGCGGCGGGCTCATCGGCACGCCCCAGTTCATGTCGCCGGAGCACGCGGGCGGCCAGGACCTCACCCCGGCGACCGACGTCTTCTCGCTCGGCCTGATCGCCGCCGTCGCCGCGACCGGCCGCCACCCCTACGGCGATGCCGGAGCCATCACCCTGGCCACCAAGATCGCCAACACGGAGTTCCGCCCGCCGGACCTGACCGTGTATCCCGAGCCGCTGCGTACCGTCCTGGAACGCACGTTGGCCGCCGACCCGGCCGCCCGCCCCACCCCCTCCGAACTGGCCGAGCTCTGCCAGGAGTTGGGCGAGCGCCCGCTACGGGACTTCACCGGCTGGCTGCCCGCGCCCATCGCGGCGGACATCGCCCACCGGGAGCAACTCGCCCGGCACCAGGCCGAGACGGAGCCCGGACCGGACTCCGGGGACGCGGCGGGAGCTGACACCGCGCCGCCGGGTCCCGCGGCGGGAGCCGCGACCGTGCCTCCCGGCGCCGCGGCGGCAGCCGGCACCGCACCGCCGGATGCCGTGACGTCCGACGGGTACACACCCACCCAGGCCTCCCTGCCCGGCGAGCAGCGGCCCCACGACCCGACAC
>NZ_LIPP01000095.1 GCF_001418335.1 Streptomyces aurantiacus | reverse complement strand
GGTCAGGTGCGGCGGAGGGCGTCCAGGTGGTCATGGGCGGGGGAACGGCGGCGCTCTGTGTAGCGCTCGGCGAAACCGGTCAAAGCATGCCGCAGGGCCGCCGGGGTGCCGGGAACGGCGAGGGCGCTGTCGGCTGCGGCGAAGCAGGCGCGGGCGGCCTTGGCGAGGTCCTGGTCGTCGAGGCCGGTGCGGGCCGCCCGCAGCCAGACGTCGTGGGAGGGGACGGGCCGCTGCGGGTCCGGGCAGAGTGGCTCGGTTGCCGCGTAGGCGGCATCGGCCGCCACCGTGTCGTTCAGGAGCGTCGCGGCCAGCACCGTCGGCACGGCCCAGTCGTCGCCGTGCTGCGCGTCGACCATCCGCAACTCCAGCCGGCCGCGCGGCCTGACCGGCGGGAACAGGGTGCTGAGGTGGTAGTCCAGGTCGGCCAGGGTCGGCGGCCGAAGCTCGGGCACGCCCCGCAGCCAGGCGCGGAAGGTCAGGCCGGAGGGCGCGGACCAGTCCCCGTCGAGGTCGCCCGGTATGCACATCACCCGCGCGTCGAGCGCATAGCGGGTCCAGGCCACACGTGGGTCGGAGTGGTAGAGGGGCGGGCGGGTACGACCGGCATCCATCCGGGACCAGATGTCCTGCCGGCCGGACAGCCACCCGGTGGGCCACCCGTCCTGTACCGGGGAGTTGGCGAAGGCGGCGACGAGCACGGGACCGATACGGTGGGCGAGTTCCCAGCGGGAGCGGTAGCCGCCGACGCCGCGGGAGTCCTCGCCGCAGTCCAGGTTGATCTGTACGGATGCGGTGCGGCGCATCATGTCGCGGCCCCACGGGCCCTCGCGGTCGAAGAAGCTCTCCATGGCCCGGTAGCGGGGGTGGTCGAGCACGCGAGACGGTTCACGATAAGGGTCGAGGCCCCGGCCGACGAGTACCAGATCGGCCTGCTCGACCGCCGTGCGCAGTACGGCAAGATCCGCGGCCATCATCTCGACGCACGCGCCGAGCGAGAGGGCCGGCGGGGAACTCAGCTCCAGCTGGCCGCCCGGCTCACGGGTGAGCCTGCTGCCCCCGGGCAGGGCGCCTGCCACCTCGACCGGAGCGAGGGCGGCGTTCAGCCGGTTGACGGATATCGGCAGCCGAAGGTTGTGGCGGTCCTGGACCAGCCACTCCGTCTCCACACCGATCCGCTCAGGGGGACCGGTCTTGAAACACACGCCGCACACATGCGCTTCTGCTTCTTCCAGGGTGAGTTCGGTCATTTTCTGTCCTCCTCTCGCATGATCTGGTGCGGGTCAGGTGCGGGGCAGGTGGGTGTCGGGCTGGGCGCAGGGGCGGAACAGCGTGTCGAGGGGAAGGCCGCTCCACCCCCGCGCCGTGCCGTCGGTTGAGGACGGCCTCGGAGGTGATCCGGAACGCGTGCAGAGGCGCCTTCCAGCGCATGGCCCACCGCCCTGTGGCCCTCCCTGTCGGGTCCAGGCTCAGCAGCGCCATGTAGGACATGGACAACGTGGGTGTCCTCGTCGACGAAGCGGCGGGCGAGCGCCTTGCAACGTCGGAGGGCAGGTGCAAACTACGGCGAGCGCAAGTCCGTGCCACAACGCGGATCACCCGTACGTGGCAGTGGTCCCGTGAACGCGCTCAGCGAAATCGGAGGCCGGCCGACCAGAACCCGAAATCAACCTGTGGAGTCGGACGTTCGGAGATCGGTAGTTGTTCCATTGTCCGTCGTCAGGAGAGGACTGCGGAGAAGGCGCCGTCAACGGTCATCACGCTGCCGCTGACATAGGACGACCGATCGCTGGCAAGGAACAGAATCGCCTGGGAAATCTCTCGTGGGCTTCCATTGCGCTTGGTGGGGTTCGCCTGCTCGAATTGAGGCCGATCTTCACCCAGGACCGCAGAGACGTTGTCACTGTTGATGGTGCCCGGCGCCACGGTGTTGACCCGGACGTTGTTCTGGGCGAACTCGGCGGCCCAACTCCGGGTGAGTGACTCGATGGCGCCCTTGGTGGATCCGTACAACGACATTCCAGACATTGCCCCACGAGCGGCGACCGAGCCGATGTTGATGATGCTGCCTGATCCCCGAGCGATCATGCCTGGTGCGAGTCGCTGCACGAGCATGAACGGGGCGCGCACGTTGATGTCGTACATCGCGGTGTAGTTCTCGGCGGTGAGCTCAAGGCTTGAACCCAGCGGCGTGTAGACCCCGGCGTTGTTGACCAGAACGTCCACCTCTCCGGCCTCATCGGCGAGGCGGTGGACATCGTCGAGGTCGGAAAGGTCCGCGAGCAGGAATCGGGCGTCACCCCCGGCGGCCGTGATGCTCTTGACCACCTGTTCGCCGCGTTCTCGGTGGCGACCGGTGACGAGGACCTGCGCACCCTCCTCGGCCAGCAGCTCGGCGGCGTCGGCCCCGATGCCGCCCAGGGACCCGGCCCCCGTGATCAACACCGTCTTGTTCTCCAGCTCCGCCTTCGCGAGACGCATGCTTTCTCCTTGAGTTGAGACTGTGAGTACCGGGGACATCGCTTCGCCTTCCTGCTTTTGACAGCCGGCGTCGCGGGACTTTCCGGCCCCGGTGGCTGCGCTGGGCGTGCACCACGGTAGGACCGGCCTGACATAGAGGCAAATAGTGGCAACGCATACTGTGCATTGACACCTCCTATGCCATGTCGAAGGTTGATTTTCGAATGAACCTGCGCCAGTACGAATACGCCCTGGCCGTCGCCGACGAGGGCTCCATGACAGCGGCAGCAGAACGACTACGGGGCACCCAGCCCTCTCTGTCGCAGCAGATCGGCACCCTGGAGAAGCACCTCGGCGTGCAGCTGTTCACCCGCACCCCCAGCGGGGTGACGGTGACGGTGGCAGGGCGGGCCTTCCTCGCGGAGGCGGAGATCGCGACGACCGCGTCCCGGCGTGCCGTCATGGCCGACCGCGCCGCCGACGGAGAGCTGGAAGGCGAACTCATCATGGCTGTCCACATGGGCCTGGGAGCACGCCAGCTGCCCCAAGTACTGGGGCAGCTGCGCAAGCGCCACCCCAAGCTGCAGGTGACTCTCCACGAGGAGCCCGATCCCACGGACATGGAACGACTGGTCCGCCAGGGAACCCTCGACATGATCCTCGTGCACCGCTTCCCCGCCGGGTGCACCTTCGACACGCACACGCTGGGCGAGGAGGCCTACGTCGCCGTCCTGCCGAAGGGACACCCGCTCCTCTCGCACCGCGCCGCGCTGCGCGTGGAAGACCTGGCGTCACAGGGATGGATCCGGTTCCGGCGCGCCAGCCTGCTCGACGACTACCTCGCCCGCCTGCTCGCCGACGCGGGCCTCAGCCCGCACACGGTGGCCCGGGCGTCACAGATCTCCACCGCGGTGCGGCTCGTGGCACAGGGCCTGGGCGTCACCGTGGTCCCGGCCTCGGCCATCCCCGAAGGCTTCGAAGGACCGGCCTGCCCGCTACAGCCCTCCCTGACCGAGCCCGTACTCGTCGGCGTACGACGCAACCCGGGCTCGGCGGAGACGGCCATGCTCGACCACCTCCACCAGCAGAACTGGTGCGGCACAGACCTCCTCGGCCGGCCCGCGACTGTTTGAGCGGGCGGCCAGTCCCGTGTTCCGGTGGGGCGCAGGCGACACTGAGGTCATGACAGTTGACGCTCTGACCGATGTGGCCGGGCTGCGTGTGGGGCATGCCACGCGGATCGGTGGCGGGTGGCTCACCGGCACGACCGTCGTGCTGGCTCCGGAGGGTGGCGCGGTCGCGGCCGTGGACGTGCGCGGGGGCGGGCCCGGTACCAAGGAGACCGACGCGCTCGATCCGCGCAATCTGGTGCGGACGGTCGAGGCGCTCGTGCTGACCGGCGGCAGCGCGTACGGGCTGGACTCGGCGACCGGCGTGATGGCCTGGCTGGAGGAGCGGGGACGTGGGGTGCGGGTCGGGCCCGATCCGCACCACGTCGTGCCCGTCGTGCCGGCGGCCTGCGTCTTCGACCTGGGCCGGGGTGGCGACTTCCGGGCCCGGCCGGAC
Source organism: Streptomyces aurantiacus (assembly GCF_001418335.1). GTDB lineage: Bacteria > Actinomycetota > Actinomycetes > Streptomycetales > Streptomycetaceae > Streptomyces > Streptomyces aurantiacus. Next base: position 8,410 of record NZ_LIPP01000095.1, on the reverse strand, counting down.
GCGGGGATGGGCCGCGAAGCGGTGGAGGCCGCCGCGGTGAGCGAGCAGGGCGCGGCTGTGGCGGAGGGGTGCGTGGGCGCCGGGACCGGAGCGGTCGTCGGAATGATGAAGGGTGGGGTCGGGACGGCGAGTGCCGTACTCGAATCGGGTGTCACGGTGGCGGCGCTCGTCGTGGCCAACGCGGTGGGGTCGGTGCTGGAGCCGGGGACGGGGGCGTTGTACGGGGAGTTGGTCCAGGGGTTGATGAGCTGTCCGGCCACGGAGGTCCACGAGGCGGCGCGGGTGCGGCTGGCCGAGGCCGCGGCGAGCAACGCGGTGCCGCCGCTCAACACCACGCTGGCCGTGGTCGCCACCGACGCCGACCTGTCGAAGGCGCAGGCGCAGAAGTTCGCGGGCACGGCTCACGACGGCATCGCGCGAGCCGTCCGGCCGGTGCATCTGCTCAACGACGGAGACACGGTGTTCGCGCTCGCCACGGGGGCACGTCCGCTCGCGGCCCAGGACCCTCTCGCGCTGAACGAGATCCTCGCGGCGGGCGCGGACCTGGTGACCCGCGCGATCGTACGGGCAGTGCGGGCCGCCGAGTCCGTTGCGGGGCCGGGCGGGGTGTGGCTCGCGCACAGGGAGTTGTACGGAGCGCGGACGGGCGGGGCGTCGGTCGCGGCACGGTCGTCACGTCGTTCCTCGACGACTCGCTCGTCCGAGACGCCGTGACCGTCGGGAGCGGTGCCGTGACACGGTCAGGAGTATCCCTCACAAGACGGTCACGCCTGACAACTGGCCCAACAGGGCTCAACGGGTGGAACATGGCATGGAGTGCCTCGGATCGCCGGAAACGCCCTCTGACCTAAGGGTTTTGAGTTTCTGTCGGGTCGCGCGGGAACTCCTTTCGTGGCCGCGGCGTTTTCTGGGCGTACGTTTTCTCGGTTCACGGACATGATGTCCGACCGAGGGGCTACGGTATGCACCCACAAGGTGACATGCAGCAACGCCGGGAGAAACCTTGAGCGTTCCGTACGAGACGGCAGCGTACGAGCCACCCGAGTCGCCCGAGTCTCCGGAGGAGCATCTCGCGCGACTCCTCGGTCGTGCCCTCAACTCCTTCGAGCTGACGGACGACACGATACGGCGGCTCGACCGGGCGCTGGCCCACGACAGTTCACTGCACTCCGCGCACCACAGTGCGGGGCTGCACCGCGAGACGTACCGCCATACCTGGCTGCTCGCTGATGGGAGCGCGCTCACGCTCTGGGAACTGGTCCACAACACCTCGGCGAGCCGGGACACCCAGCACGAGGTCTACGAGGACGAGGAAGAGTTGCGTACCGCGACCGCGCGTCTGCCGCTGCCGTGGGAAGACCCTGACTTCGAACTGCCCGTCCTGGTACGGCTGTCGGCCGTTCCCGAACCGCTGCACACGTACGTTGCGGACAACTCGGCCGACCACGGCCGGCGGCTGCTGCGGCGCGCCGAGAACGCGGACCGGCCGGGCGAGGACATGGCCGCGCTGTTACGTACGGCGTTCGCGCACCAGATCACGCAGGCCTTCGGGCGGCCGTGCCGGGCCGGCCGGAGAGGGCTGTGCTTCTCGCTGTACGAGCACGCGTTCCTGCTTCGGGACGGCCGCGAGCTGTCTCTGTGGGAGGTCGAGCACACGGCCACGCCCGACGGGCGGCACATGTGCGAGGTGTATGCGTCGGAGGCGGACGCCCGGGAGGCCATGGAGCGCCGGGCATCCAACCGGCGCTGACCTCGCGGTACAGATCCGGGCAGCGCACAGAAACGTGGCCGTGGCCCGGTTCGAGTACCGGGCCACGGCCACGTGCGGCTTTCAGCGGAGCGTCTACGCTGCGACCGGCTCCTTCGGCTGCGTCGTCTTCGCAGTCTCGGAGGTGTTCTCCGTGCTGCCGTCGGGAGCCTGCTTCCGCATGCCCTTCAGGACGATGACCAGGCCGGCCGTGATCGCCGTACCGACCAGGATGGCGAGCAGGTAGAGGAACGGACTGCCGATCAGGAAGGTGACCCAGACGCCGCCGTGCGGGGCGCGCAGGGTCGAGCCGAAGGTCATGGTCAGGGCGCCGGTGACCGCGCCGCCCGCCATGGACGCCGGGATGACCCGCAGCGGGTCGGCGGCCGCGAACGGAATGGCTCCCTCGGTGATGAAGGACGCCCCGAGGACCCAGGCCGCCTTGCCGTTCTCCTGCTCGGCCGGGGTGAAGAGCCTCTTGCGGATGGTGGTCGCCAGCGCCATGCCGAGTGGCGGAACCATGCCCGCGGCCATCACGGCCGCCATGATCTTCATCGCGGAGTCGCTGGGGTCCTGCACGGCGATACCGGCCGTGGCGAAGGCGTACGCGACCTTGTTGACCGGGCCGCCCAGGTCGAAGCACATCATCAGGCCGAGGAGGACGCCGAGCAGCACGGCGTTCGTGCCGGAGAGGCCGCCGAGCCAGTCCGTCATGGCGTCCTGGGCCTCGGCGATGGGCTTGCCGATCACGATCAGCATCAGGAAGCCGACGACGATCGACGAGATCAGCGGGATCACGACCACCGGCATGATGCCGCGCATCACCTTCGGGATCTTGACCCGCTGGATGGCGAGGACCACCGCACCGGCCAGCAGACCGGCCACCAGGCCGCCGAGGAAACCGGCGTTGATGTTGAACGAGATCATGCCGCCGACGAAGCCCGGTACGAGGCCCGGCCGGTCGGCCATCCCGTATGCGATGTATCCGGCGAGTACGGGGATCAGGAAGCCGAAGGCGACGCCGCCGATCTGGAACAGCAGCGCGCCCCAGCTGTCGACCTGGCCCCAGTCGAACACCTCGGTGACCGGCTTGGCATCGCTGATCTTGTAGCCGCCGATCGCGAACCCGAGCGCGATCAGCAGACCGCCCGCGGCCACGAACGGAACCATGTAACTCACGCCGGTCATCAGCCACTTGCGGAGCTTGGTGCCGTAGCCGTCGTCGGGCTCGCCCGCCCGGTCCACCGGGGTGCCGCCGGATCGGGCGGCCGAAGTGAACTCACCACGCTCGGCCTTGCCGCGTACCTCTGCGATCAGCTCGGCAGGCTTGTTGATGCCCGCCTTCACACCGACGTCCACGGTCGGCTTGCCGGCGAACCGGTCCTTCTCCCGTACGGGCACGTCGTGCGCGAAGATCACGCCGTCCGCCGCGGCGATGACGGCGGGGTCGAGCCGGGTGAAGCCCGCCGATCCCTGTGGCTCGACGACGATCTCGACGTCATCAATCTCGCGGCCCGCGTTCTCCAGCGACTCGGCCGCCATGTAGGTGTGCGCGATGCCGGTGGGACACGAGGTGACGGCGACGATACGGAACGGCCGACCGGAGACCGGGGTGGCTGAGGTAGCCGGGGTGGCCGAGGTGGCCGGGGTGGCCGAGGTGGCCGAGGTGGCCGAGGTGGCCGAGGTGGCCGTAGTCGGCTCGGCTTCGGGGCCGGCCTTCGCGGCGGGCTCCGGTTCCGGGGGCTCTTCCCCGCGGATCAGGGCCGCCGCGGCCGTCGCGTCGTCCACCGACCGCAGCGCGGCCGTGAACTGGGCGTTCATCAACTGGCGGGCCAGCGACGACAGGATGGTGAGGTGGGCGTCGTCCGCACCGGCCGGGGCGGCGATCAGGAAGATCAGGTCGGCCGGGCCGTCCGGCGCGCCGAAGTCGACCCCGGCCGCGCTGCGCCCGAAGGCCAGGGTCGGCTCGGTGACGTGTTCACTGCGGCAGTGCGGAATGCCGATGCCGCCGTCGAGGCCGGTCGGCATCTGGGCCTCGCGGGCGGCCACGTCGGCGAGGAAGCCGTCCAGGTCGGTCACCCGCCCCAGGGACACCATGCGCTCGGCGAGGGCACGGGCCGCCGCTTCCTTCGTATCGGCGGACAGGTCGAGATCGACCAGGTCCGCGGTGATCATCTCGCTCATCGCGGGCTCCTTCGCACGCGTATCGCCCGGGGAGAGTTGTGGGCGAAGGTGGGGACGGGGGTGAGGACAGAGGGGAGGACAGCCGCGGTCTCGGTTGTGGTCTCGGTTGCGGTCGCCGTCGCCGTCTCGGTGGTTACGGGCGTGTGCCGGGGTGTGGGGTGAGTGGGCCGGTGAGTTCTCATGACGCGGGCTCCGTCAGTACGCGGTTCACCGGGATCTCCGCTGTGACCGTCACCGCGGACGGGTCGAGGTTCGCCGGGCTCGGCATCACGCTGCCCGGCAGTTGGACGGCCGCCGCTCCGTGGGCCACGGCGGAGGCGAGCGCGCCGGGCCCGCTCCCGCCGGCGATGAGGAAACCGGCGAGCGACGAGTCGCCCGCGCCCACGTTGCTGCGTACGACGTCGACGCGGGCGCTCGCGAACCACGCGCCCTCCTCGCCGACGAGCAGTTGTCCGTCCGCGCCGAGCGAGGCCAGCACGGTCCGCGCGCCCAGCTCCCGCAGTTCCTCGGCGGCCTTGACCGCGTCGCCCACCGTGGCGAGCGGGCGGCCGACCGCCTCGGCGAGCTCTTCGATGTTCGGCTTGACGACGTCGGGCCGTTCGCGCAGGGCCGCGAGCAGAGCCGGTCCCGAGGTGTCCAGCGCGATCCGGGCGCCGGCCCGGTGGGCGCGGGCGACCAGTTCCGCGTACCAGGAGGGTGCGAGGCCGCGGGGCAGGCTGCCGCAGCAGGCGATCCAGTCGGCGTCGCGGGACTGCTCGCGCACGGTCTCCAGGAGGGACTCCTGCTCGGCGGGGGTGAGTTCGGGGCCGGGCGCGTTGATCTTCGTGAGGACCCCGTCCGCCTCGGCGAGCGCGATGTTCGAGCGGGTCGCCCCGGCGACCGGGACCGGCGCCACCTCGATGCCCTGCGCGTCCAGCAGGTCGGCGACGAGCGCGCCCGGGGCGCCGCCGAGCGGCAGGACCGCGACGGTACGCCGGCCGGCCGCGGCGACCGCCCGCGAGACGTTGACACCCTTGCCACCCGGGTCCATACGTTCTCCGGTGGCCCGGATGACCTCGCCGCGGTCGAGCGACGGAACCTCGTACGTACGGTCCAGGGACGGGTTCGGGGTGACGGTGAGGATCATGCGCACTCGTTTCTGGACACACAGCACTTCTGTTCTAGACACACAGCACTTGCGTGCCGCCGCGCTCGATGGCGGTGGCGTCTTCGGGGCTCAGCCCGCTGTCGGTGATCAGCAGGTCCACGTCGCCGAGGTCGCCGAAGCGCGCGAAGTGTTCCTGGCCGTACTTGGCCGAGTCGGCGAGCAGCACCACGCGGCGCGCGGCGGCGAGAACGGCACGTTTCACGGCGGCCTCGGCGAGGTCCGGGGTGGTCAGGCCGTGCTCGGCGGAGAAGCCGTTCGCGGCGAGGAAGACCACGTCCGCGCGGATCTCTCCGTACGCCCGCAGCGCCCAGGCGTCGACCGCCGCGCGCGTACGGTGCCGGACGCGGCCGCCGATCAGATGGAGCTGCATGCCGGGGTGGTCGGCGAGGCGGGCCGCGATGGGGAGGCTGTGCGTGACGACGGTGAGCGTCGCCTCCAGCGGGAGGGCTCCCGCGAGGCGGGCGACGGTCGTGCCCGCGTCGAGGATCACCGTGCCCTCGTCGGGCAGTTCGGCGACGGCCGCCTTGGCGATGCGGTCCTTCTCGTCCGCGGCGGTGGTCTCGCGCTCGGCGAGGTCGGGCTCGAAGTCGAGCCGCCCGGCCGGTATGGCGCCACCATGGACCCGGCGCAGCAGCCCCGCCCGGTCGAGGGCCTTCAGGTCCCGCCGGATGGTCTCCGCCGTGACCTGGAACTCCTCCGCGAGCGAGACCACGTCCACGCGTCCACCGTCACGTGCGAGCCGGAGGATCTCCTGCTGCCGCTCAGGTGCGTACATGCCCGTTCGCCTCCACTCCGTGCCCGTTCCTGTGGTTTCACTCGGAGGCTACGCGGGGATTTCGGGAAAGTAAACAGGTTCGGGCACTGATGTGGGCATGAACGGACATCCCGGAAAGACCGCGAGGCCCGGCTCCCTGGGGGGAGGACCGGGCCTCGGAGGTCCGTGAACCGCCTCGTTCAGCCGACGAGTTCGGGCTCCTGCTCGCCGGCAGGCGCGGCGTCCGCAGTGCCCGTGGTGCCCGTGGTGCCCAGGGTGCCCAGGGTGTCCGTGGTGGCCGCGCCCTCCACGTGCTGGGCGGGGCGCTTCGGGAGGGCGAACATCAGCAGGAAGATGGCCGTCATCACCACGGCGACCCAGACCAGCGCCTGCTGGAAGGCGTCGACGAAGGCGGGACCCACCTCGCGCGGCGACAGGTGGTCGGACATCGTGCCGAAGAAGACGACGGAGACCAGGGCGAGGCCGAGGGCGTTGCCCATCTGCTGGACGGTGTTGATCAGGCCGGACGCCGAGCCGGAGTGCTCGCGCGGGACCCCGGACAGGACCGCGTCCGTCAGCGGGGCGACGATCAGGCCCATGCCCACGCCCATGACGATCAGCGGAAGGGCCATCTGCCAGGGGGCGATGGACATGCCGTACCGCTCGGACTCCCAGATGTAGAGCAGGACGCCGGCGGTCATGGTCAGCGCGCCCGCCTGGAGCACCTTCCGGCCGAACCGCGGCACCAGTTTCTGCACCGAAAGGCCCGCGGCCAGCGACACCGCGATCGAGAACGGCACGCCCGTCAGGCCGGCCCGTAGCGGGCTCCAGCCGAGGCCGGTCTGCATGTAGAGCGTCCAGACCAGGAAGAAGATGCCGAGGCCGATCCCGAAGACGGTCTGGACGGCGATGCCCGCAGCGAAGCTCTTCACCTTGAACAGGGACAGCTCGATGAGAGGAGATCCGTCCCGCGCCGACTTCCTCTTCTCGTACGCCACCAGCGCCCCGAAGACGACGAGGGCGCCGCCCATCGACACGTACCCCCATACCGGCCAGCCCAGCTCGCGGCCGCGGATGAGCGGGTAGAGCAGCATCAGCAGACCGAGGACGACCAGTGCGACGCCGACGAGGTCGAGCTTCAGGGCGTGCGGGGCCTTGGACTCGGTGATGAACTTCCGGCCGAGGACGAGGCCCGCTATGCCCACCGGCAGGTTGATGAGGAAGATCGGCCGCCACTCCAGGCCGAACAGGTTCCACTCCGTGAGCAGTGCGCCGAGGAGGGGTCCGGAGACCGCGCCCAGGCCCACGATCGCGCCGAACAGTCCGAAGACCTTGCCCCGCTCGTGCGCCGGGAACGTGGCGTGCACGATCGACAGGACCTGCGGCACCATCAGCGCGGCCATGGCTCCCTGGAGGATCCGGGAGGCGACGAGCATGTCCGGGTTCACGGCGAAGCCGCAGAGCGCGGACGCGAGGGTGAAGCCGCCGATGCCGACGAGGAAGAGCCGTTTGCGGCCGTGGATGTCGCCGAGCCGGCCGCCGGTGATCAGGCCCGCGGCGAAGGCCAGCGCGTAACCCGCCGTGATCCACTGGATCTGGCTGAAGGTCGCACCCGCGTCCTGCTGGATCGACGGGATCGCGATGTTGACGATCGTGACGTCGACCAGGTCCATGAAGGCCGCGGTCATAACGATGGCGAGCGCGTACCAGCGCCGGCGGTCCGCCTCCGGCCGGGGGGACGTGAGGGTGCTGCTTGGTGAGGTCATGTCTGCACGGTAGGGACGATGTAGGTCAGGTCTTGTCCTACTGCCGAGGCATGCTCGGAGAAGTCGAAAAGGCCGCGGCGCATACGGACAGTACGGTGCGTTGTGGCTGGTCGCGCAGTTCCCCGCGCCCCTTGGGAGGGGCGCGGTTCCACCCAGGGGAGGCCCCATGAGTACGGATACTCCGGCGCGGCTGCTTCAGTTGTTGTCTCTTCTTCAGACGCCGCGCGAATGGCCGGGCGGGGAGCTCTCGGACCGGCTCGGTGTCTCGCGGCGGACCGTGCGGCGGGACGTCGACCGGCTGCGGGAGCTGGGTTATCCGGTGCAAGCGACGAAGGGCGCGGACGGCGGCTACCGGCTGGTCGCCGGCAAGGCCATGCCGCCGCTGGTCCTCGATGACGAGGAGGCGGTGGCGATCGCGGTGGGCCTGCGGGCCGGTGCGGGGCACGCCGTCGAGGGTGTCGACGAGGCCTCGGTGCGGGCGCTGGCCAAGCTCGAACAGGTCCTGCCGAGCCGCCTGCGCCACCGGGTCGCCACCCTTCAGGCCGCCACCACTCCCCTGACGACGGGCGACGGTGCCAGCATCGCGCCCGAGACGCTGACCGTGATGGCCTCGACGATCGCGGGTCGGGAGCGGCTGCGGTTCGCGTACCGCGCCGGGGACGGGACGGAGAGCCGGCGCCGGACGGAGCCGTACCGGCTCGTGTCGACCGGCCGTCGCTGGTATCTCGTCGCGTACGACCTCGACCGGGAGGACTGGCGCACGTTCCGGGTCGACCGGGTGTCCGACCTCTTCGCCACCGGGTCCCGCTTCG
>NZ_LIPP01000094.1 GCF_001418335.1 Streptomyces aurantiacus | reverse complement strand
AGGCAAGGGTGGGGACGGGCGAGGGCTGCATCGGCTGTATGTCGTACTGACGCGGGCGGTGTCCAGGCTGGACGTCGTACATGCGCGGCCGTTGCCGTTCGAGTGAGCGAGGCTTCCACAGCAGGCGCCATCAGGCGTTGCGGCAGGGGCAGTTGGGGCGCAATGAACTGTGTGTTTGTTGTGGGAATGGTCTATGGTCACGCTGTTCTCTGGGGAGGGGATGACGCATGGTGCGTGGGGGGCGGTGGGCCGTGCTGTGCGTGGCGATGCTGACGCTGGCGGGGTGCGGTCAGGCCGAGTACGGGGCCGGGTCGGGGGCCGGCTCTGGGGCCGGGTTCGAGAGCGCGCAGGAACTGCCGGAGAAGCTCGGCAAGGACGGCACCACCATCCTGGTGGGTGATCCGGACGCGAGGGTGACGGTCAGGCTGTACGAGGATCTGCGCTGTCCGGTGTGCGAGGAGTTCGAGACCACCGGCGGCGCCCGGGCGTTGCGGAAAGCGATGATCGACGGGCAGGTGAAGACCGAGTACACCCTCGCCTCCTTCCTGGACGACAGGGTCGGCGGCAGTGGCTCCAAGAAGGCGGCCAACGCCCTGCGTGCCGCGCTGGGGGAGGGCAAGTTCGTGGAGTACCACGAGGTGCTTTTCGCCAACCAGCCCGAGGAGAGCGTCGACGGCTACACCACCGCCAATCTGCTGGAACTGGCCGACGAGGTGGAAGGCCTGCGCGGCCCGGCGTTCGACACGGCCGTGAAGACCATGAAGTACCGCACCTTCGTGACCGCCTCCGAGAAGGCGTACGAGCGGGCCGGGGGAGCCGAGGAGCCCGAAGGACCGGGAACACCCACCGCTGTGATCAACGGCAAGCGGATCACCGTGGAGTACTACGGCATGCTCTTCGACAACAAGATCTTCGACGCACTGCTGCAGCAGATCTACGACACCCCCGGATCGTGGAAGAACACCAGGCTGTGACCCCGCTTCCGAGCGCCTTCTAGGAACTGCCGGAGACCGGCCCGGCCGACGCGTCGAGGGCGGGGATCAACTGCGCCTCCTCGTACGCGAGATGCGCTTCCAGGGCTGCGGTGAGCCGCTCGACCTCGTCGCGTACGTGCCGGGTGTCCGCCGAGCCGCTGCCGATCACCTGCTTCAACTCGGCTGTCAGGGCGGCGATGTTCTCGTGCTCCGCACGCAGGCGGTCCATGGTCGGGTCGAGCCCGGGGCGGCGGTCGGCCAGGAACGGAAACAAGATGGTGTCCTCGCCGGTGTGGTGGTTGTGCAGGCCCTGGCAGAAGGCCAGGCAGTTGACGCGGAGTTGGGCCCCGAGTGTCGCGCCCGCCTCGTCGATCTCCCGGCGGATCAGGACGAGTTCGCGGCGGAACGCGTCGTGTACCGCCTTGATGATCTGGCCCATGGAGGAGGCGTTGATGTCCGGCGGGCCGCTGTGTGCGATCGGGTGAAGCGCGACGACCGGGATCACCTGGCTGGTCCCGGCCTGGTACTCCGCCCAGCCGGAGTCGGCCTCGACCGCACGGGCGAAGGCGTCGTCGCGGTCGGCACCGTTCAGGACTTCGGCCTTGGCCTCGTACGTGAACACCCCTGACTCGACGGTGACGTGCGGGTACGCGACGAGATTGTGGAACCAGTCCGGATGCTTCGGCGCACCGCCGGCCGAGGCGATGACCAGCACCCTGCCGTCTCCGTCGGGGTAGTAGCCGACCGGTGTGGTGTGCCGGTCGCCGGAACGGGCCCCCGTGGTGGTGAGCAGAAGCAGCCGGGCCCCCTCGAAGTGGTCGCCGACCTGCCCGGCGTTGGCCCGGAATTCCTCGATGACCTGCTGGTTGAATTCGTTGGGCATTCTCTTCTTTCTTCTCGGTGCATTCCGGAAAATGGCATGGTGAATCGCCACGCGGCGAATTGGGTGGTGAAGTGTGCGGGTGCGTTGGGTAGTGAAGTGTGTGGGCGCACGGCAGCGGGCCCATGGGGGGATATGCCTGGGGTTACATCCAAGGAGGACGTAAGGAGGCATGCCCATGGGGGCGGTGGGGTGGTGGCGCGGTGCGCGCTGGAAAAGGGCGGCCCTCTGGCCCGCCCGGGCCTCACTCGGAGGCCGGGAACCCTACTGTTTGTTGGCCCATGGCCGACCCGGCAGTCACGGGGGAAAGGTTAAGGGAATTCGTGCGTGCAGGCAATGCTTTGTATTCGGCGAAACCGAATACAGCTCCGTTGGCTCCGGGGCGGTCGCCCTCGGACGGCCCCGGTCAGCCTCCGGCTGGTCGCCCTCCGGTTGGTGGGTGCACGGCCGGTGGGTGCACGTCCGGTCGGTCCGTGGTGCAACCCCGTTCGGTGACAGTGACCGGTTCGCGGTGGACCGCCGACACCCGTCCGTGGTCGACTCCCTGCCATGAGTCTGTCGGTCGATGTGTATGTGCCCCTTGCGGAGGGCGGCATCGAGGTGCTGGACGTTCCGCCGGGAAGCTCCGATGCGGCGGGCCGGGAATGTTGGCGTACCGAGGTGTGGGGGTCCGAACCGGTCCGCGCGCTGGGTGCGCGGTTCCTGCCGCGGCTGGCCACCGAGGACCTCACCGTGGCACCGGACGAGGTGGCCGACTTCATCGCCGAGTGCGACCTCGTCCGTACGCACCTGGCGCGGATCGCGGAGCACCTGCGGGCGGCACCGGAGACGGGACCGCGGCAGTCCCCCTCCCAGCGCGCCGACGACGTGAGCCGGCGCCTGGACAACATCGTGGACGCGGCCCGGCGGGCGTCGGATGTCGGGGGCGGGGTCATCATCTGGTAGCCAACGGCTTCCATGGCTCCATGGGCAGCTGCTCTTCCGGCATCGCATCGAGCGGCTTGGCGCACAGGGGCGGGCGGCGTGGTCGGTCACCCCCGGAGCCGGGCCAACAGGCGCCGCGAAGCCGGTACGGGACTTTCGGCGCTTCTGGCTCGCTGGGCGAGCCGGTATGCGTCGGCTTGCCTGATGAGTTCCTGGAAGCGGATCCGATGCAACGCGAAGCTGCCTTCGTGCACGACACCGATGGTCGACAACCCCATGCTGGCCCTCCTCCCTCATGCCGAGCACGTCACCCGGCCCGACCGATGCTGCGGCCTGTCCCAAGGTGAAGGTCAATGAGGTCAACGAGTTCAGCGAGTTCAACTACAGGTTCTGTTCAGGTCGGTCCGGTGCACATTCCTTCAGGAGGACCTGGCGGCAGCGACGAGGGACTCGGCTCGACGGGAGCCATCGGTCCGCTGCGCTACGGCGTATCCCTCACGGACATCGCGGCGACGCTGGGCCCGCCGTGGGACATCGGCCGCGTCAGTAAGCGACGCCGTTGGCCGCACCTGTTCTCCTACGGCGACGTCGAGCTCTGCGTCTGCCGCTGCCGCCTCATCACGTCGATGTGCGTCCAGACCTGGCGCGACACGATCAGCCTCCCGGACCCCCACCAGCCAGGGACAGTCGTCTCCCACCCGGGGCAGCTGACCCACCGCGAGATCACCTCGGCTCTCGAAGCGACGGGATGCCGTTGGCAGTCGGTCACCCTGAACCAACCGCCAGGGCAGACGGCGCTGCGGACAGAACCGACCGGGACCGCTTTCACGTTCCGCACCGAGGGCACCCCTGAACCGCTCCTGGAGTCGGCCGGCATCTGGATGAGCACGCACAGATGCGTGCCCCCAGCCCCCGACGCTCCGGACGACGGCTTCGGAACAGCCACCGCGGCCGGCTGCCCGAGCCGCTCCGAGTAGACCCACAAGGTGAGAAAGATCAGGAGGGCGCGGTCCGGAACGCGAGATACCGGCTGAAGGCCTCGTGACTGTCAGGGGTGAAGCGCCACTCCCGCAAGGCCGAGCCGAGCTCCGACTCGCTCAGCCAGCCAAGCCAGGCGACCTCATCGGGATCGGGGACCACGGCGTCCGGCACCACGGCTTCGTGCACACCGAGCCAGTGAGGGCTCAGGCCGCTGAGATTGCTGAACGTGAACAGCAAGCGCGGCAGCACACGAACGCCCAGCTCTTCGACCAGCTACCCCGCCCGATGTCCGAGCGAACAGCTGCACACCGAGGTGCTTTTCCAAAAGTGCCGATCTGCTGCGACAAGGACGGCTGCGTGACGCGCAGACGCTCAGCAGTCGCTGTCATGGAGCCTTATTCGGCCACAGCCAGAACGTATTCGTGTTGCCGCAGCGGCAGGTGCATCCGCTTCCACTTTCCGGCGGCATAGACAATGTCAATCTCAGGCATGTGCTGACACTATTTGCCTCTATGTCTCGCGGATCCTAGCGTGGCGCATATCCGGTGGATCGCCGCCGCCGAAAGCGGTGCAGGTGCCCCGGAGGCCCGCGTCACCCGGACGCTCACTAAATGGACGGAAATGGCAAATGGCAAATCAGACAGGTGTTGGTCGCGGTGACGGAGTACCGCCGAAGAACGCCGATTCGAGACTGGCGGGAAAGGTCGCGCTCGTGACGGGTGCTTCCAAGGGCATCGGGGCGGGCATCGCGCGGGAATTCGCTGCGGCCGGAGCGTCGGTCGTGGTCAACTACGCCTCCAGTGCCGCCGACGCCGAGCGGGTGGTGCAGGACATCCAGGCGCGAGGGGGGACCGCGATCGGCGTACAGGGCGACGTGTCGGTGGCGCGGGATGTCGAGCGCCTCTTCGCCAGGACCGTAGACGCGTACGGCCGGTTCGACATCCTCGTCAACAATGCCGGTGTCTATCACGCACAGCCGCTGGAGACCGTCACGCAGCAGGAGATCGACCGGCAGCTTTCCGTCAACGTGACCGGACCGATCCGTACGATCCAGGAAGCCCTCAAGTACTTCGGGCCCGACGGCGGGTCGGTCATCAACATCGGATCGCTGGACAGCGCCCGCGCGGTGCCGGGGATGTCGGTGTACGCCGCGACGAAGGGCGCCGTCGACGCCTTGACGCGAGTCCTGGCCGCCGAGCTCGGCCCTCGCGGGATCCGAGTGAACACCCTGGCCCCTGGTGGTGTGGAGACGGAAGGTATCCACGCGGCCGGCTTCATCGGCAGTGACGCCGAGACGGACATGATCGGGCGCACCCCCTTGGGCCGTATCGGTCAGCCCGCGGACCTGGCGCGGGCGGCGGTCTTCTTCGCCTCCGACGACGCCGCATGGGTCACCGGAGAGCGCCTCACCGCCTCTGGCGGCCTGCGAACCTGACACACCTGACACACCTGACACACCTGACAACGCCGGAGTCTGCAGACCCGCTCCGCCCGCCGTCCCGGCGGCGCACGAAGTGATCCAGCGTGTGGCTGACCCGCCGACTCCGGCCGTCATACCGCCACGACAACCGAAACGGCTGCGAGACCAGCCCGCCCACCTCCGGCTCGGCATCCAGCCGCATCAAGTGGCTCAGCTCCACCCGCGACTCGTGCCCCCCCGATTCCGCGCTGGTCGCAGCCCAGTACCAACCCGAAAAATGGCGCTGCCCCCGGTGCGACGGGGAAGCACGCACCTGCTCAGCCGACTCGAACCGGACCGGCCACATCACCTCAAGCGGCCCACCACACGAGGCACCGCACCGGATGCCTGAGATCGAACGAGACGTGCCACCAGATGCCTTACGACGACCGGGACTGCCTCGACTACACAGAGACAGGCCGGTGGGCCGTACAGGTACAGGCCGGCTTCGGCCGTACGAGTGGCGTAGCGCACTATTGCAAGCAGGTGCTTGCAATAGTTAGCGCGGGTGATGCAGGGTAGGGGCATGGCAACGCTCAACGTCGGCAATCTTGGTGAGTACCTGCGGGACCAGCGGCGCAACGCGCAGCTGAGTCTGCGGCAGCTCGCCGAGGCCGCCGGGGTGTCCAACCCGTATCTGAGCCAGATCGAGCGCGGGCTGCGCAAGCCGAGCGCGGAGGTGTTGCAGCAGGTCGCCAAGGCCCTGCGGATCTCCGCCGAGACGCTGTACGTCCGTGCCGGCATCCTCGACGCCGAGCGCGACCGGGACGAGGTGGAGACACGCGCCGTCATCCTCGCCGACCCGACGCTCACCGAGCGGCAGAAGCAGGTGCTGCTCCAGATCTACGAGTCCTTCCGCAAGGAGAACGGATTCGAGATCAAGGCCGTCGAGGACGCTCTGGACGGAGACGCCGAAGACCCCGTCGTTGACAGGGCCCACCCGGCCGACGACAGCGATGCCGCGCAGAACGACCCGCACGACCCGCACGACCTGCCCGACCTGCAAGACACGAATGACCAGCAGTCCTCCGCGAGCTGACCGCGTCCGGCGCGGCCGGGTGCGGCGTGATCGGCCCCCTTCCTGAACCGGTCGGCCGGCCACGGATCAGCGGAGTAACGAAATACCCACATGCCGAAGTAACCGAAGTACCGAAGCAACGAAGTAACCGAAGTACCTACAGACAAGACCCTCACGCCCCACGCGATAGCGAATTCCGGGAGGACCATCACCATGGCCATCACCGACGACCTGCGTAAGACCTTCAGCGACCCGACCCCGCTCTACTTCGCCGCCGGTACCGCCGAGCTGGCCATCCAGCAGGCCAAGAAGGTGCCGGGCCTCGTCGAGCAGTTGCGTGCCGAGGCGCCGGCTCGCGTCGACGCCGTTCGGAACATCGACCCCAACGCCGTCCAGGAGAAGGCCGCCGCCCGCGCCAAGGAGGCGCAGGAGACCCTTCAGACCAAGGTGAACGGGTTCATGAGCACGCTGGACACCGACCTGAAGAAGATCGGTGAGACGGCTCAGGACCTCGCCCTGCGCGGTGTCGGCGTCGCCGCCGAGTACGCCGTGAAGGCGCGCGAGACGTACGAGAAGGTCGCCGAGCACGGTGAGCAGACCGTGAAGACCTGGCGCGGCGAGACGGCCGAGGAGATCGAGGAACTGGCTGTCGCCGTCGAGCCGAACCCCGAGCCGGCCGAGGTCAAGGCCGAGAAGCCCGCCGAGGCCAAGGCCGTGCCCGCCCCGGCGAAGAAGGCCCCGGCCAAGAAGGCTCCGGCCGCCCGTAAGACCACCGCCACGGCCAAGAAGTCGACGCCGCCCGCTAAGTAGGAAGTAGGACCCCATCCGCGAAGTGGGTGGAAGCGAGCGGCCACGACGTACGTCGCAACGGACGTACGCCATGACAACGGACCCGTGTCACGTGAACGGGTCGGGCACTCCGGGCACTATCGGAGTTCCTGGCCCGTTCTGCGGGTACGGTGACCGCGTAGGGACGACGACTCGACTCGGGTGGTGGGCAAAGTGCTCTTGACAGCATTCGGCGGCCTTATGTGGCTGCTCTTCACCGCCATGCTGCTGCTGGCGGTGGCGGCGCTCGTCATGGCCGGTCTGGCCCGCGATGACGCCTACCGCGCCGCGAACAAGCAGAGCAAGATGTTCTGGCTGATCATTCTCGGTGTCACGGTGGCCGTGAATCTTCTGGTGCCCATGCTCTTCCTGCAGATCGCCGGGCTCATCGCCACGATCGTCTTCTTCGTGGACGTCCGGCCCGCCCTCCAGCAGGTCTCGGGCGGCGGTCGCGGCGGCCGGCGGGGCGGAAGCAGCAGCGATGGTCCGTACGGGCCCTACAACGGCGGGCGCTGAGCAGCCCCCGAGCCCCAGGCCCCTGTTCTGCTGAGCCCCAGGCCCCAGGGTCCCGGTTCTGCCGAGGGGCCCAGCCCTTCGATGAGGTCAGGGCCTTCGTGAGGAGGCCCCCGCCTTCGCTGAGGCCAGAGACTTCGACGGGCCCCGAGCCCCCTCGAATACCGGTGGTTACGTCCACACCGGCGACCACCGTCTCACCGGAACCGGCGCCTTACGTCACGCGGTCCAGCAGCAGCACCGCTACGTCGTCCGTCAGCTCTCCGCCGTTGAGGTCCCGTACCTCGTTCACGGCGGCCCGCAGCAGTTCCTCGCCGCGCAGGCCCTGTGCCAGCTGGCGGCGGACCATGTCCACCATCCCGTCCTGGCCCAGCCGCTCCTTGCCCTCGCCGGTGCGGCCCTCTATCAGGCCGTCCGTGTAGAGCATCAGGCTCCACCTGTCGCCCAGCTCCACCTGCTGGCGCGGCCACCGGGCATTCGGCAGCAGACCGAGCGCCGGGCCGCCGTTCTCGTACGGCAGCAGGTGGGCGACGGGCGGCGCCTCGACCCGGTCGGCCCCGGCAGTCCCGTCGATCCCGGCGACCCCGTCAAGCCCGGCGACCCCGTCAGTTCCGTCGATTCCGTCGGCTCCGACCAGGGCCCTGGAGCGGGCCGGGTGTGAGATCAGTGGCGCGGGATGGCCCGCCAGGCACAGGCCCGCGCTGCGGCCGTCCGGGGCGATGTCCACCGTGCAGAGCGTCGCGAAGATCTCGTCGCTGTCGCGCTCGTGCTCCAGGACCTGCTGCAGCGTCGACAGCAGCCGGTCGCCGCACAGGCCCGCCAGCGTCAGCGCGCGCCAGGCGATCCGCAGCTCCACACCGAGCGCGGCCTCGTCGGGGCCGTGACCGCAGACGTCGCCGATCATGGCGTGCACGGTGCCGTCGGGGGTGCGGACCGTGTCGTAGAAGTCGCCGCCGAGCAGCGCGCGCGAGCGGCCGGGCCGGTAGCGCGCGGCGAACCGCAGCGAGGAGCCCTCCAGAAGCGGCGTGGGCAGCAGCCCGCGCTCCAGCCGCGCGTTCTCCTGCGCGCGCAGCTTGGACTCGGTCAGCCGTCGCTCGGCCCGGTCGGAACGCTTGCGCTCCACCGCGTAGCGGATGGCGCGGCTCAGCAGCCGGCCGTCCAGCTCGTCGTGGAAGAGGTAGTCCTGGGCTCCGACGCGCACTGCTTCCGCGCCGAGCTCGGTGTCCTCGGACGCGGTGAGCGCGAGTACGGCATGCCGGGGCGCGAGCCGCAGCACATGCTTGAGCGTGGCCAGCTCGTCGTCCGCCGCAGCCGCCCCCGCCTCCGCAACTGCCGCCCCCGCGTCTGTCCCCGTCTCCTCGGCCGTAGCCGTCGGACCGGGCGTCCGGAGTGCGAGGTCGAGCAGGATGCACTGGATGTCGTCGGTGAGCAGCCGCTCGGCCTCGGTGAGGTTGCGGGCGGTACGGACACGGATCTGCTTGCCTGCCGCGTCCCGGAGCTCGGGCACGGTCAGCGCGCCGGCCGGGTCGTCCTCGATCACGAGCAGCGTCAGCGGGGCCGTGCCGTTGCCGGCACTGCCGTGGTGGACACCGCCTCTGTGGTCGGTGTCGTCGTCGCCGTGGGAGGCGTGGCCGTCTGTGCCGTGCCTCGTCGAGGACGGTTCCTGGCCGGACAGGGTGCCGGGTGCGGGCTCGGACTGTGCCGGTCCACCGGATGGGGACGCGGCATGGGCCTGTCCACCTTCCACGGCGGGGATCGCTCTCTGCCGCGGTACGGGTACGGGCATCGTCTTGGGTTCCTTCCCTCCCCCTGAGGGCACGGCGGGTCGAGGGATCTCGATCCACCGACGGGGACCATAGCGTCAGGCGCCGTCACAAAGGAATGGCGGCGGGCCGGACGCGTTGAAAACAGCCACCGTCATATGCCGCATCCCGTACCGCAATTGGGCACGACGCGTGCTCGTACGGGATGACGTACATCACGCCCCGGAGGTTGAGCGCCGACCCTGAACGTGCCGCATATCACGTGTTACGGATCACGTGTTGCCAATCACGTGTTACGGGCCCGGGTTACCGATCACCCTGGCGACGGCGGAGGATCACCGGCGACGGGCACGAGCCCGGTACCGGGTACCTGGTACCAGGTACCCGGCACAACCGGGGGAGCGAGCGCCCCGGCCGCCGTTAGGCCCTCCGCCAGGCTCTCCGGCCGACCTGCTGGTTCTCCGGCCGGCCCGGGCGGGCGTCACTGGTCGGGGCGTACGACCCCGAGTATCGGCATCGAGCCCGCCCCCGCGATCGTCACCGTACGACCGGGGCGAGGTGCGTGGATTATCGCGCCGTCGCCGATGTACATCGCCACATGGCTGGCGTCGGCGTTGTAGATGATGAGGTCGCCGGGGCGCATGGCCTCAACGGCGACGCGGTCGAGCTGCTTCCACTGCTCCTGCGAGGTGCGCGGAATGCCCTGCCCGGCCGCCGCCCACGCCTGAGAGGTGAGCCCGGAGCAGTCGAACGTCTTCGGCCCCTCGGCGCCCCACTCGTACGGCTTGCCGATCTGCGCCGTCGCGTACGCCACGGCTTTCTTGCCCTCGGCGGAGGCCTTGCCGCTGATCTCGTCGAGGATGCCGGAGCCCAGCCAGGTCGTCTGCGCCTTGTACGCGGCCCGCTGCTCCAGCTTCGCCAGGCGCTGCTTCTCTTCCTTCTTCAGCTCCGACTCAAGCTTCTCGGCGGCGGCGATCTGCTCCTTGACCTTCTTCTTGGCCTTGGCCTTCGTCTCTCGGTTGGCCTCAAGCTTCGACCACTGGGCCGCCGCGTCGCGCGCGTACTGCTCCAAGTCCTGTTGCGTACGGCTCATTTCGGCGAGCAGCCCCTTGGACGCCTGCGCCCCCTGGCGGATCCGGCCCGCGCCGTCCAGGAAATCCTCCGGGTCGTCGCTGAGCATCAACTGCGCCTCGTCCGGCAGCCCGCCGCCGCGGTACTGGGCGCGGGCCGCGGCGCCCGAGCGCTCCTTCAGATCGTCCAGCCGGGCCTTGCCCTCGACGATCTCGCGCGCGAGCCCGACGATCTGCGAGGACTGCTCCTCGGTCCGCTCCTCGGCGAGGTTGTACGCGTCCGTGGCGACCGCCGCGTCGTGGTAGAGCGCGTCCAGCTTCTCGCGGACCGCTTCGAGGTCCTTGGTGCTCGTGGGTGTTGAACTCGGGGCCGGGGTCAGGTCCGGAGCCGAGGTCGGAGCGGTCGGTGTGGGTGTCGGCGTCGGGGCCGCGTAGGCCACGACCGGCGCGGACAGGATGGTTGCCGCGCAGGCCAGGGCGATGGCCGTAATGGTCAGGCTCCGCATACCGGATCCCATGAACCGACCCCCAAACTGATTTACCGTCAGTAACTTACGAACGCCTCGGGGATGGTGCCATGTCGGCGCGCAATACGACAGAGACGGGCAAGAACTCCCTCTTCCCCGCCGACCGTTGCCGCTCATGCCTGCCGATTCCCTCCCCCTCACTGCCCACCCGCCGCTGATGTCCCTCGCGTTCCCCGTCAATGTGACGAACGACTCAGCGAGATCGTTCCCGTCGGACGCCCTCGCGGCTCGCGGTCCTACGCGGACGTGGACGCGGACGTGGCCGGTGCCAACGCCTCCCACCGCACCGTCACTTCACCCTGCCGCCAGCGCGGCGCCCCGTCCGTGACCGGCCAGTCGGCCGCCAGATCGCGGACCGCCCGGATCCAGCGCTGACGGGCGCCGTACGAGGCGTACGGCGCTGCGGCCGCCCACGCGCGGTCGAAGTCCCGCAGGAAGGCATGCACCGGCTCGCCCGGGACATTGCGGTGGATGAGGGCCTTGGGAAGACGTTCGGCCAGGTCGGACGGGCGGCCCAGGGAGCCGAGGCGGGTGGCGAACGTGACGGTCCGCGGGCCTTCGGGGCCGAGCGCGACCCACACGTGCCGCCGGCCGATCTCGTCGCACGTGCCCTCGACGAGGAGCCCGCCGCGCGAGGTGGCACCCGCCGGTGCCAGGCGGGCGCACAGCCGTGCCCACACCGCGGCGACCTCGGCCTCCTCGTACTGCCGCAGGACGTTCGCCGCGCGGATCAGCGACGGCCGCGCGGGCAGCGGGATCTCGAAGCCGCCGTGCCGGAATTCGAGGCCGTCGCGCTCGTACGGCTTCGCGGCGGCGACCCGGGCAGGGTCGATCTCGACGCCCACCACGCGCGCGCGTGGAGCGACGGTACGCAGGCGCTGGAGCAGCTCCACCGCGGTCCAGGGGGCCGCGCCGTATCCGAGGTCGACCGCCAGGGGATCGTCGGCCCGGCGCAGTTCGGCGCCGTGGGTGGCCGCGATCCAGCGGTCCATGCGGCGGAGGCGGTTCGGGTTGGTGGTCCCGCGCGTCACCGTCCCCACGGGGGTCGCTGCGCGGGCTCTCATGAGGTCAAGCGTAGGCGGTGCCTTTGTGGGAACTCTCAGTCGGTGCCGTCGCCGTGGTCGACGTCGGTCGTGAGCGTGGAGGATCGCACGCGCCTACGCGTACGCAATACAGCCTCGAACGGTTGAGCGATGACCGGCAATGATTCGGCAAAGCGGAAATGAGGCGCGACGTTCCAGTGTTCAAGGACTTGAGGGGTGTTTTCCGCCCGTACACCGGCATGCGGGCCTGTCGGTATGCCCGCAGCACGGTCCGTGACATTCGCAGCAGGTAGAAGGCAGAAAGAGGAACGCCACGTGAGTCAGTACGTGAGCAGGCTCGGGCGCCGCTCGACGGCGGCGTCTTCGAGGCTCCGCCTGCACCGCAGGCCGCGCCGCGTGGCGATGCTCTCCGTACACACCTCACCACTGCACCAGCCCGGCACGGGCGACGCGGGCGGCATGAACGTCTACATCGTGGAGCTGGCACAGCGCCTCGCCGCGATCAACATCGAGGTCGAGATCTTCACGCGCGCGACCACCGGGACCCTGCCCCCCAAGGTGGAGCTCGCGCCCGGCGTGATGGTCCGGCACATCGACGCCGGCCCGTACGAAGGGCTCGCCAAGGAGGACCTGCCCGCCCAGCTGTGCGCCTTCACGCACGGCGCGATGCAGGCCTGGGCCGGCCACCGCCCCGGCTACTACGACCTGGTGCACTCGCACTACTGGCTCTCCGGGCACGTCGGCTGGCTGGCCGCCGAGCGCTGGGGCACCCCCCTGGTGCACGCGATGCACACCATGGCGAAGGTCAAGAACGCCGCCCTGGCCGCGGACGACACCCCCGAGCCCGCCGCCCGCGTCATCGGCGAGACCCAGATCGTCCGCGCCGCGGACCGCCTCATCGCCAACACCGCGGAAGAGGCCGACGAGCTCGTACGGCACTACGAGGCCGAGCAGAGCAAGGTCGCGGTCGTCCATCCGGGCGTGAACCTCGACCGCTTCCGCCCGGCCGACGGACGCGCCGCCGCGCGCGCCAGGCTCGGCCTCCCCCAGGACGCCCTGATACCGCTCTTCGCGGGCCGCATCCAGCCCCTGAAGGCCCCCGACGTGCTGCTGCGCGCGGTCGCCGTCCTCCTGGAGGAGCGTCCCGACCTCCGTTCGCACATCGTCGTGCCCGTGGTGGGCGGCCCGAGCGGCAGCGGCCTCGCCAAGCCGGAGGGGCTGCAGAAACTCGCCGCGCGGCTGGGCATCGCCGACGTGGTGTGCTTCCGGCCGCCGGTCGGCCAGGAGCAGCTCGCGGACTGGTTCCGGGCCGCGTCCGTCCTCGTGATGCCTTCCTACAGCGAGTCCTTCGGGCTCGTCGCCATAGAGGCGCAGGCGAGCGGTACGCCGGTGCTCGCGGCGGCGGTGGGCGGCCTGCCGGTCGCGGTCCGCCACAAGGAGACGGGCTTTTTGGTGCCCGGCCACGATCCCGTCGACTACGCGCGCGTGCTGCGCGATTTCGCCGACAACCGGGCGCTCGCGGAACGGATGGGCGCGGCCGCCGCCTGGCACGCGAAGTCCTTCGGCTGGGACACGGCCGCCGCGGCCACGGCGGACGTCTACATGGCGGCGATGCACGAACACCGCCGTCACGTACGCTCCCACCATGGCTGACGTGGAGCGGGTGGTGGAGCGGGCGGCGAGCACCATCGAGGAGGTCCTCAAGGACGCCGAGCTGGAGTGGGAGAGCCCGGAGCCCGGCCATTTCGTGGTGAAGCTCCCCGGCACCCGAAAGCTGTCGACGACCGTCTCACTGATCGCCGGAAGGCACTCCCTGTCGCTCAACGCCTTCGTGATCCGGCACCCGGACGAGAACGAGGCGGGAGTGCACCGCTGGCTCCTGGAGCGCAATCTCAGGCTCTACGGCGTGGGGTACGCGGTCGACCGGCTCGGTGACATCTATGTGGCGGGCAAGCTGCCGCTGGCCGCCGTCACCGCCGACGAGGTCGACCGGCTGCTCGGCTCGGTCCTGGAGGCGGCCGACGGCAGCTTCAACACTCTCCTGGAACTGGGTTTCGCGTCCGCGATCCGCAAGGAGTACGCCTGGCGGACGTCGCGCGGCGAGTCGACCCGCAATCTGGACGCGTTCAGCCACCTGACCCGCCATCCGACCCGGCGTTCGACCGACTGACGGTCGCAGTGTGTCGGCTCAGCGCGAGCTGACGCGGTAGCGCCCGGGAGCGACCCCGACCAGGCGCTTGAAATGACGGTTCAGATGCGACTGGTCGTAGAAACCGGTCTCCGCGGCCACCGCGCCCGGCGTGCGGCCTTCCAGCAGCAGCCGACGCGCCCGCTCCACCCGGCGCGACATCAGGTACTGATGCGGGGGTATGCCGTAGGCGCCGCTGAACGCCCGCACCAGGTGGGTGGGGTGCGCGTGCACGAGGCGGGCGGCCTCCTGGAGGGTCACGCCCTCGTGGAGACGCTCGTCGAGGAGCTCGCGCAGCCGGTGGGCGAGGGGACGGTCGGCGCCCCGGGCGTCCTCCCTTGCGTCCTCCTGGGCGGCCCTGGCGATCCCGGGCCGCAGATGCCCGCGCAGCCGCTCGCCGATCAGGGCCAGCCTGCTCTCCGCCTCCAGTTCGTCCCCGGGGTGGGCGAGAGCGGTGTGCAGCTGCCCGACGCGCTGCCGCAGCACGGGATCGACGAGGTCGGGGGTGTCCACTGCCGGACCGATGTACGTCTCGTCGAGCCGGCTGAGGTCGAGATACAGGACGCGCTTGCGAAAGCCGTACGGGGTGACCGGCGAGCCGTTGTGCGGGATGTGCGGCGGCAGCAGCGAGACCGTGCCGTCCGGGGTGCCGTGCTCGTGCCGGTCGAGGTCGTACCGCACCGCGCCGTCGTCGACGATCAGCAGGGTCCACGCGTCATGGACGTGCATCGGATACGCGTACTCCGTGAAGTGGGCGTGGAAGACCTCCACGACACCCGGCACCCGCGGGCGCCAGGCAGAGACTTCACGCTGGGCCACCATGCAAAGAACGTACAAGACGGGAACGTACGCGGCGCGGCAGTCTCAGCCCATGAACGCCGAACACCTCCCTGCGGAACCCGCTGACACCGAGCCGGTTCACACCGGACCAGTTCCCACCGAACCGCCCGTGCGCTTCGACACGAAGATCGCTGTCCTGCTGCGGGAGGACCTGGAGACGTGGCAGCGGCTGAACGTGACCGCGTTCCTCGTGAGCGGCCTGGGCCCGTCGGTCCCCGAGGTGGTGGGGGAGCCGTACGCGGACGCCGACGGTGTCGGCTACCTGCCGATGTTCCGCCAGCCGGTGCTGGTCTTCGAGGGCACGAAGGAAACGCTGACGGCGGCCCACGGCAAGGCTGTCTCCCGGGCCCTGCCCCGCGCGCTGTTCACCTCGGACCTGTTCACCACGGGCAACGACCGGGACAACCGCGCGGCGGTACGAGCCGTACCGACAGCGGAGCTGGACCTGGTGGGCCTCGCGGTGTACGGCCCGCGCAACGCGGTGGACAAGGTGGTGAAGGGGGCGCGGATGCACCCCTGAACTCCTGTAGTCAGGGCGACACAGTGGTCAGGCCGGTGGTGAGGAGCCCGGGTCCGGTACGTCACCGAGTCGGACCTGGGAGGCAGCGGGCTCCTCGATGACCGAGAGATCGATCTCTCCCTCAGCGACCATCTGCCGCATCCGTTCCACAGCTTCGGCACGCCGACGGCGATCGACGATCTCCCGGAGCGCGGCGTTCGCAGTGTCCTTCCCTCCCGCCCTCCCGCTCGTGCCGAGGCGGCACGCGGCTTCGGCCAGGGCCTTGTCATCGAGGTCGATCACTGTGCGGGACACAGGGCCTCCGGGGGCGTAGCGCTACGAGGCCTGGGTGGGCCAGTAGGGCACCCAGCCGTGGGCGAGCCGCCCCGACCTTTATGCGCGGGGGCGGCTCGTTCCTGGGGCAGGGG
>NZ_LIPP01000093.1 GCF_001418335.1 Streptomyces aurantiacus | reverse complement strand
GCTGCTTCACATGACCTCCGATCCGTCTTGAAAAACTGACCATACTGTTCCGGCGCTGCGCTCTTTCCGCGTGATCCCCCGTCCGACGCTCGGGCGTGGAGCCGTCAACCGGCCGCGTCGTCCATGCGGAGACATGGACGACGCGCGTAGTGCTGCCGGACGGACCTCGCCTCGGCGCTGTCAGTTATGGCCCGAGGCACGCGCGAAGCGACCGGGGCGGGGGCTGTCGGTCCGGGTCACACTCCTTCACGGCTGTCGGCGAGTCGGGGTGCCACGACGACCGGAGCCGCCGTGGCGCCCAGCACGGAGTCGAGGTCGACGCCCGGGGCCAGCTCGACCAGCTCCAGCCCCTGCGCCGTCACATCCAGTACACCGAGATCGGTGATGACCCGATCGACCACGCCGCGACCGGTGAGTGGGAGCGTGCAGCACGGCAACAGCTTGGGCGAACCGTCCTTGGCGACGTGCTCCATGAGCACGATGACACGACCGGCGCCGCTCACCAGATCCATCGCTCCGCCCATCCCCTTCACCATGAGGCCCGGGATCATCCAGTTGGCCAGATCTCCGGTCGCCGAGACCTGCATTCCGCCGAGGATCGTGGTGTCCACGTGCCCTCCGCGGATCATGGCGAACGACATCGACGACGAGAAGAACGCCGCACCGGGCAACGTGGTCACCTGCTCGGTGCCGGCGTTGATCACGTCGGGATCCCCCTGGCCGCTCTCGGGATACGGCCCGACGGCCAGGACGCCGTTCTCGCTGTGGACCACCACATGGATGCCCGGCTCCAGGTACTGGGGTACCTGGGTGGGCAGTCCGATGCCGAGGTTGACGCACTCGCCGTCGCGCAGCTCCCGTGCGGCCCTCGCAGCCATCTCCGGGCGGGTCCAGCCGGCCTTCACTCGATCCTCCCGACGTTCACAGCCACCACTTTCTGGACGAAGACTCCCGGCAGGTGCACCGCGTCGGGATCGATCTCGCCGGGTTCCACCACCCGTTCCGCCTCGACCACCGTGACGCGCCCCGCCATGGCCACGTCCGGATTGAAGTTCATCGCCGCGGCATGGAAGACGGCGTTGCCATGACGGTCCGCGACCGCTGCCCTGACGAACGCGTAGTCGGTGACGATGCTCTCCTCCAGGACGAAGTCCCTGGCGCGACCCCGCACCATGAAGGTGCGGACCTCCTTCGCCGGCGACGCCACGGAGACATCGCCGCCCGCGTCGTAGCGCCGCGGGAGTCCTCCCTCGGCCACCACCGTGCCCACCCCGGTCGGAGTGAAGAAGGCCGCGATCCCCGCACCGCCGGCACGCAGGCGTTCGGCCAGCGTGCCCTGCGGCGTGAGTTCGACCTCGATCCTGCCGGCGAGGTACTGGCGGGCGAACTCCAGGTTCTGGCCGATGTAGGACGCGATGACCTTGCTGATGCGGCGCTCCTCCAGCAGTCGTACCAGCCCCGCACCGTTGATACCGCAGTTGTTCGTCACGACGGTGAGGTCCTTCGCGCCGTGGTCGAGCAGTGCCGCCACCAGCTCCCACGGGACGCCTGCCGTCCCGAACCCGCCCACCGCGATGCTCGCTCCGTCGGGGATGTCCCGGACAGCCGCTGCGGCGTGCTCGACTACTTTGTCCACAAGACGCTCTGTCTCCTCACGCTGTCGTTCACCGCAGCACCAGCCCCCCGTCCGGGCAGATGGTCTGCCCGGTAAGGGCCTCGGCCTCCCGTGAGACGAGGAAGCCCACGACCTCGGCCACGTCCTCGGGGACCAGGGGCCGTGGGAGTGCCTGCCGCGAGCGGACGCCCTCGGCCACGTTCGAGCCCAGTCCGGGCTCGGACACCGGGGGCGGCGTCATGCCGGGTGCGACACAGTTGACGGTGATGCCGTCTGCGCCCAGGGAACGGGCCAGCGCCCGCGCGGCGCCGATCAGGGCGCCCTTGGTCATGACGTACGGGAGCATGTCCGGCACCGGCGGCGGGTCGAAGAAGGTGTCCGACACGACCATCACGACCCGGCCGAAGTGATGTTCGGCCATGCTCGGCGTCAACTCCTGCAGGAGCCAGAGCGGAGCCTCGACGTTGACGGTCATCATCCGGCGCATGAGTGCGGCGTCGATGTCAGGCAGGGCGGCTCGCTCGAAGTTGACGCCGGCATGGACCAGCACGTCACAGCGTCCGTGCCGTTCCAGCACCGTGCGGGCCGCCGCACGGACCTGCTGCTCGTCCGCGAGATCGACGGCGTCGTCCCCGGCCCTGTCCAGGACGACGACACGGTGGCCCCGTGCCGTCAGTGCCTTGACGATCGCGCTGCCGATGAAGCCGGCGCCTCCGGTGACAAGGGCGACGGGTGCCCCGCCGTCGGCCTCATCCATTGAACTTGGCGTCGAGACCGGCGAGCGCCCCGTCGATGTCGGCCCCGATCCCGCCCCGGGCAGCGTCCTGCATCGGGTCGGGCACGTCGACCTCGATGGCGTACTCGACGTCGCTGCCGGCACCGGACCCGGTCACCGTGAACGTGGCGGCGAGCTTCTTCATCGGCGTCTTCTGGCCGGGGACGAGCTCGTAGGTGAGAGTGCGTGCCGCGTCGTCCTTGACCGAGATCCGGTCGAACACCGAGTCGCCGCGGGTGAAGTTGACCAGGCGATCGCCGTCGGGGTGCAGTTCGACGGAGGCGATGTGCGGCTGCCATGCGGCGTAGCCGCCGAAGTCACTCACGAACTCCCATACCTGGTCGGCCGGGGCCTTGAGTGCGATGGACTTGCTGACGTTGACAATGGCCATGATGTTCTCGCTTTCCTTGCGAAGGGGTGTGTTCGGTCTCGCTGGGTGCTAACGCACCTGTTCAAGGGCCTTTTCCAGGCGGGCCCTGGCATCCGTCGGCGTGATCATTTCGAGGGTTCCGGCCAACGGACCGGACATGCCCTGCAGCCAGCCGCCGGTGTGCAGGTCACCGGTGTCGACGGCTTCCCCGCCGATGCCGGCGATGAGCGCTCCGACGAGCGCCTTGGCGGCGTCGTCGTCCCCGGCCATGTACACGGCGTTGTCCTCGCCCGCCGACGGTCCCAGGCCCTTGACCAGGAACGGGATGGGCGTGGTGTTGAAGGCCTTGACCAGCCGTGCACCGGGTACGAACTCGGCGACGACCTCGCTGGAGACGCGGTCCCCGATGTCGATGAGGCCGTCGGGGCCGGGCTTGCTGCGGTTGTTGGTGGTGTCGACCACCACCACGCCGGACCAGTCCTCGACCACCGACACCGCCTCAGCGGTCCTGCCCCAGGGCGTGGCCAGAATGACGAGGTCGCTGCCCGCCACGGCGCCGGGTACATCGGCCGCACTGGTGTGCTCACCGAACCGAGCCGTCAACTCGGCCAGCGACTCGGGGCCTCGCGAGTTGGCGAGCACCACGTCGTGGCCAGCCTCCACGAAGAGACCCGTGAGCGCCTGACCCATGCGGCCGGCCCCGATGATGCCAATTTTCATTGCAGTTCTCCGTCTCGTTCTTCTTCACGGTCGGTTGTGGGTGTCCACTCCTGGCCACCCAGGTAGCTGGCCTGGATCACGCTGCGGTCCCGCCGCAGCACCGCGGCGTCGTGGCTGTCACTGCCGGCACCGTGGGCCATCAGATAGGCCCGGTCGGAAATCCCCAGGGCGAGGTGCACATGCTGCTCGACCATCAGGACGGCGCAGCCGCTCTCGTCGGCGTAGTTCCGGATCACCGGCAGCAACTGCTCGACGATCACTGGAGCCAACCCGAGACTGAGCTCGTCGAGCACCAGCAGCGAGGGCCTGCGGGCCAGGGCACGTCCCACCGCCAGCATCTGCTGCTCGCCGCCGGACAGGACCCCCGCCCGACGGTCGGCGATCGCCGGCAGCGCCGGGAAATACCGGTAGGCCATGTCCGGGTCGAGTCGCTCGCCGCGCGGTCCGAGCCTGAGATGCTCGGCCACGGTCAGTCCCCGGAACAGTCCCCGGTCCTCGGGAACGTGTGCGATGGCGCGGCGCGCTCGTGCGGCGGGGGTCAGTCCGGTCAGGTCCTGCCCGTTCATCGACACGGATCCCGCCGAGACCTTCACCAGACCGGAGAGGGCACGCAATGTCGTGGTCTTGCCTGCCCCGTTGGGGCCCAGCAGGGCCACCACCTCGCCCCTCCCGACCTCCAGATGGACGTCGCGAACGACGTCGGAGCTGCCGTAACCTGCGGTCAACCCCTTGATGCGCAGTACTGGTTCGGTCATGATTCCTCCCCGACCTTGATGTCGTCGGAGGCTGCCGATCCCAGATAGGCGGAGACCACCTTGGGGTCACGGCGCACGTCCGCCGGACGGCCTGTGGCGATGACCCGGCCGAACTCAAGGACGACCACGTGGTCGCACGTCGCGAACACGAGGTTGATGTCGTGGTCGATGAGCAGCATCGGGGTGCCCTGATCGCCGATTCGTCGCAGTTGTTTGCCGAGTTCCGCGCTCTCGTCGGTGTCGAGGCCGGCTGCCGGCTCGTCCAGCAACACCACTTTCGGCTCGCCGACGAAGGCCCGGGCCATGCCGACCAGCTTGCGTTGCCCCTCCGAAAGCTCGCCGGGCATCGCCTCGGCAAGGTCCATGATGCCGAGCGCCTCCAGGGCGTGGCCCACCGAGGGCTTGGCTGCGTCGCCGTTGACCACCAGCTCACGGAGCGTCGTCCAGGCCGTGGGCCGGCGGGCGGCGACAGCCAGGTTCTCCGCCACCGTGAGGGCGTCGAAGAGTTCCACGGCCTGCCACGTCCGGCCGAGGCCCGCTCGTACTCGGGCGTGTGGGCGCATCCGCCCGACGTCACGGCCTGCCACCTCGACGCTGCCCGTGCACCGTACGAAACCGGTCGCGGCATCGATGAACGTGGTCTTCCCCGCCCCGTTGGGGCCGATCAGGCCGACGATCTGGCCGGGGCCCACCTCGATGTCGACCTCGGAGAGCGCCTGCACTCCGCCGTACCGGACACCGACACCGCGCGCGGACAGAATCGGACTCGCCATGCTCACACACCTCCCTGCGGCTTGGCGCCCACCACGGACAGCGCCTTTTCCGCGCGTGAGGCACGGGCACGTCGCTCCCGCTTCAACGCCGAGGACACCAGCAGACCATCGGGGCGGAACCTCAGCTGGATGAGCAGGCCGGCCCCGATGATGAGCTGCATGTAGATGGAGACCCGGTTCTCCGGCAGGACCCAGGTCTGGAGGATGAGCGGGATCACCGCGCCGGCGGCGCCGAATCCGGCGAGCACCGCCCCCTGGCCCAGGGTCACCCCCAGTACGTAGACACTCGCGACGAGGGCGAGGGCGGTCATGGTGTCGTAGCTGTTCGCCGACACCGTGCGGAAGTCGTAGGCGTACAGCACGCCGGCGACACTGGCCAGGAAGGACGCGATGGCGAAGCCCTGGATCTTGACGGCACGCACGTTGACACCTGCCGCCGCGGCGGCTCGTTCGTTCGAGCGCACGGCCAGCATGCGGCGGCCCAGGTCTCCTCTGCGCAGATTCGCCACGAACAGGTAGAGCAACACGGTCACCACCAGAGCCAGGAAGCCGAAGACCGGACTGGGCTGCGACCCGTCCAGGCCACGGAAGGAGGCGTCGGTGCCGAGGTTGAAGCCGAACAGCGTCGGTGACTCGACGGAGGCACCTGTCTGACCACCGCCCCAGTCCGGATTGGCGAAGATGAACTGTTCGATGGCGATCGCGGCAGCCAGTGTCACCACGACCAGCGTGACGCCCCGCACCCTCAGCGCGCTGGCGCCGATGAGCACACCGAGCACGGTCGCCGTGGCGATCGCCAGGACCGGGCCCAGTGGAAAGCCGATGCCGTACTCGGCCCCGAGGTGCGAGAGCGTGAAGGCCGCGACTCCGGCCAGCGCCAGCTGGACCACCGAGAGCTGACCGACGTAGCCCATGATCACCACGAAGGAGAGACACAGGATGGTGGCCACCAGGCCGGTGATGACGGCCTGTCGGAAGTCGGAGGGGAGCACCACGAGGGCCACGGCACACGCGATGGCCACCGGGGCGATCCGTACGACGAGCCGGTCCTGGTTGGGCACCATCGGCAGGGACCGTTCCACCAGGTCGCCACGGAGCGGAAGGCCGGAGCCCCGCCACCACAGGGCGATGACGATGAGGAGGAACTCGGCCATCTGCTGCACACCCGGAATGGCGGAGCCGTTCTGGGTCGGGAACCACGACTCGTTCGACGCCTGGTAGAGCAACGACTCGCCGATCCCGATGAGCAGGCTGACGGCGCACGCGATACCGAACGAGGTGAACCGCGCGAACAGCGCCGCGGCCAGCGCCGGGATGATCAGCAGGGGCAGCGTGGTGGCGCTCAGCCCGACGATCGACGCGGCCAGCACTCCCACGAACCCGGTGGCCACATGTCCGAGAACGGAGTTGCCCAGCGAGATGGCGTCCGGCGACAGCCCGGCGAGAGCGGCCGAGCTCTCGCTCTCCGAGGCGGCCCGCGTCGCGAGCCCGAAGCCGGTGAAGCGGTAGACGACGGCGAGACCGCATGCCAGCACCACCACGATCCCGGCCAGGATGAACTGCGCTTCGGGCACCGCCACGCCGAAGACGGACACCACGTCACTGGTGAGGACCGACGGGCTGTTCAACGGCGAGGTGCCGAAGATCAGCAGGACGAGCGCCTGAGTCAGCAGCAGCACGCCCAAGGACGCCACAAGCTTGGCGAGCGGGGAGGCGCTGCGCAGTGGTCTCACGGCCACCAACTCCACGACCACGGCGTAGAGGGCCATGAACAGCAGCGTCAGGATCATCGCCGGGACGGTCTGCAGCGCGAACCCGAAGAACCCGGTGCGCAGCGCCCAGAACACATAGCCGGCGACCATGACCGTCGCACCCGCCGCCAGGTTGATGGAGCCGCTGCCCCGCCAGCTAAGCACCACACCCAGCGCGATGGCGGCGATGACCGCGCCCGAACCGAGTCCCAGCAGCGCGAAAAGAACAAGTGTCTCCATGAACTTTCTCCTTCGGCCGTGCCGCCGGCTCAGACGAGTCCGTCGGCCTTCAGGCCGAAGTGCTCCTTGGCCAGCACGGTGGCGAAGGTCTCCCACTGCAGCCCGACATTGGTCCGTGCCGTGGAGATGTCGCGGTAGTACCGCTGCATGCGCGAGCCGTTGGACCCTCCTTCGCTGGTTCCGGAGGTGCGAAACAGCAGCTCGACCGCTTCCCACGCGAGGTTGACGGCGTGGTGGGTGCTGGCGTGGATCTGCATCAGCCGCTCGGAGTCGAACCCCGTGTCGTCGGCAACCGCCTCCCGGCAGAGTTCCATGTAGAACTCGCTGTTGCGCAGGAGCACGTCTTTCGCCGCGCCGGCCTTGCCGCTGGCCAGACCCCAGTAGCGCTGGTAGTCGGCCGTCTCGAACCGCGGAATGCCGTGTGGGCCCGGTGTCTTCTTGGCGCGGATGATCCGCTCGTACTCGTCCAGCGCCGCGTAGGCACAGCCCACCAGCACCGCGGTGATCTCCAGTTGGAGGTAACCCATCGAGTGCCCGGCGTACATGGGATTCCCGTGCAGCCGGTAACCAGGTGTATCCGGCCTGCCGACGAACCCCAGCGGGTTTCCCCGGACGACGAACTCGTCGGGTATCACGGCTCCGTCGACCTCGATGCTGTTGGATCCACTGCCGCGCATCCCGAACGAACGGTGCCGCCAGTCGTCCATCAGGATCCAGTCCGCGCGCGGCACCAACGCCAGGCCCTGGGCGCCCGTCGGACCGTCGCCTTCGTCGAGGCGGACCGCGAGCATCGCATGGGTGGAGTACGGCGAGCCCGAGCAGTAGTCCCACGTACCCACGATCCGCCACGAGCCCTGCTCGGTTCGCGTGGCCGTGCCCATCGGGATGCCGCGCATGGGTGCGGCGAAGTCCCCGTCGGGCCCGATGGCCGCGGCCTGGGCGGCCTCGCCGTAGAGCCCACCGATCTGCAAGCCGTGCCCGGCCGCGAGGCACAGGCCCCAACCCGTGCCGGGACATCCGCGGGCGATCTCCACGACCACCCGCAAGAACGTGGGTACGTCGAACTCGTAACCGCCGTACCGTCGGGGCAGGAGGGTCCGGTAGAAGCCGGCCTGCCGGAAGAGCTCGTGGGTCTCCGGCGAGTAGGCGCCTCGCTCCTCCGTCGCTTCCTGTTCCTTGAGCAGTCGGTCCCGAAAGGCCGCCGCGTGTTGCACCAGGTCTTCGGGGCGCGGGTTCGGCTCGCGGGGCCGGATCGTGGCGCTGGTCGGGGCGCTCATGCTGTCTCCTCGTCTTCGCCCGCCGTGCGGGCACGCGTGGTCCGCAGGGGGTTGATCGTGTGGTTGGTGGTCGGCCTGAATTACGTGCCGTGCGCCGTCAGAGCCCGGATGGGGTGATCCAGTCGGTGGCCGCGGAGAAGGTGTTGCCGCCGGTGTGCTCGAAGACCCGGCTCTGGGCTCCGCAGAGTCCCGGCTGGTCGGTGTAGGCACCGCACTTCACCGTTTCGCTGCCCAGGAGCATCGGTCCCGAGAACGACGTGGCGGCCTTCGCCACGGTCTTCGTGGTCGCGTCCGCGCCACCGGCCGCGTTGAGGAACTTCGTCGCTGTCATGACCAGGCTCCAGGCGAGTGTCGCGTCGGAGTCGGTCCGGGCGTCCGTCTTCAGCGAAGCGGATTCCGACTGCTTGAGGTAGGCCCGCACATCGGTGAGGGTGGTGTCGGCGACGTTGGTCTGCGTCGACAGCTGCAGCCACTTGGGCGCTTCGCCACCCAGTCCCTGGGCGACCGCGTTGGAGAAGCAGAAGGAGCCGGTGGACACGATCGGAGCCTTCACCGCCAGGGACTCCAGTGCCTTCGCCGCCGCGACACAGTTCGGCGGGGACGACACCAGCGGTACGACCGCGTCGGCCGTCTGGACGCCGGCAGCGACCGCGGCTGCCGTGAGATTGGTCGTCGCCGGGTCGAACCCGACCGCCTTGAGCTTGATGCCGAGCTTCTTCAGATCCTTGCGGAGCACATCCACACCGTCGATGCTCTGTGCGTCCTGCGGATAGAAGACGGCCACGCTCTTGGCCTTGACCTCGTCGTCGAGGTAGGTCGCCAGCCCTCCGAAGATCGAGTCGGGATTGCCGTTGAAGATGAAGACGTTCTTGCCCTTGGCATCCGGCGTGCTGATCGAGTTCGACATCAGGATGGGCTTGCTGCCCTGGATGACCGCCCGCATGGACTGACCGCCGTTGATCAGCGTGCCGACGAGGACTGCCTTGATGTCGTCGTCGTTGGCCATCTTCAGTCCGCAGGAGTTTCCCTCCTGCTCGCTGTCCACCACGTAACAGGTGCTCAGCTCAAGCGGATGGCCGTCGACCCCGCCGAGTTTCTCGTTGATGTACTTCACCGCCGCCTGAGCACCGAGTGTGGCGCTCGGGTACTCCAGCGACCCGCCCTGCTGGTTGACCCATCCGATCTTGACCGGCGAGAGGCTGGTGTCGGCCGCCCCCGACTTGCCACCGGTGTAACCGGCCAGGTCCGTCACCGCCCAGGGGTCCGCGGAGCTGGAACTACGGGGGGAGGTGCTCCCACCGGCTGTGGCGGTGGCGTCCGAGTCGGCGCACCCGCCGGCGACCAGACCGAGCACCACGCTCAGTCCGGCAACAGCGATCCTTGTGCGCCGATAGGCCGGAATGTCTGCAAACACGTCCTTGTGCATGTGACTCCTTGCAACCCACACATTGTTCGGGGGCGGCCGTCGAGACCATCAAGGGAGGAATTAGCGTGGAATTTGATTCCACTAGATGGAATGCGGTGAACGTAGCAGTGTGCCCGGCACCACACAAGGGTTACGACGCGGTTTCGTGTTCCGAACCCGTCAGGACGTGCCGTTCGGCCGCGAGGTCCGCCCGGGCCTCCGGGCTTTCGAGGGCTGCCGTGATAGCTCGTACCAGTTCCCACGCCGAGGCGGCACTGAGCTCGATCCCGACCCGAGCGCCTACACCGGCGTCAGGGTCGACGAAATCGATGATCAACGCGTGGTCGTACGGAGCGCTGACGGGGTGGTCGTAGAAGACGTTGGCCCGCGTCACCTTCAACCAGTCCGGTACCCCCCGCGCCGCTCCGGCGATACCGATCTGTTCGGTCATCCATGTGCACATGCTGTCCTCCTTCAGCGCAGGTGCTCGTGGTAGAACCCGAAGACCCGCTCCCACCCGTCCACGGCCTGCTCCTGCCGGTAGTTGGGCTTGTCCGAGGCGAAGAACGCATGGCCGGCACCGTCGTAGCGGAAGAACTCGAACGACTTCCCGTGTTTCGTCAGCACGCGTTCCATCTCGTCGACCTGCTCCGGGGTGGGGTTGAGATCTTCGTTGCCGAAGATCCCCAGAAGTGGCATCGACATGTCCGGCGCCCTGTGGATGACGCCCTTCGGCGCCGGACCCGGGCGACTGGGATCGGGGGGTTGCGGGAAGATGCTCCCGCCCCAGCAGTCCACCGCCGCATCGAGGGAGGGCACGTCGCAGGCCGCCAGGAACGCCTGCCGGCCGCCGGAGCAGAAGCCGATCACGCCGACCTTGCCGTTGGCGCCGGGTTGCGCCCGCACGTACTCGGCGGCGCCGGCGATGTCGCCCATCACCTGCTCGTTCGGCATCGCCTTGGCGAGCCCCTCCGCACGTGCGGCGGCGGCGACGTCCGCCCAGTGCCCGGGACCGCGCCGGTGATAGAGGTGCGGAGAGATGGCCGTGTAGCCCCGGGACGCGAAGCGCCGCACCACCTCCTTGCACCACGGGTCGAGTCCGGGCGCGTGGTGGAGCACCACTACTCCAGGCGTCGGTTCGGCGGTCACGGGCCGGGCGAGGTAGCCCTCGATGACGGTGTCCTCGTGGCCTCTGAAGCCGACGACCTCGACGATCATGCCTTCTTTCAAGAGCTCTCTCCTCCCGGGAGGCACCGCCCGGTCACACCGACGCCTTCATGTCGTCCAGCACGCCGAGGAGCTCCGACTCGGACAGGAACAGGTCGATCGGCTGGCTGAAGGGCTGCGGCCAGTCGATGCCCGTGTGCCAATAGACCTCAACACGGTTGTCCTCGGGGTCGCGGAAGTAGCAACCGATCGCGTTGCCGTGGTTGTTGACGTGGTCGATCGAGTACTTCCGCTCGACGATCTGCGCGTAGAACTCCCGCAGGTCCGACAGCGACTCGACGACGAAGGACAGCTGCTGCGGGTCGGTGTGCCGCTCCGCGTTCTTCGCCAGGAGCAGTTCGTGGTGCTCCTCGCCGGGGCGCGAGCTCAGGAAGACGCGCCGCTCGTCGCGGTCGGTCACGGTCATACCGAGGAAGCCCGAGTAGAACTCAAGCATGACCTCCGGATCGGTGACGAAGAGACCGACGTGTCCGAGACGGGTGACCTTGGGCATGGTGAACTCCTTTGTGTGGTGAGGCGCCGACCGGCGCGATTCACGGGGTGACGGTCGCCGACCAGGCCGACGACCCGGTGACGACGTCGAGCAGACGGTCGACGTCGCCGAGCTCATGACCTCGCCAGGCGACGTGGTGGTCCGAGCGGAGCAACGTCGCGGGTGCCAGGTAGAGGTCGTGCAGGGCAGCCCGGTCGGGCTCGCCGGGCGCGACCACGTCGAGCGGTACACCGCGCGCGGCGGCCGCCCGGCGCAGCGGCCCGGTCTCAATGTCGTCCAGCACCAGGAGGGTGAACCCCTGGCCGATGTGGTCGTAGAGCGAAGAACCGTCCTTGAGCCAGTGGTGGGGAGCCCGGTTACCGGGCGCCGCCGAGGGGACGTAGTCCTCGAAGTCAGCCGCCGGCTCCTCCACGCCGTCGCGCAGGATGATCGGCGAGCTGGAGTACCGGTAGCCCAGTTGGCCGCCCATGCGCTTGAACTGTCGGGCCTTCTGCACCCGGATGTCCTCGGCGACCTCGGCGCGCACGGCATCCCCTCGCGGACCCGGGTCCTCTATACCGTCGCGCACCAACTGCGACGCGCCCACGGCCTGGTTGCGCTCGCAGCCGTCGAGGATGAACCGGGCCGCTTCGCCCCGCTCGATGCTGTAGCTCGCCAGGAGCAGGGGGCCGCCCCAGCCCTGGACGAGCGCCCCGAGCTTCCATCCGAGGTCGGCGGCGTCCCCGATGCCGATGTTCATACCGAACCCGCCCATCGGGGAGACCAGGTGGGCGGCGTCTCCCGCCAGCAGCACCCGGCCGAAGTCGTAGCGCGGTGCCTGCATCGAGTGGGTGATGAACGTCCCGCCCTCCAACGGCTCGACCTCGAACTCGGCGCCGACCGCACGGAAGAGCATGTCGCGGCATGCCTCCCAGTCGTCGCCGTCGATGTGGTCGGGAACCGGCGAACAGAAGTACGCCCACTGGTCCTCGCCGGACTGCGGTACCAGGCTGTCGCAGGAGCGGTCCTCGTTGTAGAAGAGCGTCATGGACACCATGGGTGAGGCCTTCCAGTGCTCGGCGAGCCCGGGGGCACGCAGATGCCAGAGGAAGCTCCGCGCCAGGTTGGCCTTGCCCTCCAAGCGCACATTGAGGATCCGGCCACGCAGCCGGGACCGGCTTCCGTCCGCGGCCACGAGGTAGCTACCGCGGAACGTCCGCGGCCCGTCGGGCCCGGTCACGTGCACGGTGACACCGTCGTCGTCCTGCTCGAACGACTCGACCTCATGCCCGAAGCGCACATCGATCAGCGGGAGTTCCGCGGCCCGGGCCCGCAGGGTCTTCTCGATCGCCTCATTGGGCGCCCACTCGGCGACCTCCGAGGCGACCGGCAGCCGCTCGGACCACTCGTAGGCCCGGGGGAAGTGCTGGATCAGATGCCCGTTCAATCGTGTCACGAAGGCCACGTCCCGCTGGATCCGCGGACTCACGGGGTCGTTCTCCCGCAGTGCGTCAGCGATCCCCCAACGGCGAAAGTGCTCCATCGAACGGACGTTTGTCATGTTGGTGCGAGCCGAGAAGCGGTCTCCTTCGGCGCG
The DNA here is from genome assembly GCF_001418335.1 of Streptomyces aurantiacus. Lineage (GTDB taxonomy): Bacteria > Actinomycetota > Actinomycetes > Streptomycetales > Streptomycetaceae > Streptomyces > Streptomyces aurantiacus. The sequence continues at coordinate 32,159 of NZ_LIPP01000093.1, read as the reverse complement.
GCTTTCGAAGACCACGCTGGCCACACCACGCTGCGCCAGGTCGATGGCGAGCGCCATCCCAACAGGCCCGCCTCCGGCAATCGCCACCGAGGTCGACGCCTCAACAGGTGCCGTGCTCACACTTGACCTCCATTCCGTCAGGTGAAATCTGTTTCCAAAGTAGACCTCAGGTCGCGTCGTGTCGAGTGCCCGGCAGGCAGTTCTTTCGTCCATGTCTCGCGCGGGTTACTTCGCCGGGCAGAGCGCATGGACATCGACAGGGGCCGGACCGGCGCCGGCAAGGACCGGCTCGGTGCCGAAGCGCGTCCAGACGCCCACGCGAACAGGAGTGGGACCTCCGCGGAGCGGGGGTCTGGAAGCTCCGGGCGGGCGGCCCCCCCGTACACCTGTCAAATCGGCCCTCACGGTGTTCACGTCCAGGGCACGTGACGGTGCGACCGTGGGCCAGGGCCTCCCCCGAGCCCCGCACAGGTCCGGCGGAGACTGCACGAGAGCCCCTCAGATCCACGACACCAACCCTGGTCGCGGACAGCGGGCCCGTCGGCGGCACCGCGGCGCTGTAGCCGGCCACCTACGGTGTACACACTCAGCCGGTGACCAAGTGCGGTCGGCCCGCGGGCACTCCGCGCGCCCACATCACCGACCAGAGCACGACAGAGATCCTCCGACGCCTCGGAATCGACAAGGAGGCGTTGGAGAGGGGCACTTCGAGCTGTCTCATGGGCGCCGATGTGTTCGCCACTTCGCTCGGACGCATCCACACCGTGGGCACCGGCGACGAGAACCTGACCGAGCACGCCGACCAGTTGGTCGAACCGGTTGACGGGCAACCAGGACGCCTACTGCACGGGGTGGGCGGAGTCGGCCCCGCGCGGTGCCGATGCCGCCCGGTCCAGGTCTTCGTCACCGCTCATCATGTCGGGGTCGAACATGACGATGGTCGTGGCGATCAGGAGGACGGTGAGCGGACCGGCGAGCATGGCCATGAGGAACCCCAGATTGCTGCTCGACTCCTCAGCCGCGGCCCGGCCGGTGAGCTGGACGGAGAGGGCGGCCATGCCCATGTAGTGCATGCCGGTCACCGCCACCCCCATGATCAGACTCGCGCCCATGCTGGACCACAGGGCATGGATGGAGACCGCCGCCCACAGTGCCGCCGTGGCGATCACGATGGTGAAGAGGAAGGTGAGAATCACGATGCGACCGTCGTAGTGGAGGCTGCCGTCGACCTTGATGGCGCTCATACCGAGGCCGTGCATGGTCACCACCCCGTTCCCGGTGATGATGCCGGCCGTCACCAGGGTCGACGGGGAGCGGCCTCGGTAGCCGACGAGGAACATGCCGCCGGCGACGCAGGCGATGACGACCACGAGGCTGAGTAGCGTCTGGTCCCGGTCGTAGTGGACCGCCGCGCCTTTGATGTCGAAGCCGATCATGGCGATGAAGTGCATGGCCCAGATTCCGCAGCCGAACGATACGGCGCCCAGGGCCAGCCATCTCGCCCTGTGGTGGGGGCGTCGCAGCGATCGTGTGGTGCACCGCAGCCCGAGAGCGGCCCCGACGGTGGCCATCAGGTAGGCGGCGATCGGCGTCACGAGGCCGTAGTCGAAGTTGGAGACGGTGGCGGTCACACAGGTTCCCTTCGTGCGGGACGGCGGGACGAGCCGCGACCGGGCGGAGCGGAGCGGTCCGCTGAGTCCCGCTGAAGTCGGGGCAGGGGTGTGGGCGGTCACGGTGAGCGCGGGGTGTATCCGTGCCCGCCCGTGCCGCACGTGTGTTGGGGCCCGGCGGCCGGGACCGGAGCGCACGGCGGCCCCGCTGGGTCAGCGGGGCACAGGGAACGGGACGGTCGGTTCAGGCCACCTCGGGCTCCGAGCTGTCGGAGGCCACGGCGGCCGGACGCCGCAGGCAGCGGACCTGGCTACGCTCGTTCGGCGGCCCGGTACTGGCCGCGGTGGAGGACGGTGTTCACGGGCCCGGGCTCACCCGTCACTTCGTCGCGTGGGCCGCCCGGTTCGGCAGCCCCACCAGCCTCCCGCGAACGCGCGTCGGCCGGTGGGAAGCACACCGAACGGTCACGTACCGGCCGGGGCCAGCACGATGTCGAAGGAGACCCTCGACCATGAACCGTCGACCGCGTGACCGTCCGGCGTCGGAGAGCCGGGGGTTTGGCGTTCGAACACCTTCACCAGGGACGACTTGACCCCGAACACCGTGTCCGAGTCGAGCAGTTCGTCGCCGTGGACGAAGATGTGGGTGACCAGCGTGCGCTGTCCTGCGGCGCTGACCATGAAGTGCAGGTGCGAGGCTCGCATGGGCGATCGGCCGACGGCCGCGAGCATCCTGCCCACGGGACCGTCGTGGGGGATAGGGTACGGCGTCGGTGTGACGCCCCAGAACGAGTAGCGTCCCTCGGTATCGGTGAACAGATGACCGCGGCCTGCGGTCCGGCCGTCGTCGTGCTGGACGTCGTAGAGGCCTTCCGCGTCGGCCTCCCAGACCTCGATGCGAGCGCCGGCGACCGGGTGTCCGTCGCTGTCGGAGACGGTGCCCTCGACCCAGCACGGTTCGCCGGTCGCGCCGGCCGAGATGGAGCCGCCGACGGGGATCTCAGGGCTGTTCTCGACGAAGAACGGACCGAAGACCGTCGCCTCGGTGGCGTCGCCGTACGCCTCGTTGTTGATGCCGATGGTCTGCATGGAAAGGCCGAGTACGTCGGAGAGCAGGATGAATTCCTGGCGTTTGTCGTCCGTGATGTGCCCGGCTGCGGTGAGGAACTCGATTCCCCTGGTCCACTCTTCCTCGGTCAGGCGGACGTCGCGGGCGAAGGCATGCAGATGGTGCGTGAGCGAGGTCATCAGCTGCTTGAGCCGGGGGTCGGGGCAGTCGTCGAACGAACTTACAACGCGCGCGACCAGGTCCGCCTCGCGACGCTCCTGTTCCGCGGAGACAGTGTCGGTCATCGGGGCTCTGCTCCTTCCCAGGCCGCACGCAGCAGCCCGGTGATGTTGTCGGAGGTCACGGGGGTCGGATTGCCCGGCGGCGCGGCGGCGAGGATCGCTTCCGCGGCGGGGGCGATGCCGGACTCCGGCATGCCGTAGTCGCGAAGAGCCCGGGGCGCGTCGAGCCGAGTGCGCAGTCGGGCGAGCCCGCCGGTCGCGGACCCGGCGTCGAAGGCGGCTGCGATACGTCGTTCGGCCTCCGGCGCCGCCGGCGCGTTGAAGGCGAGTACATGAGGAAGGACGACGGCATGGGTCTGGGCGTGCGGAAGGTCGAACATGCCGCCGAGCACGTGACAGATCTTGTGGTGGAGTCCCGATCCCGCAGAGGCGAACGCCACCGCGGAGAGGTAGGCGCCGTACAGCGCGTGTTCACGCCCGTCGAGGCCGCCCGGCTCGTCGGCGACCAGCGGCAGTCCGATGCGCAGGGCCCGGATCCCCTCGCCGGCCAGTGCCCGGTCGATCGGGTCGGCCCGTGGGGCCCACATCGAGTCGACGCAGTGGGCCAGGGCGTTGAGGCCGGACGCCACGCTCAGGTCGACCGGCAGGGTGAGCATGAGCGTCGCGTCGTACACGATCGTTCGCGGGAGTACCCGGGGGTCGGTGCCGGTGGTCTTCCGGGCGTGCTCGGTGAGTCCCCAGACGTTGGTGGCCTCCGAGCCCGCGTACGTGGTCGGCACCGCGACGATGGGCAGACCTGTGGTGAGCGCCACGGCCTTGGCCAGGCCGGTCGTCGAGCCGCCGCCGATGCAGACGAGGGCGTCGACGCGATGGGCGCCGGCCTGTTCTCTGGCCCGCTCGGCGACCTCGACCGGCACGTGCATGGCCACCTCGTGGTGCCAGTGCGCCACGGGCAACTGCGCGGCGATCCGGTGGGCGAGTTCGCGTTCGGACTCCGCGGCGATCACCATGACCCGCGCCGCGCCGAGCTCCTTGATCTCGTCCACCAGGTTCTCCGCTGCCGCGGCTGAGGCGAACCGCACCCGCTGCGCGAGTGTCTCGTGGTCGAACCGCATGTCGTTCACGCCTTTCCCAGGATCTGGCGCATCGCCGTACGCAGAGCGCCCTCGGGGTCCTCGGGCAAGGTCACCGAGCGCCAGGCGATGTGCTTGTCGGGCCGCACCAGTACGGCACCGCTCTCGTCGATCTCGCGCAGCTTCGCCCAGTCGTAGTAGAGGTCGGTGACCTCCTGGCCCGGCCCGATGACGACGGTGCCGAGCGGAATCCCGAACTCGTGCGCGACTTTGTCGACCACCGAGGCCCACGCTTCGCCGGCGATGCCGGTGACGAGGGTGAAGCGGTCGTAGGGGGCGAGGTCCATCATCGCCGTCCTGTGCATGGTGTCACCGACCCAGGCGTGCGGCAGGCGCGAGCCGGGCACGGTGGACATCTCGTAGTACAGGTCGGCATCACGGCCGGGCGCGGGCAGCGAAGATCCGTCGGAGACGATCGCGGCCGACCGGTAGAACTGCCCGAGGTCCACCCCGTGGGCGTTGAACTCGTAGTTCTTGAGTTCCATCGCGGCGACCAGGGCGGCGCGCTTGGCCGCGCCCTCGGGCGTGTTGGCCTTCCGCTCCTCGATCGCCGCGACCATCTCGGCCTCCGTCGTGGCGTCGAGCAGTCCGAGCACCTCGAAGAACTGCACGAACTCACGGCTGGACCGGTTCGCCCGTCGGACGATGCGCTCGGCGACCGGCGCCCGCTCGGCCGAGTAGGTGTCGAGCAGACTCCGGTCGGCCTGACCGCGCAGCACGAGGGCGAGCTTCCAGGCCAGGTTGTAGGAGTCCTGGATCGAGGTGTTGGAGCCCAGCCCGTTGCTCGGCGGATGCCGGTGGATCGCGTCCCCGGCGCAGAAGACGCGGCCCTTCTGCAGGTGCTTGGCGTACATCTCGTTGTTGCCCCACAGGCTGGTGCCGGTGATCTCGACGTCGATGTCGGGCATACCGAGGAGATCGCGCACGATCTGGGTCGCGGCCGCCTCGTCGACGGCGGGCGGCTCCTCGTTGATGTCGTAGCCCCAGACGATCAGCCACTCGTTCCACGGACGCACCATGCGCACCAGGCCGGCCCCGATGCCTCCGACGTTCGCCCCCGGCTGGATCACCCAGTAGAGGACAGAGGGCCGGTGCCCGACGTAACGCTCGATGTCGGCCTTGAACGTGATGTTCATCGACCCGGCGATGTCCATCGCGCCTTCGTACGGCAGGCCGATGTCCGCGGCGACCTTGGACCGGGCACCGTCGGCGCCGATCAGGTATTTGGCCCGGATGGTGTACTCCGCACCGGTCAGCCGGTCCCTGGCCAGGACGTCGACGCCGTCCGCGTCCTGCACGTGCGAGAGGTACTCCGTGGAGAACCGCGTCTGCGTGCCTCGCACGGTCGCGTTCTTGACCAGGATCGGCTCAAGGTAGTTCTGCGGGATGTCCACCACGAGGCAAGGCGACGCCAGTTGGTAGTCGGCTTCACGCGCCGGGTGGGTTCCCCAGGTATGGATACGCCCGATCTCCTCACCGGCGATCGACGTACAGAAGACCGTGTCGCCGACCAGGTGGTGCGGCGTGGCGTCGGCGAGGACCTGATCCTCGATGCCCATGTCCCGGAAGATCTCCATCGCCCGCTGGTTGGTGATGTGCGCCCTCGGCGTGTTCGCCGTCCACCGGTACTTCGTGATCACCATGTTGTCGACGCCCAGCGTCGAGAGGAGCAACGCCGCCGACGCGCCGGCCGGTCCGGAGCCGACGATGAGGACGTCGGTCTCGACCACCGACGACACGGGCGTACGGGTCTCGGTCTGACCATCGTCGAACACGGGCATGTGCCACACCTTTCCTCGTCCCGGACAAGGGCACCGGGTTGGTGCGTACGAGTGTCGGCGGGCACACCCGGGCCGACCCAACGATCCGGACCGAGATGGCGGAAATGAGCATCGTGGGACGCGGCCGGTCAGGCGGACCCGGCTCGGATCTCACCGGCGGTGACGCCGAACCGCTCGCGAAAGGTGCGGGAGAAGTACGCGACGGACGTGAAGCCGCACCGCGCTGCCACGTCCGACGTGCGGAGGCCTCTGGCCGGATCGCAGGTCAGCATGCTGTACGCCGCGTCCAGCCGACGCGAGAGGATGTGTCCGGGCACACTGGTGCCTGCGGCAGCGAACAGACGCGACAGATGTCGCTCACTGATGCCCGTGCCGGACGCGATATCGGCCGCACGGAGCGTCGGATCGGTGATGTGCTCCTCGATGAACGTCCGAGCCGACACTCTGTGTGCCACCGGCAGGCCGACGTGGTCGGAGGCGGCGAGCACCGCTACGAGTTCGACGACTGCCTGCTCGTCCGCCGGCACAGGGCGATCCCGGCGCACCGCCCGTGCCGCGAGCCGGGCCAGGGCCCGACCGTGCGCGTTCTCGCCGGGGCCCGCGTCGACGACGACGGGCGTGGGCACGGTCGCCAGGCCGGTGAGCGCGGAGAACTCCGAACGGGGAACCTTCACCGCCAGTTCCTCCAGTCCTCGGCCGAACCCACGGAGAAAGGGACGGTCGGCATCGCAGACGAGGAGCTGCCCCGGCCGCAGCACCTGACGGTGTCCGTCCTGCTCGAAGACCGCCTCACCCGTGATGGTCATATAGACGGCGATCGCCTCGGTGGGCTTGGCCTCGACCAGCTCGGCAGACCGCTCGACCACGTGTCGAGTCCCCCGTACCCGGGCGAGATGGACCCGCTCGAGCTGGAGGTTCACCTCTACAGCCGCGAACGACCGGTTCACCGGCGGCCGGCAGACCAGGGCGATCAAGGACTCCGCGTTGTGCCGCTCCCAGAGCTCCACCTGACGGTCCGGCTCGATCTGCGCCGTGGCGAAGCGATGGGCTCTGGGAATCCTGACGGCGCCGACCATGCTGCACCTGCCTGCTCGATACCGACGCCACCACGGTGTGCGTCGGGGGCGCGTGTAGACCAAGGACCGGAGAGTACCGCCGGGCTTCCGGTTCCGTACACCGGTCGTCGCCGCCTTCGGCGTCCCGCCTACCGCTGCCCGGTGCTGCCCGACATGTACTGCTCGATCATCGCCGCTATCCGTTCCGTGGCCCGCGAGTTCCGCAGCGGTCGGCGTGCGAGCCCAAGGGTGACGGTCTCGGTCTCGGCGAGCGGGACGTAGACGACCCTGTCGAGACGGAGGCTCTGTACCGATTCCGGGACCAGGGCGACACCGTGGCCGGCCGCGACGAAGACGACGAGGGTGGAGGTCTCGCCCACCTCCGTCAACGGTGAGGGCACGAAGCCGGCACCGGCGCAGGCGGCGAGGACCCGACCGTGCATGGAGGACCGGCCCTGAGAGGGATGGACGACGAATGGCTCGTCGGCGAGTTCCGCGAGGGCGACCCGGCTCCGGCCGGCCAGCCGGTGTCCGGCGGGAAGCGCGGCGACCAGCCGTTCGGACCGCAGGGCGGTGATGTTCAGGCCGCCGTCCGGCAGGGTGTCGGAGCGCAGCAGCGCGAGGTCGTAGGTGCCGTCCCGAAGGCCCTCGACCAGCGCGGGGTTGAGCAGTTCACCGTGCAGTTCGAGGGCCACGTCCGGGAGCTGTTCCCGCACCCGCCGGGCGATCTGCGGCAGGACGTCGTACGTGGCTGTGCCGACGAAGCCGATGGATACCCGCCCTGCCCGACCGGTGGCGAGCAGCGTCATCTGCTCCTCGGCTCGTCCGACCTCGGCCAGGATCGACCGTCCATGGGCAACCAGTTGACGGCCGGCCTCGGTGAGTTCGACCCTCCTCGTCGACCGTGTGAACAGCGTCGTGCCCAGCTCGCGCTCCAACTGCTTGAGCTGCTGAGAGAGGGCGGACTGGGCGACGTGGAGCCGCTCGGCGGCGCGGCCGAAGTGGCACTCCTCGGCGAGTGCGAGGACGTAGCGGATCTGTCGCAGCTCCATGACCACAGCTTATCCCCGTTGGTGATTAATCATGCGTCAATAGATATTGGACGTGATTAATCAGGCGCCCTAGCGTCGCTTCCATGGTTGCCAGCTTCCTTTACAGCGCAGTGCGAACACCCTTCGGCCGTTACGGCGGGGCACTCGCCGAGATCAGGCCCGACGACCTTGCCGCCACCGCGGTCTCGGCGGTGCTGGGCAAGGTGCCCACGCTCGATCCCGCCGCCCTCGACGACGTGATCTGGGGCAACGTCAACGGTGCGGGCGAGGACAACCGCAACGTCGGCCGGATGGCGGTCCTCCTGGCGGGGCTGCCGCCGACGGTGCCCGCGACGACCGTGAACCGTCTCTGCGGCTCCTCCCTCGACGCGGCGATCATGGGCTCGCGCGCCGTGGAGAGCGGTGACGCCGACATCGTCCTGACGGGTGGGGTGGAGTCGATGACCCGGGCACCGTGGGTACTGCCCAAGCCGTCCCGGGCCTTCCCCGCCGGCCATGTGACCGCCCTGTCGACCACCCTGGGCTGGCGACAGGTCAACGAACGGATGCCGAAGGAATGGACCGTCTCCCTCGGTGAGGCCAACGAGCAGCTCGCCGACCGCTTCCGGATACCCAGGGAGCGCCAGGACGAGTTCGCCGCCCGCTCCCACACCCTCGCGCACGCCGCCTGGGAGTCCGGCTTCTACGACGACCTGGTGGTACCGGTCATGGCGGACGGCGAAACCGTCCTGTCCCGGGACGAGGGAATCCGGCCCGGATCCACTCCGCAGAAGCTGGCCGGCCTCAAACCGTCCTTCCGGACCGACGGCCGCATCACGGCAGGCAACGCCTCACCACTCAGCGACGGTGCGTCCGCCGTGCTGATCGGCTCCGAGGCGGCCGCCTCCCGCATCGGCAGCGGGCCGCTGGCCCGGATCGCCGGGCGCGGGGTGTCGGCGCTCGAACCGCAGATGTTCGGGTTCGCGCCGGTCGAGGCGGCCGAGCGGGCGCTGAAGCGGGCCGGGATCTCCTGGGCCGACGTGTCGGCGGTCGAGCTCAACGAGGCCTTCGCCGTCCAGTCCCTGGCCTGCGTGGACGCCTGGAAGATCGACCCTGCGATCGTGAACACCCAGGGCGGCGCCATCGCCCTCGGCCATCCGCTCGGGGCCTCGGGCGGCCGGATCCTCGGCACGCTGGCCGCGCGTCTGCGCGCGTCGGGACAGCGGTGGGGAGTCGCCGCGATCTGCATCGGCGTCGGACAGGCGTTGGCCGTGGTCCTGGAGAGTGCGGCATGAGCGTTCGGGTGTGCGGGGATCCCGATGAGGCCGTCGCCGGGATCGAGGACGGCTCGACCGTGCTGGTGGGCGGGTTCGGCATGGCCGGCATGCCGGTCGAGCTGATCGAGGCGCTCATCCGGCTGGGCGCGACCGAGCTGACGGTGGTGTCGAACAACGCCGGAAACGGCGACACCGGGCTCGCGGCCCTGCTGGACAAGGGACGGGTGCGCCGGATCGTGTGCTCGTTCCCCCGGCAGTCCGACTCGTGGGTCTTCGACCGGTTGTACCGCGAGGGACGCGTCGAACTGGAGGTGGCCCCGCAGGGCACGCTCGCCGAACGGCTGCGCGCGGCCGGTGCCGGGATCGGCGCGTTCTACTCCCCCACCGGGGCGGGCACCCTGCTCGCCGAGGGCAAGGAGACCCGGGAGATAGCGGGCCGCACGCACGTCCTGGAATACCCGATCAAGGGGGACGTCGCGCTGATCGGTGCCCACCGGGCCGACCGGATGGGCAACCTCGTCTACCGCAGGACCGCCCGCAACTTCGGGCCGGTCATGGCCACGGCGGCGACCACGGTCGTGGCCCAGGTGCACGAGATCGTCGATACCGGCGTGCTCGATCCCGAGGCCGTGGTGACCCCGAGCATCTACGTCGACCGCGTCGTCAAGGTGGTGCCAGCAGCATGAATCCGACGATCTCGCCTCCGTCCCTCGTGGAGCATCTCGGCCGGGGGCCGCTGACCCAGCACGAGATGGCCGCGCGGGTGGCGCGTGACATCCCGCACGGTTCCTACGTCAATCTGGGCATCGGCCGGCCGACGCTGGTGGCCGACCACCTTCCGCAGGAGGCGGGGGTGGTGCTGCACACCGAGAACGGCATGCTCAACATGGGCCCGGCGGCCCAGGACGGGCAGATCGATCCCGATCTCATCAACGCGGGCAAGATCCCGGTTACCGAACTGCCGGGAGCCGCCTACTTCCACCACGCCGACTCCTTCGCCATGATGCGCGGCGGCCATCTCGACATCTGCGTACTGGGCGCCTTCCAGGTGTCCTCGGCCGGCGACCTCGCCAACTGGCACACCGGCTCCCCCGGGGCCGTCCCAGCCGTCGGCGGGGCGATGGACCTGGCGATCGGCGCCAAGCGGGTGTTCGTGATGATGACGCTGTTCGACAAGCACGGCGTGCCCAAACTGGTCCCGGAGTGCACCTACCCGCTCACCGGCGCCGGCTGCGTCGACCGCGTCTACACGGACTTCGCGACGTTCCAGGTCGGTCCCGGGGGCGCCACTGTCCTTGAGACCTTCGGTATTCCGTACGACGACCTCGCGCAGCGCCTTGAAGTCACGCTGTCTCCTTCGGGCGGGACCTGAGGACTGCTTGCGCAGACGGCTCTTCTGCTCACCTGCGTGCTTCAGTTTCAGCCGCTGTCAAGCCGGTTGTGATGTCACCCAGGCCTTTGATGGCGACATGGAGGTTCTGGCCCGGTTCGAGGGGGTGATCGAGGGTGCCGCCCGGTGTGCCGGTGGTGATGAGGTCGCCGGGCAGCAGGGTGGTCAGGGTACTGGCGTGGGCGACAAGGGTGGCGACGTCGAAGTGCAGCTCGGAGGTGTTGGCCTTCTGGAGGAGCCGACCGTCGAGTCTGGCCGTCAGCGTCAGTCCCCGCCCTCCCAGTGGAACGTTGTCGGTGGTGACGAGAGTAGGCCCGATGAGGAGAACGGAGCGGGCGGGACGGGTCCGCGGGCCGGACCGGGACTCGGACACCGGCACTGTGCTGCCGGTAGTGCGCAGGTGGTTGACGACGACGTATCCGGCGACGTGGCCGAGAGCCGTGGCCGTGGGGATGCGGTGGGCGTGCCGTGAGACGACGACGCCGAGTTCCACGCCCCAGACCATGCCCTGGTCGGGCGACACGGGCAGTGGCACGATCGCTTGCGCCCCTGCGGTGGTGTGCGGTCGGACGATGGTCAGGGACGGCTTCGGGGGGTGCTGCTGATTCAGTTCCTTGCTGCATGTCCGGTAGTTGGGCCCCATCTGCATGAGCCTGCCAGGGGTGAGCAGGGGCGCCGTGGTCGTGGCGGCGTGGAGGGGGAGCTGGTCGCCCGTGTGGGCTGCGGCGCGCTGTGCCCAGTCCATGCCGGACGCGAGCAGGGCGCCCACGTCGGGGTGGGGCAGAAGCGTGAGGTGCTGCTTGTCCAGGCGGGCGGCGGCGGTTCGGTCACGGGTGATCCCGATCGTGGTGAGCCTCATCGGTGTCGTCCTTCGGCGCGGTCGTCGATTCGGGCAGGAGCAGGCGGAAGGTGCAGCCGTCGTCGGGGTGGTTGTCCAGTTCCAGGCGTCCGCCGTGTGCTGTGGCGATGGCGGCGGCGATGGCGAGGCCGAGGCCGGAGCCGGGTTCGCGGCCGGCCACGAGGTTGTCGGCCGACGGTTCGAGCGGTGTGGCGCGGTAGAAGCGGTCGAAGACCTTGAGGGCCTCGTCGGGTTTGATGCCGGGGCCGTTGTCGGCGACCTCGATGACCGAGACGGGTGTGCCGGGCGGCAGTGACCGGCCGTTGCCGAGGCCCTTCCCTGTGGGGGTGCGGGCGGCCCCGATACGGACGTGGATGCTGCTGTCGGCGGGAGTGTGGATGCAGGCGTTGGACAACAGGTTGCCCAGTACCTGGGCGAGTTGGTGGGGGTCGCCGGGCGTCTCGATGACATCGAGATCGCGTTCGGGGCCGGCGGAGTGGGTTGCGAGCGGCTCCAGGGTGATGGCCCGGTGGGGGTGGCGGATCGCGGCGGTGGCGATCGTTTCGGCCGCCAGGGACAGGAGGTCGACGGGTTCCCGGTGGCTCATGGGAGTGTCGCCGAGCTTGGCGAGGAGGAACAGGTCGTCGACGAGGCGGCTCATGCGGCCGGCGTTGTGGGCGATCAGGGCGTGGGCCTCACGGCGTCGCCGGCCGGGCATGTCGGGTTCGTCCAGAAGGAGTTCGGCGAAGCCCTGGATGGCGGTGAGCGGGGTGCGCAATTCGTGTCCGGCGTCGGCCATGAAGTGGCGCAACCGTGCTTCGGAGGTCTCGGTGCGGTGCAGGGCGGCGCGCAGGCGGTCGAGCATGGTGTTGAGCGCCGTGCCGAGTCGGCCGACCTCGGTGTCCGGGTCTGTCACGGGAACGTTGAGTTCCACGGCACCGTCGGTGATCCGCTGAGCTGTGTGCTCCACCCGGGTGAGCGGGCGCAGTCCGAGGCGGACGGCGGCGTTGCCGAGGGTGACGACTCCGACGGCTACGGCCGCACCGAGGCCGAGGCTGAGCCACAGGAGCTTGGTGGTGGCGCCGTCCACGGTGTCCAGGGGCAGAGCGACAACGGCCCGCATGTCGCCGGGCCCCGTCAGTGCGATCGCTCGCCAGCCGGAGCCCGAGGGGCTGTCCTCGGCCGCAAGGGTGGTCGGCCGCCCGGTGGGCAGGCGCAGGTCGGCTGTTCGCTGCGGGAGGCGGGGGCCGGGGTTGTTGCCGCTTCCCAGAGACGTGCGCAGCAGGCGTCCGTCCTCGTCGTAGAAGTAGACCCGGTAGTCCGAGGGCAGGGCGGCGTCCGAGGGCTGCGGCCGCGGCGTTCGGTTGCCGGCGAAGTCTTCGTAGAGGCGGTCGGGGGGCTTGAAGTGGGAGAGCCGGTCGTCGACCTGGTCGGTGAGCCAGCCGCGCAGGACGGTCAGGCCGGCGAGCTGGCACAGGAGGACGGCACTGGTGGCGAGCAGGCCGGCGATCAGGACGATGCGGCTGCGCAGGGAGCGCGGGCGCAGACGCACGCGGCGGGACCGTCTCATCGGTCGGCCGTGTGCGTATCGCCGCGCGGCAGCCGCAGGCAGTACCCGACCCCGCGCACGGTGTGGATCAACGCCGGCGGATCCCGGTCGATCTTGCGGCGCAGGTTCTTGATGTAGGTGTCGACGATGCGGGTGTCCCCGGAGAAGCCGTACTGCCAGACCTGCTGCAGGATCTCAGTTTTTTCCAGAACGCGCTCGGGGTGGGCCAACAGGCAGGCCAGGAGCCGGAACTCGGTCGGTGACAGCTTCAGCGGGTGGTTCGCGCGTCGTACCTCGTGGGTGGTCTCGTCCAGGGTGAGGTCGGCGTATCGCAGGGCCGGCCGGCCGGCGCCGGTGGCGGAGGCGGGTGCGTTGCTGCGGCGCAGGATGGCGCGGATACGCAGCAGCACCTCCTGGACGTGAAAGGGCTTGGTGACGTAGTCGTCGCCGCCGGAGCTCAGACCGATGATGCGGTCCTCGACGCCGGTCCGGGCAGTGAGGAACAGCACCGGCGTGTAGATGCCTTGGGCACGAAGGTCACGGGTGAGCTGGAAGCCGTCCGTGTCGGGCAGCATCACGTCCAGGACGATCAGGTGGGGCCGGCGGTTGCCGGCCTCGAACATGGCTTCCTGCCCGCTGGCCGCGCTCGCCACGGCGAAACCGGCCACGCTGAGCGCGGAGGTCAGCAGGGTTCGGATACTGGCGTCGTCCTCCACGACCAGGATGGTGTGTCCGGTGGCGGGCGTGCGCGTGAGGGTGTGCTCGTCGATCACGTTCTGGCACCTCGGAGTACGGACAGATGGCCTCGGAACAGGGCGTTTCCTGGTCGTGCGGCGCAATGGTAGGCAGCGAATCTGTGCGCGAAAGCAGCAAAGCGTCAAAACGCAAGAATGGATCAGTCCGACATCCCGGGCGGCGCCTTCGGGGAAAAGGCGGCCCGGGATGTCGGAGTCCTCAGCCCGTCACGTCCTTGTCCTTGGCCAGGGCCTCGGTGCGGTCGGTGACGGTCTTGGTGAGCTCGGTCACGGCGGTGTCCAGTTCCTTGGAGCCGGCTCCCGCGGAGCGTGCCTGCTCCGCGATGGCCTTCAGCTCCTTCGCTGCCGTGCCCGAGCCGTAGAACTTCTCGTACAGCTCTCGGTACGCCTTCTTGTAGACGGCGTCGAAGGCGTCGGACTCCAGGAACTTGGTCTTCAGGGCGTGCCCCGCCATGAGGCCGCCCCTGCCGCCCTCCGCGTCCGCGCCGTCTTCCTGACCGGCGCCGCCGCTTCCTCCACCGGGCATTCCCTCGGGCACACCGCTGGGCATCCCTTCCGGCATTCCTTCGGGCATGCCACTGGGCTGCTCCTGCGGTGCCCCGGAAGGCATCGCGCCGTCCGCGGGCGATTGCTGCGCGTCCTTCCCACCGGCGGTGCCGCTGTCGGCGGTGCCCCCGGCGTCAGGGTCGCCGCCGGGCATGCCGCCGCCCATGCCGCCCATGCCGACCGTGTCGTCCGGCCCGGCCGTCGCGTCTCCGCTGAAGGTGAGGTTGTAGTCCCAGCCCAGGACGGAGAACGTCTTGGTGTCCAGGTCGTACCACAACAGGTAGTTCTTGCCGGGGCCGGCCATGTCGTCGAAGTTCAGCAGCAGGTTCTGTGCGGCGACGTAGGTGGCGAGCGAGTCGACGTCGACGTACTTGTCGAGGTCGCGGGCGAACTCCTTGTCCGACGCGCTGTCGACCCACTTGATGAGCTTCATCACCGGTTCGAGATCCTGGCTGCCCTTCTTGTTCAGCTGCTTGAAGGAACTCTCGTACTCGCTGGGGTCGTCGCCCCGGTACTCGAAGCTGCCGCTCGCCCTCGCCTTGTAGAGCACACCGTTGCCGTCGGCGACATCGTCCGCGTAGTCGGTGTCGGGTGCCTCGACCATGAGGCGGGTGACGGTGGGCCGGTTGTTCACCTTCACCTCCGTGAAGGCGTACCGCTCGGCCTTCTGCCCGCTCTCCTCGGTCAGCGACAGCGACAGCGCCTCGTTGACCGGGACCTGGCCGTTGCTGCCGGGGCGCAGCGAGATCTCCCGCTCACCCTGGTAGGCACGCCCCTCGACGTATTCGTCGATCTTGACAAGCCAGGGCAGCTCTTCGGGCTTCTTCGCGGACAGGTTGAACTGCACCATGCCGCCCATGCCGCCCGTGTCACCCGTGCCGTCGGCCGCGCCGGGACCGCCGCCCGCCTGCTGGCTCTGGCCGCGGTCCCGGCTTCCGGCCCCGCCGGTTGCACCGGCTGTACCGGCCGGAGCGCCCTGCGCGGCATCGGGCAGGTTCCGGCCGCCACCGGGCATGCCCTTGCTGCCGCGCAGGGACGACAAGGTGGAGTTGCCCTTGAGGCGGATTCCGACGTCGTTGAGGTAGACACCGTCGATCACGAGGTCGGCCTCGATGTAGTCCTTGGTACCGTCCTCCTTGAACTCCTTCATCATTTTGCTGAAATCGGCCTGCTGGTAGGTGAGTTGGACCGAGTGCGCCACCGTGGTGTCGTACAGGCCCACCGTGCCCCTGACGTTGTCGGTGATGGCGTCCGCCTCGACTCGCGAGGACGATGTGACGTACGGGGAGATCCGCGCGTCGCCGAGGAAATAGACCATTGCGGCGAGCCCGACGCCCAGCGCCGCGGCCGGCTTCCAGTGGTGGCGCAGCCGTACGGGCAGCCGGTCCTTCAGTCGCCGCCCGCGCCGCGCGGCGGTCTCGCCGCTCATCACAGATCCGTCGTGTCGTAGCCGGTCAGGACGGTGACGCGCTGGCCGGACGTCCGCTCCTGCAAGGCGCTGACCAGGTCACCGGGTTCGGCGCCCTTCTTCAGACGGACGGTGTAGAAGATCTCGCTCAGGGCGCCGCCGCGGATCGTCTCCGTGCTCACCAGCTCGAACTCACTGGTGTACTTGATCAGTACGTCACGGATCTGCGGCGTGTAGTCCTCGCCGGCCGGGACCTGGACCTTGACGACCTGGCGCTGCACGTTCAGCGCGAACCAGTTGAACTTGAACATCACCAGGATGACCGTGCAGATCACCACGGCGCCGACCGCGGCCAGGGTGTAGAACCGGGCGCCGCAGGCCATGCCGATCGCCATGGCCAGGAAGATGAAGCCGACGTCGCGGGTCTCCTTGACCGCGTTGCGGAAGCGGACCACCGACAAGGCGCCGACGAGTGAGAACGCGCGGGCCAGGTTCGAGCCGACGACCAGCATGATCAGGGCGACGATCATGCCGACGACGACCAGCGTCTGTACATAGGACTGGCTGTAGGAGACGTTGCGGTGCGTGTACCGGTACACGTAGCCGATCAGCGTGGACAGAATGAACGAGAGCGCCATCGCCGCCACGACGTCGGCCACGCTGAACGTGCCGCTGAGTTCCTGCAGTTCGAAATTCACTGTGCTCCTACCTTCAACGACGCGTCGTGCTGCGCCGGCCGCCCGTTCGGCGGCTGTTCTTCAGTGGGGGTGGGCGGCGGACAGTCCGCCTCATTGATGTGGAAGACCGAACGCGGGGCCAGTCCGAACGCCTCGATGGACTGCACGTACTTCGAGATGCGTACGAGGTTGAGGTTGCGCCGCGCGGCCAGATCGGTGATCCAGTGAGGGGTGCGCTCGTTCACCTTGATCTCCATGACCGACATGTGCGGCGGGATCGTGAACCGGTTCTCCGGCGTCTGAATGCCGAAGTGGAAGTCCCGGTCCCGGCCTCGGACACGGCGGTCGAAGGTGACCCGCAGTCCGGTGTCGGCACCGCGCCCGACCAGGGCTTCACGCTGGTACCCGGTGATCGCGGTGGGCTGCAGGTTCAGCCGCACGGTCAGGTCGAGGACCTCTTGGATGAAGGCGCTCTCCTTCGGCGAGTGCTCCACCATCTCCCGGCCGTCGCACAACCGTCGTGCCACACCATAGGGAAGGGTGATGCGGCGCTTCTGCGTGACCCGGTTGACACGCTGCTTGATCTCTACGCAGACGAGCGACTCGTCGACGACTCCGTCGAGGTTGCCGTAGTGCCGGATACGCAGCTTGCGGCGGAACTTCAGACCCTCGATCTTCTCCCAGTAGAAGCGGAGCTGAGGAGTGTCGTAGTAGAGGCTCCACACGCCGTACCCACCGACGGGGCTGTGCAGATCGCGGTCCATCCGCTCGGCCAATTCGTCGCGGATCTGCGCCGCCTGGTCGACCGGAACCAGGTACTTCAGCTCGAACCGGTTGAACGCGTGCAGCCGACTGGCCACGTGCAACGGGTCTTCGCTCCCCTGATCCCCGCTGTCCGCCAGCCGGGGCTCGGCTGCCCGGCCCTCACGCGCCGCGGCTGCCTTCGACAGGAACACCATGCGCCTCCTTGCTCATACGTTGCGGACCGACCCGCTTGGCACACGCAACCAACAGCGCATGAGGAGCCCATGAGAAACACGGGTTGATTTCAGGAGTATTCAAGAAGACGTACAAGTGAACAGAAGGAAAACCAGGGCACTTCACTCGCATCGCAGCACAACTCCGAGGACACGCCGAGGGACGGTCGGGCGAGGCGGTCTGCCGACAACACCGGACCCGCTGTCTTTCGGCGGCGGTGTCCGGTGGCCGTGGGCTGGTTCACGGTGGTGGCCACGGGCGGTGTACTCCGCCAGGTCAACGAAGAGGCGCCCACCGCTCCCGCGGCCGTTCACCGGATCATGCAGGAGTCGCTGACCAACGTCACCAAACACAGCGGTGCCGGACGGGTCATGGTCCAACTCGCCTACGGGGACGGGGAGCCGGCCCTGACCGTCGAGGACGACGGCGGGTACCCGCGGCCCGCCCGGCCGGGTCCGTCGGTGGCAGCGGGATCGTCGACATGGCGGAACGGGCGCGGGCACTGGGCGACGAGCTGACCGTGGTAGCGGAACGGGTGGCGCCCACTGGTCGTTGACCTCATGAGCGCGCTGTAGGCGCCTGCGAAGAGGGCGCGATCCTCCCGCGCTCGTATCTCTCGCTGACAGCCCTCAACAGTCTTAAGGCTGCTGACCAGGGCCGGCTGCGGGGAGTACCAGGCGGAAGGTACAACCGTGGCCGGGGGCCGTGTCGAGTTCGAGGCGGCCCCCGTGGCCCTCGGCAATGGTCGCGGCGATGGCGAGGCCCAAGCCGCTGCCGCCGTGGAGGCGGGAGCGGGCCGGGTCGGCGCGGTAGAAGCGCTCGAAGACGAGCTCCGCGTCGACGGGTACGAGACCCGGCCCTTGGTCCGCCACCTCGATCACGCTGATCAGCATGCGCTCCGGCAGGGCCGGGGAAACGGTGAAGCGTCCGGGTCGGTCCGTGCCGCCGGTTCCGGGACCCGCCTCGGTCGTGCCGACACGGACGTGGACGCGGGTACCCGGCGGGGTGTGGATGCGGGCGTTGGAGAGCAGGTTCTCAAGGATCTGCCGCAGCCGGTGCGGGTCGCCGACGGTCTCCGCTATGTCGAGTTCCTCGGTTCCAGTGGGATCGGCCGGGGTGTACAGCGGGCCGAGGCCGACGGGGTGGGACGCACTGTGGGCCACGGTCGCGGTGACGGCGTCCGCCGCCAGGGACAGCAGATCGACCCGTTCCCTCCGGTACGAGGGTTCCTTGTCCAGGGTGGCGAGGAGTTGGAGGTCGTCGACGAGCAGGCTCATGCGTTGCGCGTTCTGCGCGATGAACCGGTTGGCCTCCTGCAGTTCCCGCGCCAGGCGTCGCTCCGGACGCAGTGCGAGTTGGGCGTAGCCCTGGATGACGGTGAGCGGGGTGCGCAGTTCGTGCCCTGCGTCGGCGACGAACCGACGCAGCCGGGCCTCGGACGCCTCACGGGCCAGCAGCGCCTTCTGGAGACGGTCGAGCATGGAGTTCAGAACCCGGCCGAGGCGTCCGATCTCAGTGCGCGGATCAGTGTCGGGCAACCGCAGATTGAGCCGGCCCGCGGTGATGTCCTGGGCGATGCCTTCCGTCCTGGTCAGGGGCAACAAGCCCAGCCGGACCACCCATCGGCCCAGGGCGACCAGGGCGACGATGGTGACGGCGAGCAGGACCGCGTTCAGCCACAGGATCTTCGAAGCGGCGCCGTCGACGGTGTCCAGCGGCAAGGTGACCACCGCGTTCATACCCCCGGGGCCGGGGTTCAACATCACTCGCCAGCGGCCGTCACCGCTGGTGGCAGGCAAGGTCTCCGGATGCCCGTCCCGAAGACCGAGGTCCTGCGCGTCGTCGGCCAACCGGGGTCCTGGCTTCGTTTCGGAACCCAGCGAGCCGTTCAGGAGGCGCCCGGAGGCGTCGTAGAAGTAGACGTGGAAATCCGAAGGCAGTATGTCCGGTTGCTCCCTCGGCGTCGGCAGTGTCCCGTCGAGAGCGTCGTAGAAAGCCGGCGCGGGCGGGTGGAACTCGACGAGCTGCTCGTCGACACGGTCGAGCAGCCAGGAGCGCACCACTACGTAGCCGAGGGTCTGGGATGCCAGGACGGCTGCGGTGGCGAGGACGGTGACGCCGAGGACGAGTCGTCGTCTCAGTGATCCGGATGGCCGGGGCAGAAAGCGGGTCACTGCTCCGGCGTCCCTCCGTGGTCGCGGGAGAGTCGGAGGCTGTAGCCGACGCCGCGCACCGTCTGGATGAGCGGCGGATCGAAACGGTCGATCTTCTTGCGCAGGTAGCGGACGTACGTCTCGATGATCCGGACGTCGCCCGCGAAGTCGTAGCTCCAGACATGGTCGAGGATCTGGAGCTTGCTCACCACCTGTCCGGCGTTCGCCAGGAGGTAGGCCAGGAGCTTGAACTCGGTGGGTGACAGCGCGATGTACTCCCCCGCGCGGTGCACCTCGTGGGCGCCCTCGTCGAGTTCCAGGTCGGCGTAGCTCAGAACGCTCGGCATCACCCGCGCCGTGACGGCCGGAGCCGTTCGGCGCAGGATGGCCTCGATGCGCAGCAGGACCTCCTCGATGTTGAACGGTTTGGAGACGTAGTCGTCTCCGCCCGCCCGCAGGCCGCTGACGCGGTCGTGGGTTTCGGTGCGGGCGGTGAGGAACAGGATCGGACAGTCGTTCCCTGCCGCCCGCAGCCTGCGGGTCACCTCGAAGCCGTCCAGGTCCGGCAGCATCACGTCGAGCAGCACCAGGTGCGGTTCCAGGCGTTCGACCTCCAGGAGGGCCGACTGTCCGGTGTCGGTGCTGCTCACCTCGTATCCGGTCAGACGAAGCGTCGCCTCCAGCAGGGTGCGGATGCTGGGCTCGTCCTCGACCACGAGGAGCCGATGTCCTGGCCTCGCCGCTGCGGACCTGTCGGTCATGACGTCTGCTGATCCGTTCTGCCGTCTGGCTGGTGCCCGCTCCGGCCCGGCTTACTTGGCGGCGCAGTCGTAGAGCACGCTGGCTCCACCGAATCCCATCACACCTCCGCTGTCCTCCTCGGAGGTCGTGCCGCCGTAGGACGACGCCGGCACCTTCGTGCAGTTGTCGGCGATCCAGTCGGATCGCTGCTTGGCGTATCCACCGGACATGCCGCCCGGCCCACCGCCGTTGGTGCCGGAACCCAAGATGTAGCGCAGTTCGCCGTTCTTGGTCCACTCCTTCAGCTGGGCCACCGACGGCGCGTTGTCGCTGTTCGTGAAGCCGCCCATGCCGATGACGCTCTCATCGGTGCCCAGGATGAAGGGGCTGGCGGACATGGCGCCGCCCTCGACGGCGAGCTTGATGCGTGCGTCGGGTGCGTGCTTGACGGCGTGCTGGAGGATCTTGCGCTGGTCAGCGGTGAGTTCCCCACCGCCACCGAGACCACCGCGCCCGCCGGGGGCACCTCCCGAGCCGGCACCGGGCATGCCGCCCGCTCCCGCCGTGGGCATGCCGGAAGGCATCCCGGACGGCATCCCGCCGGACGAGGGGGCACCTGATCCGCCCGACCCGCCGGCACCGGGCATGCCGCTCGCACCCGCCGTGGGCATGCCGGAAGGCATCCCGCCGGACGAGGGANNCCCGCCGACACCGGGCATGCCCGGCATGTTCGACGGCATCCCGGACGGCATGCCTCCGCCGTTCCCACCCTGCCGAGACATGCCGCCTCCGCCGAAGCCCATCGTCGTCGGACCGGCCGTCGGGTTGGAGCCGCCCATGCCGGTGGAGGCAGGCACGGTCAACGCCCAGGCTCCCGGGGCCACCAGGACCGAGGCCACCGCCGCGCCCACGGCAGCCGCCAGCAATCGGGCGTTCCGTCGTGCCAGCACCAGCAGGACAACGGCGGCGCAGCCAACGAGCAGCACCGGCCAGACCAGCCAGCCGTTCCAGTCGGGAACACGGCGGACCAGTACCACCGCCCAAACCACGCTCACCACAACTCCGACCACGCCGGCCAGTGGCGCCCAGCGGAAGCCCGCACGGTGCACACGGACCAGGCCGGCCGCCAGTCCTCCGCACAGGGCGGCGATGGCCGGGGCGAGCTGGGTGGTGTAGTAGGGGTGGAAAATGCCCTTCTGAGTCGAGTACACGGCGGCGCAGACCACCAGCCATGTCCCCCACAGCAGCCAGCCGGAGGTCGGCAGCAGGACGGAGGCGGGCAGCTTCCCGCGTCGGTGCAGCACCGCCACGACGACCGCGCCGGCCAGAGCCAGCCCGCAGAGGGGCAGCAGCCAGCTGATCTGACCACCCACCTGTGTGTCGAACATCCGGGTCAGGCCGGACTCACCGCCGAACCCGCCGGCGAACCCGCCGCCTCCGCCACCCATTCCCTGGGGTGCTCCGTCACTGGAGCCGAAGACCCGCCCGAGTCCGTTGTAGCCGATCACGAGGTCCCAGGCCGAGCCGTCCGTGCTGCCCCCGATGTAGGGGCGGTCGCCCGGCCACAGGGCGACCATGGCGACCCACCACAGGGAGGACGCCGCCAGGATGGCTCCCGCACCCAGCAGCCGCAGCACTCGCGGTATCCAGGGGCCGCTTGCTCCCACGAGCCAGGCGACGGCGAAGGCAGGGACGACCATCCAGGCGGCGAGCATCTTGGTGAGGAATCCGCACCCGATCAGGAAGCCGCTCGCGCACAGCCACCAGGTCGCGGCCCTGCCCCCGGCCTGCAGCGCGCGGGTGAGCGCGTACGCCGCGGACACCAGCAGCAGGACCAGCAGCGTGTCCGGATTGTTGTCCCGGTTGATGGCCACGGTGATCGGGGTGAGGGTGAGTACCAGGGCGGCGACCAGCGCCGCGCCCTCTCCCGCCCAGCGGCGCACGGTGCGGTGCAGCACAAGCACCGCGGCCACTCCTTCGAGCATCTGCGGCAGGATCAGAGCCCAGCCGTGCATCCCGAAGATCTTACTGCTCAGCACCTGCGGCCACAGCGCGGCCGGCGGCTTGTCGACCGTGACGACGCCGACCGGGTCGAAGGAGCCGAAAACGAAGTTCGTCCAGCTCTTCCCCATCGACTTCACGGCCGCCGAGTAATAACTGTTGCCCCAGCCCAGGGAACCCAGTGCCCATCCGTACAGGATCGCCGCGAGCACCATGACGGCTCCGAGTGCCGCGGGTGCCGCCCAGGTGGGCAGCGAACGGACGGACGTACGCCTCTCGGCGTGCTCCGAAGCCGCTGGTGCGGACGTGATGTGCGCGTAGTTGCTCATGTCTCGTTTCGCTCTCGTCAACTGGTACGGCTGCGGGGGCCGGCGAAGACGGCCAGCCGTAGAACGGCGAAGCGCACGCCGGTGACGGCGACGGACGCCGCGGCGAGGACCGCGGTCTCGGCGGCCGGTGAGGCGCCGGGATCAAGCCACTTGAACCACAGCACCACCCCGGAGGTGACCAGGTAGCCGAGGACGAACAGACCTCCGGCACCGAGGTGGGCGCGGGTGGGCGCGGTGGACGAGTGCCGGAAGGTGAGGCGCCGGTTCGCCTCGGTGTTGAGGACGGTGAGGACGAACAGCGAGACCAGGTTGGCGACGGCGGGAGTCCACCAGCCGCGCAACAGCCAGTACAGCAGGGCTTGCCCGGCCGTGGAGACGACGCCGATCGCGACGAAGCAGCCGACCTCCCACGACAGCACGCCACGTCCCGTGGCGGGGGCGAGGACGGCGTCGGGGTGCTCGGCGGACGGTGCGGGGCGCGGTCGGATGTCGACGCGGGCAGCACCGGAGGCCTTGAGACGCGCCATGCGCCACAGACCCCGAAGGTCGTCCGTGGCGGTGCTCACCACGTCCACCCGGGTGTCGACGTCCTCGACCCAGTCGACCGGCACCTCGTGGACGCGCAGTCCGTTGTGCTCGGCGAGCAGGAGCAGCTCGGTGTCGAAGAACCACGCGTCATCGCGGGTCACGTCCAGCAGCGGCCGGAGCACCTCCGTACGGGCCGCCTTGAATCCGCACTGGGCGTCGCTGAAGCGCACTCCGTGGGTGAGCCGGATGATGCCGTTGTAACAGCGGGAGACGAACTCGCGGCGCGGCCCGCGCACCGTGCGTGCACCGGGTGCCAGCCGGGAGCCGATCGCGAGGTCTGAGTGGCCGCTGGCCAGCGGGGCGATCAGCGGGAGCAGTCCGTCGAGTCCGGTGGACAGGTCGACGTCCATGTACGCCACGATGTCCGCGTCACTGGCGCCCCAGACAGTGCGCAGGGCCAGCCCGCGCCCCTTCCGGTCCAGGTGGACGACGCCCACCCCGGGCAGTTCGTCGGCGAGGCGGCGGGCGGTGGCGAGGGTGTCGTCGGTACTGGCGTTGTCGGCGACCGTGATCCGCCAGGAGAAGGGGAACCCCTCGGACAGCCGTGCGTGGAGGGTGTGCAGGCACCCGGGAAGGGCGCGTTCCTCGTTGTAGACCGGTACGACGATATCCACCGTCGCGGTACCGGCGTCCGGGAGAAGTGAACGGTCGACAGGTTGGAACGGGGCCAGCCGCTCCGCGCGGGCGGCAATTTCGGCGAGGTGGGGGGTGGGAGTCATGGCTTCCTCAGGCATGAGGGGACAGCAGACTGCGGCTCACAGGCTCTGGTCCAGGGCCGCGGGCCTCACTGTTGTCGTGCCGCCTGTGGGGGTGGGGGGAGAACACCGAGAATTGACAGGGAGTCAGTTCAATGGCCGGAAGTGCTCCACGATTCACTGTGGGCCCGGCCGCATCACGGTGTTACGGAGTTCGCTGACGCCTTTGATCACATGCTCATCTGTGTGCCTGGCCAAGGGGTGCCTGGTCCCCAACCAACCCGAGAACGATCTCGACACCGCATGGATCTCTCAACCCATCATCTCGGAAATTCGAAAGAGTCGCTGGAAGCGTTAGATCATCGTCATCACGCACAACGCCAACATCCCGGTCAACGCCGACGCCGAGCGCGTCATCGCCCTTGCCAACGACGGCACCTCCATTCGCGTCAAAAGCAGCACAGAACCAAACTTCCACGGTGCTCGGCAACAGGTCGAACACGCAGGGCCCATCGAAGTAACTCGCGTGCGATGCGACACCCAGGACATACTTGAGGGCGGGGCCGAAGCGTTCATGGCCCGTGAGCGCCGTACCCTTCGGACCGGTATTCCGCCTTCGGCGGGCACACGTAGTAGACGGCCCGTTCGCTGGGCTTGCCCTGTATGCGGCGCCGGCGGCGCTCGGCGACCTGCTGCGCCCGCACGAACGTCTCCAGACCGACCAGCGCCCCGTGCGCCGGCGCATTGGACCACACCCATTCCTCCGCCGGGTTGAGGGAGTTGTGGCCAGCGCCTTTGCGGGTCCGCCGGTTCCACACCATGTGCCCGGTGTACTTCGGATTCGTCAGCACCTCCCGGACACTGGAGGCGGTCCAACGCCCCGCCGCCCGCGCGGCGTCCACCGGGACCGGCGGCCTGCAGACCCGTGAATGTCTCCACCCACACCCGCTCAGCCCTCAACACCCCAGCCCCACCGAGGAAATGCCCAGTTCGCAGCCTTGTGCGACACCCTTTACAGTAGGGCCTGTTGCGAAAGTGGTGCGGTCACCCGAAGGGCGGCCACGCGGCAGGCGCCGCTTCGTATCAGGCTCCGGAGGACCGCTGTCCCTGGGAGCCGTGGGCCGCGAGCGGAAGACTGCGCAGCGACAGTTCGCTCGGCGCTGGCAGCGCTCCGTGGGCCGCCTCGGCGCGGAACGACTGGAGCAAGTACGCCACCAGACGCCGGGACGCTGCACGGTCACCCGGCAGTGCGGTGACCAGACCGCAGTGGGACAACAGGGCCACGGCGAGATCGGAGGGGTGGAAGTCGGCCCGCAGCGCGCCCGCCGCCTGAGCCCTGCGGACCAGGGTCATGAAGTCCTGCTCGGCCTGTTCCCGTACCCGCGCGTGTTCGCGCGTACTGTCCGAAAAGGCCGCGACGAACGCGGCCGGGAAGCCCTGTTCCTCCCGTTGTAGTTCGCAGACCGTCTCGACCAGTCGCTGGAAGCCCTGCCACGGATCGGGGTCGGCCAGTGCCTCGGTGAGCGCCCGAGCACAGGTGTCCATCTGGTGCGCGAACGCGGCCCGCACCAGGGCGTCCCGCGTCGGGAATCGCCGGTACAGCGTCGCCACGCCGACCCCCGCCCGCCGGGCCACGGTCGCCATGGGCGCGTCGATGCCGTGCTCGGCGAAGACCACGCGGGCAGCTGAAAGGATGCGCCGCCGGTTGTGCCGGGCGTCCGCCCGCAGACTGTCCTGCCCCGCGATCCGAGAGGATTCCCCCACCGCTGTCTCTCACCTCCAGTCAAATGGACATCCGGTCCGCCTGGGCAAGAACCCCACCAAGCCCAAGACCAGGATCCCTGCCACCGGAAACGATGCCGTCCGGCTCCTGGAACACCTCCACCGGCACGGAGCGGACCGCACGTCAGGCCCTCGTATCCAGGCCCTACGGCAGATCATGGTGCAGAACTACCACCGTGACGCCGCAGGACACCTGCGCTGGCGCACCGCCGGGAAGGAAGCCGGCCCCGGACTGCCGCCCTCGTCATCGTCTCCCCCTACGACACCTCAGCCCGTTACGCACGGCACGGACACATCATCAGCTGGAAGGGGTTCTCCGCTCACCTGACCGAGACCTGTGCCCGACGGCCCCAACGTGATCACGGACGTGGCCACCAGCGCGGCCACCACCCACGACAGCCAGGTTCTGCCCGGCATCCACACCCGCCTCTCCCGCCGCGGACTGCTGCCCGCCGAGCACCTGGTCGACGCCGGCTACACCTCCCTGCCCCACCTGGAACAAGCCACCCGTGAACACCAGGTCACCGTCTCCGGACACTCCGGAGCAACCCCACCCGGCAGCACCGCCGGGACGAGGGTTTCGCCCGGGACGACTTCCACATCGACTACGCCAAGCAGCAGGTCACCTGCCCCCAGGGCCAGGTCAGCCAGGGCCGGCACGGCCCTTGCCCGACCTCCCCACCCACCGCAGCCCCGCTGATCGTGGCCAGGTTCACCAAAGGCCAGTGTCAGCCCTGCCCGGCCCGCACCCGGTGCACCACCCCCCGCGAAAGCACCCGCACCGTGGGCTTTCCCCCACGAAAACTCCGCGACCTGCAACTTCGCGTCCGCACCGAGCAACAGACACCCGAGTCGAAGACCCGCTACGCGGTCCGCTCCGGAGTGGAGGGCACGGATAATGAGTTCGCCCACGGATACGGCATGCGCCGCTGCCGCTACCGCGGACAGGGAAAGGCCCACATCCAACACATCCTGACGGCCATCGCCGTCAACATCGAGCGCCTCAGCGGACTGTCTCCAACCGAGGAAGCCCCCACGAGCAAGGCATCCACCGCATCAACGCCAACCCCCGACTGCCATGGTCATTCCTGGCCCATACCGGCCTGACCATCGGTCCACACACCCACCGAACTTGCGAAAAGGTCTGATAACTGACCATTTAAAAATCAAGTTCGTTATGGGTCTTGATAGCTGGGTGTTGTGTCGGCAGGACCTGTTGGGCGTCTGCTGATCTGGTGCCTGACGATCTGTGGGAACGAGTGGCTCCGCTGTTACGCCCGGTCCCTCCAGGTGGCATCAGTATCCCGCGCGGTTGCCGGCTGATAACTGGGCTGCCTTGCGGGGGATCGTCTACGTGCTGTGCAAGAGCGTCAGTGGCGGGATATTCCGGCGGGACAGGCTGGCTGCAACGGAGTGATCGCCTGGCGGCGTCTGCGGGACCGAAGCCGGCGTCTGGCTGCAACTGCATGAGGTGCCGCTGACGGAGCGGCGGCCACCGGTCTGCTGAACATGGAGGACGCTGCCATCGACGGCTCGCGCATCCGGCGCTCGTGGAGGGGGGCTCGCAGCGGACCTTCGCCAGCCGACTGCTAGAGATCTTTAATGGCTGGGGTTACGGGGGGTTGGAAGTCGAGTCCGGTCTTGGCGATGAGGCCCTCGATGAGGCCGGGTCGGTACTGCATCCGTTTGAGCCGGGTCTTCACCAGCGCGGTTAGCTGGTCGAGGCTGTGTTTGGTGAGGTTGGCCAGCGACCTCTTCAAGTGCGACCACACGCCCTCGACCGGGTTGAGTTCAGGTGCGTACGGCGGCAACTGGTAGACGGTCAGCCATAACCGGGCCGCGATCAGCTCCCGCATGGCGCGGCTGACGTGCGTGTTCAAGTTGTCCCATACCAGGATGACGGGGCCGTCGAGCTGCTGGTGTGCGTCATCCAGCAGGCGGGCGTAGTCGGTCTCGGTGAAGCCCTTGCGCCGGCCCTTGGCAGGGCCGCGGTCCAGGTGGATCCGGTAGGTCAGCCGTGACCTGGCACCGGGCTTGGTGCAGATCAGCGCGGCCATCGAGACACGCTTCGTGCCCGCAGCGGTGACCTTCACGACGGGCGTGTGGCCTCGCCGGCCCCAGGTGCGGCCTTTGGGCGGCCTCAGGCCCTGACCTGCCTCCTCCTCGAAGCAGAGCCAGGCGCCCAGGTCCGCCGCCCTCTTTTTATGACGGGCCACTGCTCGTCCTTCCAGGCGGCGATCTTCGACTCGTCCCGCTCAGAGGCTTTGCGGGTCGGGATCTGCACGCTCCAGCCGATCCTGTGCAGCAGCAGATCCAACCCGGCCAGGGTGTACTCGACACCGAACCGGCGACGCACGATCTCGGCGATCCTGGCCAGCGTCCAGCACTGGTCGCTCCAGCCGCATGCAGCCGGACCTGCCTCCAACACTGCTTCCAGGGAACGCAGTTGCCCCGCCTCAAGTCTGCAGCGGGCTCCGCCGGGGCCCTTGGAGACCAGGGCCTGCCGACCGCCCGAAGCCAGGGCCCGACGCCAGCGGTTCGCCGACATCCGAGTCACCCTGAACCGCCGGGCCACCTCTGCATCGCTGGCCCCCGTCTCTATCAAGTCAGCGGCTGCGAGCCGAACTTGTTCGCGCCGAGCCCGCTCCTCGGCCGTCAGCCCACCGCCATCGGGATACCTCATTCCTCCGGCATAGCGCAGCCCACACCAACCGTCACGCCCCGACGTAACCCCAGCCATTTTAGATCTCTAGAGACGTCTCAAGAACGCCCGCTCATCATCTTATGGCGAGTTCTCAGGGGTGGATGCCGAAGGCGCCGAGAATCCCTGCATCGATGCGGGCTGAGTTGACCATGGCCGCCGCGTTCTTCACGGTGTACACGTCTGCTCCGGCGAGCACGCCGAGGTACTTTTCCGTGACCGGGTCCGCAGCGCGTTGCGCGGCTTCGTCGCTGTATGACTTGAAGATGGCCCACGAGTTACCGGTTGCCCCGTACTTGGCGAAAAACGGTGTGGGATCCAGCGATTTCAGTGTCGCGACAGTGCTGGCAGTCAGGTCCTCGACGTACTCCTTCTGGAGACGTACGTCCGACCGGGTGCCGAGACGTCCGAGATGGCCGCCTATATAGGTGTCCCACTCTGTGCTGAGCACGAGATCGTGGGCAGCCTTCCACGCTTGGATGTCCTGCGACTCGGCAAGGTTACTGAAGGGAACCCAGCCGGGGTAGATGATGTCGACCACCATCAGAGTGCGTGCGCTGGGGATGCGGATGAATATGTTGTCCGGGCTGTGGTTGGGTCCGTGGTAGGTGAGTTCGATTTTCTCACCTCCGACGTGCAGGTGGTAACGGTCCTCGAAGGTGACAGTGGGCAGCGGACGGTTCGTATCCCGTGCTGCCCGGAGCAGTCGCTTGGTCTCGGCGTGAGCAACCCGGATCACGCGGTCTCCGAAGATGGCCGCCGCACCAATGTGGTCAGCATGTGAGTGCGAGTAGATGAGGTGAGTGACCCGTTCCGGGCGACGCAGGGCTTGGGTGACCTGCTTGATGGCGCGTAGCAGGTTGTGTCCGATGGTCGGTGGGGCATCGATCACCACGACACCTTCTTTGGTGGTGAGGAACAGCGCCTGATAGATCCCGTCGGTGACCCAGTAGAGATTTCCGGCGATGCGGCCAACGTGGTACCCAGACTCATTCATCGCGGGGCCGAGCGCTCCCGACGGGACCGGAGCGTAGTCCGGTAGTCCATCACCGGACAGGGGCGCAGTGGCCTGTGCAGTGCTTGGCACGGCGAGGCCGGTCAGCGACCCCGCCACCGCAATGCCCCCTACGCCGGCAGCACTACGAAGGAAGGTACGACGATGGGCATTCATGGTTACTCCTATCAACTTGCGACCGAACTGCAATTTCGCTGATGATGACGACTTCATGGCAACAGGTGTGCGCACGAAGATGCCTTTCACTAAAATTGCATCGTGGTCGATAACGTGACTGGACAGAGGGGGGATGCTGCTGTGAAGGTCGGAAATGAGCAGACTAGGCACTTCCCCCGTCAATCCGGTGCCCTAGCAGAAATACGAAATCCATAGGTCCTTGTTCGCGCCCTCACCGAAGAAACCGACTTTATTTAACTGACAAAAGGTTGCAGTCAAATCAAGGGTTGCGCGATCGAAGGCTGGCGGCAGCGCGTATCAATCGATTCGCCGCCTACACCCTAGTGGTGTGGACGCTGATATCGACGGTCAGACGGCGAGCGGCCATACCGCGCATCATAGTGACTCCGAGCGCATAGCGGTCGATCAGCCCCTTGGCGGAGAAGACTACCGATGTACCTTCAACGTCGATGTCCGTCACAATGAGATCGACGGGTGCCGACTCACCCTTCACCGTGAGGGTCCCCGAGACTATGCAGTTGTCAGCCTCGCGTTGAATGCTGCGGGCCCGGAAAGAGCTGGCAGGGTGACGGCGGGTGTTGAGGAACAGAGGTGACTT
This sequence comes from Streptomyces aurantiacus, assembly GCF_001418335.1. Taxonomy (GTDB): domain Bacteria; phylum Actinomycetota; class Actinomycetes; order Streptomycetales; family Streptomycetaceae; genus Streptomyces; species Streptomyces aurantiacus. The sequence continues at coordinate 2,061 of NZ_LIPP01000093.1, read as the reverse complement.
TACTGCGAAGTCCCTGAGGAAGTTCCCGGTCGAGAAGCTCGAAGCGGAGATCTCGGCGTCCACCGTGGAGTCATCAACTTGGTCGGCAACGGTGATCACGCCGCCTGTCACGGTGAACCGGCCGCGAACCTTGCCCAAGCCGAACATGTGCTTGGTGGTGAAAGTGACAGTGGATGCCGAGTCATTGATGACATAGCGCCCTGTCGGCGGCGCTTGGAGAACGGTTGCGGAGGTCGGCATGACGTCGGGACCCTTCGGCGGATGGTGCGTTCCTGGACTGCTGCAAGTGCGAGGGCGAGTGTCTACCTCTGCAGCAATGACACTATAACGATAACTGCTTGCGAGGGCAAGCATGATGCAGGCTTCAGCTTAGCCAGCCTAGGCGACAAGCAGGAGGGTGCCAGTTGACCCGTCCCCAACCGGCTAGGACGTCGAAATATAGGCAGTTTCTGCGCTTTGTCCACTTGCCGGTGCAGGTTGCCGATCTTGGGCAGATGGGCATGCCCGAGGGTCAGCGTGGACGTCAACCGATAGTTACCTGCATCAGCAAGTATAGTGAAGGGGTGACGGATGGCTTGATCGCGAATGTTCAGCGACTAGCGAGCTCGTGCGCAGTAGGTAGGAAGGCGTCGAGGATGTCGTGGGCTTCATGTTCACATCTATGAGCGTCCTTTCATCGGTGGGATCGGTCTCCGCCACGATGAAGGAAATGCGCCGTCGAGGGCGAGGCGTTGTCCGCTGAACGGACATCTGCCGGATCACAGTGCGAAAATCATGCGTTCCAGTGCGAGGGCGGCCCGGTGGATAAGAGCCGCAAACCTGTCCGCAGGCTGCTGGGCTGTGGTAGCGATCTGCAACGACGTCGGATTGATCAGTCTTGTTGCGCTTCGCGTAAGTCTGACTGGCCGCTCCTGCGGGAGTGTCGGCTGATGAGCGTCCCTCCCTGCAACAGTCCATAGGGAGGGCCGGGTGGTGCGAATGACGTTCAGTGCCTTCGCGTCCGCGGTGGCAAGGTCGTCGATCAGGCGGGAGACAGTGGGGTCGGAGGCGACCGCTCCGGACACGGCCAGCTCGGACCGCAGCATCATGATGTCGGCAAGGCAGCCCCCACGGCTCCTCAACTTCAGCCAGGGTGGTGGCGTCAATGCCCGGCGCGCCGTTGATACGGCGTACCACCACCCACGCGCGCCTCAGGACGTCCCTGCGGTGGACCTACCTTTTCCCCCAACGCGTGAAACCGCCGCCCGGTAGAGCGCATGCTGCAAAGCTCGGACCGGATCCAGCTTCAGGGGATCCCGACGTGGCGGAACTAGGGCGTTTCTGATGGCTCTTGGTGGGCTGGGTGGATCTCGTGGCTGGCCGGGCAGGATGCGCGTATGGTGCGGCGACACGAGCTCACGGACGCGCAGTGGCAGAGGATTGAACCCCTCCTGCCGGGCAACGGCAGGCCGGGCGGGCAGTGGGCGGATCACCGCAGGGTGGTCAACGGGGTGCTGTTCCGGGCCCGGAGCGGGATGCCCTGGCCGGATCTGCCGGATCGGTACGGGCCCTGGCAGACCGTCTATGAGCGTCATCGGCGCTGGTCGGCCGACGGCACCTGGAAGACCATCCTTCAGGAGCTGCAGATCGAGGCGGATGCCGGTGACCCGGACGGTACGCATGCCCGCCAGGTGTCCCGGCAGGAGTGGGCCGTGAACATCGACTCGACGTCCTGCCGGGCTCATCAGCACGCGGCCGGAGCGCCTCGCAAGCCTGCGGCCGACTACCCGCAAAAGGGGGCGGGGCCCGTGATGAGGCCGATGGACGTGAGGCGTTGGGGCGCTCGCGGGGCGGACTGACCAGCAAGGTCCATCTGCTGTCCGATGACCGGGCCCGCCCGCTGACCTGGCAGACCTCGCCCGGTCAGAGGGGTGACAGTCCGATGTTCGCCCCGGTGCTGCAAGGTTTACGCATCCGGCGCCGCGGACCGGGCCGCCCGCGCAGCCGGCCGGACCGGGTGCGCGGCGACAAGGCGTACTCCAGCCGCGACAACCGCGCCTACCTCCGACGGCTCGGCAGCAA
>NZ_LIPP01000092.1 GCF_001418335.1 Streptomyces aurantiacus | reverse complement strand
CCGTCACCCCCTCCATCCCGGGCTTCGCCCACCACCGCATCCCCGGCGCGGACACAGCGGAGCTGCACGTCGCGGTCGGCGGCACCGGCACCCCCGTCGTCCTCCTCCACGGCTTCCCCCAGACCCACCTCATGTGGCGCCACGTGGCGCCCCGCCTCGCGGCCGAGCACACCGTCATCTGCCCGGACCTCCGCGGCTACGGAGCCAGCGACAAACCCACCGACCCCGACAAGGCGACGTACTCGAAGCGCACGATGGCCGCCGACGTCGTCGCCCTCGTCAAGGCGCTGGGGCACGACCGCTTCGCCCTGGTCGGCCACGACCGGGGCGCCCTCGTCGCGATCCGGGCCGGCCTGGACCACCCCGAGGCGGTCACCCACCTCGCCTCGCTGGACGTCCTGCCGACCCTCGACATGTGGGACGTCCTGCACGGAACGTCCGCGGCCGTCGGCTTCCACCTCTATCTGATGGCCCAACCGCCCGGCTTGGCCGAGCAGTTGATCGGCGCGAGCCCGGACGCGTTCTTCGGCCACTTCCTCGACATCTGGACGCGCGACCCGGCGGCCGTGCCGCCGGACGTCCGCGCCGCCTACCTCGCGGCGTCCCGCGCGGCCGTCCCGTCCATCGTCGCCGACTACCGCGCCTCCGCGGGCATCGACGTCACGCACGACCTGGCCGACCGCGAGGCCGGCAACCGGCTGCGGATGCCGGTGACCGTCCTCCAGCAGGACTGGGGCTCCGCACTCGGGTTCGACGCCGCCGCGCTGTGGTCCGCGTGGGCGGACGACCTGCGGCACAGCACCGTCTCGTGCGGCCACTTCATGGCGGAGGAGGCCCCCGACGAGATCACCGAGGCGATACGGGAGCTGCTGCGCCGACCGTTCGAGTAACCGGCCATTTCGAGTGACCGGCCGTTCGAGTAACCGGCCATTCCGAGTGACCGGCCATGTGGAACGAGTAGTCGGAGGTTGCTGGGGGTGGTCCTGCGGGTGAAGCGTGCGCGAGGATGAGGTCATGACCGCGGCCCCTCGCGCCATGGCTCTTCTGGAGACCTGGCCGAACCTGGTAAGTGGCCCGCCCCGGTGCGCCGTTGGGCATGCCTTCGCTTCGGCGGGACACGAGATCGTCCACTTCCACTCCGACGACTCCGCCGACCTCTTCCTCACGCCCACCGCGGTCGAACGACTGCTGCCCCAACTCCTGCACGCCAGCGCGATCAGGGTCCGCCCCGGCGCCTCCTGGATCACCGTGCTCCTCGACTGCGACGCCGACGTCCAGCTCCTGCTGGGGCTTGTGAGCGTCGCACTGAAGGAACAGGGCGCGATCCCGCTCCGGCGCCCGACACCGCCCTGCGACTGGGAGCGTCCCGCGGCGGTCCCCGGGCCGCGCCCGGGTGCGGCCCGCCGCGTGCGCGACCGGCTCATGCCGCACCACTGAGAAACCGCCCCCGAAACCGCCCCCGGAGCCGCTTCCTGAGCCGCCCTCACGGGGCCACGGCCACACCCGCTCCTCCCGTACAAGGGAGGCACGCCAGGAGGAGGGGGTGGCCTTCGAGAGGCAGTCGTACGAACCTCCGGTGGAACTGTCACCCACCCTCACGCCACGCCACCGCTCCTGCAACTAATACGCAGTAAAGCCCACCCCAGGACTTCGCCCGCACAACCGGCCCACAACGGCCCGCAAGGCCGGCCCACAAGCGTGCCGCATGCCTCAAGGCCGCGTATCGCTGCCCACGGCACCTGTCGCTCTCGCCGCCCCCGTCGGCGTGGCGGCCTCCTCTGTCGACCGCTCCGGTGTCGACCGCCCCGGTGTCGCCAGCGACGGCGTGGACACGTCGGCCGGCCGGGTCGGGGTCGCCCCCACCACCTCCACCACCGCACCCGGCCTGAGCATCTCGTACAGCCACATCGCGTCCTCCCTCTGCAGCCCGATCGCGCCACCGGTGATGTCGTAGCTGCCGGGCGCCTTCTGGTCCCAGTCGAGGGAGAGGAGGTAGTTCGTACGGTCGCCGGGGCCGCGCAGTCGCATCACCCAGCTCGCCTTCATGTCGTACGTGCTCCAGCCCGCCACATCGGCGGGCACCGCGGCCGACCTGTACTTGGCGGTGACCGTCATGAGCCCGGTCGCTGTCGGTGACTTCTCCGTCCCGGAGGAGATGGGCACCGTACGTCCCTCGGCGACCAGTTGCCGCCGGCCGAGGTCCACCGTGGCGGCGACGGTGGCCGGCACGGGCCCGGCGGTGACCGACGGTGTGGGCTCGCCGTAACCGGCGGCGGGCCGAGTCGACCGGGAGCGCTCACCGTGCTCACCGCCGGTGAACGCCACGGCCAGCACCAGGGCCAGCGCGCCCACACCGGCCGTGCCCGCCGTGGCCAGCGCGGCCTTGCGGCGCCGCCTGCGGCGTACCGCACGACGGCGGATCTCCGACCCTGAGACGGTCGGGGGCGTCTCGTGGTCCTGGGTCAACTCGCGTAGCGCGACGGCCAGTGCTGAGCGCTCGAATCCCACTCCGGACCCGGACCCGGCCCCGGACCCGCCCTCCGCGTTCCCGGACTCGCCCTCCAGGTTCCCGTGCCACCGGCCGGGCGTGAGCTCATCGGACACGGTCGTCCTCCCTCTCACCCAGTTCGTCGGCCTCGCCGAGCCGCCGCGCCAGCGCCGCCCGGCCACGGGACAGCCGGGCCTTCACCGTACCCACCGGCGCACCGGTTTCGGAGGCTACCTGTTCGACACTCAAGTCGCACAGATGGTGCAGAACGACGGCCATGCGCTGCACCTCCGGCAGTTCCCGCAACGCCGCCACCAACGCGGCCCGTTCCGGACCCGGTCCCGGCGTGTGCTCCGGCGGCGGATTGTGGCGCACCAGTTCCAGCCAACGCCGCGCCCGCCGCCAGCGGCTCACCGCGAGCCGCATCGCGACCGTACGGATCCATGCCTCGGGCGCCCCGTCGACGAGGAACTCCCGCCGTCGGTCCCAGGCACGTACGAACGCCTCCTGGACGACGTCCTGTGCCTCGCCGTGGTCCCCGGTGAAGGCATAGAGCTGCCCGGTCAGCCGGGGGAACGCGGCGGCGTAGAACCCGTCGAACTCGTCCTCGGTCATCTCCCCGCCACACCCCCCTGCCGCTGTTCGCGGATATCCCGTGCAACCCGGCTGCCTCTGTCGTGCGTATAGCTCCCGTACGTCACGTAGGTCGCGTACATCGAAGCACAAGCACCGCGCAGGGCTGAGCCGGAGGGAGTGGCGCGTACCGTCGCGCTCGACTGACCATGGACGACGACTTCATCGCCCGCGCCGGGGAGTACTGGCCCCGGCTCACGCGTACGGCCCGGCTGCTCACGGGGAATTCCGCCGACGCGGAGAGACGTGCGAGAGCGGCGCTGGCCGAGGTGTACGCGCGGCGCCGACTGCGGGGCGACGACACGGAGTTCTACGTCCGGCGGGCACTGGTACGGGGTTTTCTGCGGCGGCGGCCACCGCTGCTCACCCGCTCCGGGCGCGGGAACCACGGGCATCTCGGGCACGGGGGGCGGCCCAGGCACGGGCACGCGCCGGAGCCGTACGCGCCCGATCCGCTCGACCCGCCGACCGAGGTACTGGCCGGCCTGCCGCCCCGCCGACGGGCCGTGGCCGTGCTCCGGCACTGGGAGGGCCTGACCCACCGTGAGGTCGCCGCGCTGCTCAACTCCTCGCCGGGAACGGCCAAAGGGCTCTGGCGCCGGGCCGAGAAGGCCCTGCGTGCCCATCCCGCGTACGGGGACACCCCGCTCGCCGGAAGTCCGCCCGAGCCGCGACACGTTGCTGTTCCCGTTGCCGCCATAGCGGAGGCGGGCCGTACGCGCCGCAGGCAGCGCCGGATCACCATGGCCCTGCTCACCTCGGTGGGCGCGCTGCTCCTCGTACCCCTGGTGCTGGGGGTGGTACGCGGCACGGCCTCCGGGTCCGGTTCCGAGACCACCGCCGTGGCCAGGACGGCTGTTCGCGTCGTCACGCCGGGGGAGCGCGTCGTCGCCGCGTCCGGCGTGGAGTTCTGGCTCGCCAAGGACGGTACGCACTGGTCGGCACCGGGGCAGCAGAACCTCTTCCACGACTTCCGCGAAGGCGAGAGCGAAAGCAAGGGCGAGGGCGAGGGCGAGGGCAAAGGCTCCGGCCTGACGCTCCACGCCGACCCCGTCTCCGGGAAGCGGATCTTCCTCTCCGGTGTCCACCGGGGCCACGGGGGCACCCGGGAGGCGACCCGCGTCGAACTGGTCACGTCCGAGGGCACGTTCACCGCCCGCGTCCTCACCCTGGCGGGCGCACCCGGCTGGTCGGCCTGGTACGTCGACAGCCAACTCCCGGGCGGGGCGAGCGCGTTGAAGGACATCACCGTGAAGGCTTACGACTCCGCCGGTGAGCTCCTTGCACGGACGGACACCCCCTCATGACGGACGGACGCCCCCACATGAACGCCCGCTCCCTGCTCCGCCGTACCGGCGCCCGGCTCCGCCGCATGGGCACCCGCCTCCGGCACGCCCGTGTCCGGCTCCGCCGCACCCGCGCCCGCCGGTTCCGCCGCACCCTGGCCGTCCTGCTCGCGCTGTTCCTGTCGGCGTGCGCCGCGCTCGTCGTCGCGTACCGGACGACCGAGATCCCCGACCCGCATCCGGAGACCGTCAGCCAGAGCACGGTCTTCGTGGACACCGAGGGCGACTACCTGGGCCGTCGCGGCCCTGTCGACCGTCAGGACATCCCCCTGCGGCAGGTCCCGCGGCACGTCCAGGACGCCGTGATCGCCGCGGAGAACCGCTCCTTCCGTACGGACTCGGGGGTCGCGCCGTCCGCGATCCTGCGGGCCGCCCTCGCCACCGTGACGGGCGGCGCGCGCCAGGGCGGCTCCACGATTACGCAGCAGTACGTGAAGAACGCCCTGCTGACCCCCGAGCAGTCCCTGGAACGCAAGGCGCACGAGGCGCTGATCTCCGTGAAGCTGGACCGCACGAGGTCCAAGGACGAGATCCTGGAGGGCTACCTCAACACCGTGTACTTCGGCCGCGGCGCCGCCGGTGTCGAGTCGGCCGCGCGGAACTACTTCGGCGTCGGCGCGCGGGACCTGACGGTCTCCCAGGGCGCGGCCCTCGCGGGGATCGTCAACCTGCCCTCGTACTACGAGCGGGCGGGCGCGGACTCGAAGGTGACGGGGACGCTGGAGCGCCGCTGGGTGTGGGTGCTCGACGCGATGGCGGACTCGGGCGCGATCAGCGCCCGCGAACGGGCCGCCGCCCGCTTCCCGGCCTTCCGCTTCTATCCGCCGGGCGGCACGGACGGCCAGCGCCAGTACCTGATCGACACCGCGTCCGCCGAGGCCGCCGACCGGCTCGGCATCACGGAGGACCAGCTGGCGCGCGGCGGCTACAAGGTGCACACCACCTTCGATCTCGGCCTCCAGGACGAGACGGCGGAGCTGGTGCGCAGGCAGACGCCCGCCGGCGTGAAGGGCGGCCGGCTGCACACCGCCGTCGTCGCGACCGTCCCCGGCGACGGCGCGGTCCGGGTGCTGTACGGCGGGTCGGACTACGCCCACCAGCCGTTCAACGACGCCGTCGACGGGGCGGTGGAGGCGGGCACGGTCCTCGACCCGTTCCTCAAGGCGCTGCGGCCCGGCGGCCCGCTGGGCGACCTCGCCAAGGAGACGGCTCCCACGCCGCTGCGCCTGAACTCGGCGTACGCCACCCTGGCCGCCGGCGGCACGTACGCGACGCCGTACACCGTCGCGAAGATCACCCGGGCCGGGCGCACGGTCCACACCGCGCGGCCCAGCACGCGTACGGCGATGGACGAGAGGGAGGTGGAGCTGACGAGCGCGATGCTGAACGTGCCGCTCAGCGCGGATCGCTCGGCCTCGCCAGCCACGGTGGTCCCACCCGTCCCATCCGGCAAGGTCGACGCGTCCGGTACGGCGGTCGGCCACTCGGCGGGCGCGGGCAGCGGGCCGGGCACCCGGACGGTGTGGCAGAGCATGTACTCGCCCCGGCTCGCCCTCACCCTCGCCCTGTTCGCCGAGCGCGGGGGAAAGCCCGCCCGGGTCGCGGGCCTCACCGGCACGCAGCAGCCCGCCTCGTACGCCGCGCTGGAGGCGGACGACGTGTGGCGGCTGGCCGGCTCCCCCGGGGACGGGGACGGGAACGGGGACGGGGACCGGAAGAAGGCGGTGACGCCCCTGCCGCGGTAGGACCACTCCGGTAAGGACTCGATCACCCGGACAGTCCCGCCCGTTGGTGGGCGGGGCGGTGGCGTGGTGCCGTGGACGGGTGCCCGGTGACCAGGTCCAGCCCATCGCCGGCATCCTGCTGTCCCCGGCGGAGCTGGCGGCGCTCGCGGACGCCGTGCACCGCGCCGAGAACGCCGAGAACGCAGCCCAGTCCGCGGAGCGGCTGCTCAAGGAGCTGGCGCTGACCCGGCGGCTCCTCGACGACTGCCCCGCCGGCATCGCCGTCCTCGACCGCGAGCTGCGTTACCTCTACCTCAACGACGCGCTCGCCCTGATCAACGGCGTCCCGGCCGCCGAGCACATCGGCCGCCGGATGCCGGAGCTGCTGCCGGACCTGGAGTCCTCGGAGCAACTGCTCGGGAAGGTGCTGCGTACGGGGGTTCCGCAGATCGTCACGGTCGGCGGACGGTGCTCGGCCGACGCCGCCGACGACACTGACGACGCCGCCGCCGCCGACCTGCGGGACAAGCGGTGGTGGCTGGGCGCCTACCACCGGCTGTCCGGGCCGGACGGCGAGGTCCTCGGGGTGGCCGGAGTCCTCCTGGAGGTCACCGACACGCTGCGCGGCCGCGAGGACCTCGTACGGGCGCGCAACCGGATGGCCCTGCTCGACGAGGCGAACCGCACGACCGGCTCGACGCTCGACCTGCGCCAGGCCTGTCAGTCGCTGGCCGACCTGCTGGTGCCGCGCTTCGCGGACTACGCGGCGGTGGACGTGGGCGACCCGGAAGGCACGCTCCGGGCGCCCTCGAAGTGCAATCCGCTGCGCATGCGCCGTATCGCGCTCACCACCACACCGGATCTGAGGGAGGTGTCCTCGCCGCTCGGCCGCCTCGGCGAGTCGATCGTGTACCGGACCGGGTCCCCCATGGCCCGCGTACTGGCCGCCCGGCGCCCGCTCGTCCTCAGTCACCCCGACGACGAGTCCATGCTCCAGTTCTCACTGCCGTCCGAACGCAAGGAGCACTTCCGCCGGATGGGCGCGCACTCCGGGATCTACCTGCCCCTCGCGGTCCGGGAGGAACTGGTGGGCGCGGTGATGGTGTTCCGGGCCGGCGACTCCCCGCCGCTGACCGACGACGACGCGGAGCTGCTCGGCGACCTCACCGACCGGGCCGCCACCGGCATCGCCCACGCGGTCCGCTACACGCGGGAACACGAGACGGCCGTGGAGATGCAGCGGGCCTTCCTCAACTCGCCCACGGTGACGGGTCCCGGTGTGGAGACCCTGGGCCGCTATCTGCCGGCGGGGGCGGGGGCGGAGGTGGGCGGCGACTGGTTCGA
>NZ_LIPP01000091.1 GCF_001418335.1 Streptomyces aurantiacus | reverse complement strand
TGGATCACCCTCAACCGCCCCGAAGCCATGAACGCCCTCACCCCCGACCAACGAAACCACCTGATCCAGCTGCTGGAGGACGCGTCGGCCGACGCGTCCTCCAGCAGCTGGATCAGGTGGTTTCGTTGGTCGGGGGTGAGGGCGTTCATGGCTTCGGGGCGGTTGAGGGTGATCCAGGAGACCTGGTTGTCGAGGGTGTGCGCTATCAACGGGTTCCCTCCGGAGGGGTGCGTGCCCCCTGCGGGGCTTTGGCCGTTTGCTGGTCGGTGGCTACCGGCATATCGCCAGCGCGTCCAGCGCAACCGCCCCCTGTCCCCGGGGCAGCACCATCACGGGGTTGATGTCCAGCTCGGACAGCTCGCCGTCCAGTTCCAGCGCCATCCGCTGGACGCGCAGTACAACCTCCACCAAAGCCTCAAGATCCGCCGGAGGCCTCCCACGGACGCCGGACAGCAGCGCCCGCCCCCGCAACTCCCCGAGCATCGACCGAGCCTGCTCCTCACCGAACGGCGGCACCCGCACCGCCGTGTCCTGGAGGACCTCCACGAGTACGCCACCGAGCCCGACCGTCACCGTCGGACCGAAGAGGTCGTCGTGCGTCACACCGACGACCATCTCCACACCGGGCTCCACCATCTGGCACACCAGAACCCCGTCGAGCGACACATCCTCGTACCGGGCGATGTCGGTCAGCTCCCGGTACGCGTCCCTGACCTGGCTGGCCGACGTCAGGCCGATCTTCACCAGGCCGAGTTCGGTCTTGTGGGCGAGCCGCGCACCGGACGCCTTCATGACGACCGGGTACCCGACGAGCCCGGCCGCCCGGACGGCCGCCGCCGCGCTGGTCACCAACTGCTCGCGCGGCACGCGAATCCCGTACGCGCGCAGCAACTGCTTCGCCGCGTGCTCGCTGAGCCTGCTGCCCGGCCGCATCAGCGCCCGGGCCTTGCGACAGGAGGGCGACGGGCTGCGTGGCGCCTCGTCGAAAGGCGAGCGGTAGGACGCGGCGAACCGGGCGTGGTCCAGGTGGGCGCGTACCGCCGTGATGCAGTTCGCGAAGGTGCGGAACGTCGCGACCCGGGACGAGCCGAGAAGCGTCTCGCGGTACGCGGCTTCCGTGCCGACCGGCGAACCCCACACCACGCACACCAGTTTGTCCGTCTCCTCCGCCGCGTCCACCAGGTCCCGCGCGAGCTTGTCGCTCATGGGCGGGAAAGGGCCCGTGATCGGACAGATCAGCACCCCGATCGCCGGATCTGCGAGGATGGCGTCGATGATCTTGCGGCCGCGCCAGTCGCCGACCGGATGACCGCCGTTGTCGATCGGGTTGGTGACGTCCAGGTACTCGGGTATCCACTGGTGCAGCTCCGCCTGCTTGGCGTCGGAGAGGGTCGGCAGGCGCAGACCCGCCTCGGTCGCCAGGTCCGAGAAGTGCGCACCGGTACCGCCGGAGATCGAGTAGACGGCCACCCCGTCGGCGGACGGCGGCCGGGCGCGCGCCAACAGGGCGGCCGTGTCCTGCAGTTCGTCGAGGCCGTCGACGCGTACGACTCCGTACTGGCGCATCGCGGCGTCCACCACCGCGTCGGCGCCGGTCAGTTTGCCGGTGTGGGAAGCGGCCGTACGGGAGCCCGTCTCGGTGCGGCCGACCTTGACCGCGACGACGGGTACTCCGCGCCGCGCGGCCCGGTCGGCGGCCAGGAGGAAGGAACGGCCGTCCTTCAGCCCTTCGACGTAGCAGGCGATGACGCCGACCTCGGGCTGCTCGGCGAAGTACGAGATGAAGTCGGCGCTCTCCAGGTCGGCCTCGTTGCCGGTGGGTGCCCAGTGGGAGAGGCGGATGCCCAGTTCCTGGAGGGTGAAGACCGGCCGGCCCTGGTGTCCTGACTGGGTGATCAGCGCGATCGCCGGCCCGTCCAGGTCGTCGCGGAACTTCTCGAAGGCGTTGAGGTTGGTGTTCGGGCCGAGCAGCCGCAGCCCGGAGCGCTGTACGGCGGCGGCGAGCCGGGTCTGCGCGGCGGCGCCCTCCGCTCCGGTCTCGGCGAACCCGGAGGCGAAGGCGACCGCGAACCGCACCTTGGTCCCGGCGAGTTGCTCGACCACCGGGAGCGGGTCGGAGACCAGCAGCACGGCCAGGTCGACCTGTTCGGGCAGGTCCGCGACCGAGGGGACGCAGGGTATGCCGAACACGGACTCCCGGGTGGGGTGCACCGGGTGCAGCCGGGCCCCGACCCGTTCGGCCCAGGCGAGCAGTTGTCGGGTGATACCGGTGTTCGGGCGCCCCTCGGCGTCCGAGGCGCCGACGACGGCCACCGACTCGGGGCGGAAGAAGCGGTCCAGATCGGGTACGCCGGCGTACAGGGGCCGGCCGCTGACGTCGAGGTCGTCGGTGGCGGCGGGCCTGCCGTGCACGGCAGGGGCCGGTTGCTCGCCGCAGGCGATGACCCGGGCCCGGCGGGAGTCGGTGGTGAGGGTGCCGTGGGTTGATCCAAGCATCGGTCCGCCCGCTCCTGTGTGGCTGCCAATAGCTGACGCTGTGTCAGATTACTGAACTGACGCTGTGTCAGGAACTGGTCTGCATGCAAATAACTTGTGGCGACCACAGGATTGGCTCCCTCGCCGGCCCGACTTCCGGCCGACTTCCGGCCGACTTCGGCCCGACTTCGGGCCGACTCCCGGCGGACTTCGGGCCGGCTTCGCGTTACTTGTCCTGATGGCCGGCGCAGCCGGTCTTCGTCTCGGCCGTGGTCTTGAGCCGGTTCACCCAGTCCTTGAGGCCGGTGTCGAGGGCGGCCTGGTTGCCGGGGATGTCGGCTTCGGCGGGAGCGCCCGCCCACGATTCCTCCGTGGTGGCGAGCACACCACCCCTGACCTGCTTGAAGGTGAACAGGTGCACGCCGGCGATGCCGTTGACGGGCGCGGCCCACGCGGTGCAGCGCCCCTGCCTGACCGTCGTGACGGTCGACGTGACCTTCATGTTCTGCGGGGACCACTCGAAGACCGAGCCCGGCCGCAGCGGCCCCGGCGTCTTCTTCTGCGCCGGGGTGATCTCCGGTATCCAGGTGTCCCACGCGTCGATGTCGGTGTGCAGTTTCCAGACCGTCCTCACCGGCGCCTTGATGAGAACACTGGCGCGGCTGATGACCGGTGCGCTCTGGTCGACGGTCACGCCCTTGCACTCCTGGTGGGCCCCGGCACCGGGCCGCGCCTGGTGCGCCGATGCCACGGACGGCACGGACAGCGTCGTCGCCACGGCAACCGCGGCGACAGCCACGCCCTGCATGAGCCTGTGCGGTGATTTCATCGCGTCGTTCTCTTTCTCGGTGGTCCGGTGGTCCGGTGCTGCTGGTGTGATGTGCATCGTGTCGGCGGGCACCCCACCGTCGCGTCGGCGAAAACTGCGTAGCCCGGTGCCGCGGTGCCGCGTGTCAGCGCAGGCCCTGCTCGGGGGTCCGAGGGCTACGGGCCTGTCCCGCGCGGGAGCCGAGGCGGCGGTGTTCGAGTACCGCCGCGATCGCGTAGGCGCCGCCGCCGGCGAGGGTGAGGACCCAGTAGAAGCCGGGAGTGCCGAGGAGGAGCGCCGCGGTGGAGGTCAGGGCGAGCCAGGTGCCGAGGGTGTAGTGGAGCAGGTTGCGGCGCTGGGCGCCTTCGGCGACGTACAGCAGGCCGACGACGAAGCCGGAGCCGGTGGGCCAGAGCAGGGTCTGCACATCGGGCATGTCGAGGGCGGACGCCAGACCCGTGATGGCGAGGAACAGGGCGGCGAAGGCGGTGATCCAGGCGGCGCCGAGGAGTTGGCCGGAGAGGACGTCGTCGGGGTCGGTGGTGGCGCGCTGGGCACGCATGGCGGCGGCGGTGGCCTGGACGGTGCCGACGGCCAGCCCGGCACCGAGGAGGGCCATGGGCAGCCAGCCGGGCAGGCCGAGCAGGGGCGTGTCGCCCTTGGACACCGCGGCGGAGCCGTGGCCGAGCAGGTAGGCGAGACCGAAGCTGAGGTAGGTCGCACGGTTGTCGACGTCACCCGGGAGGCGTGCCGCGGCCGGACCGTTGGCGGTGGCCGGACCGCCGACGGTGACCGCCGGAGTGACGGTGGCGACCGGCGGGGCGGTGGTGGTGATGGACATCGCGGATACCTCCGGAGTGGTGGGGGTGGAGCATCGGACGGTGCGTGAGCGTGCGGTGCGGGGGAGCTCTGGACAACACGGGTGCCCGGGACACGGGCTGAGCGGCTGCCCGGGTTACGGCCCGCGCGGGCGCCCAGGGTGCGGGATGGCCGGCCGTACGGAGACCGCGTACGGAGACCGCACCCGAAGACCACGTACGGACACCGCGCCCCAAGGCCGCGCCCCAAGACCGCGGACCGTTCACCCCTCGGGAACGATGACGACCTTGCCGGCGACAGTGCGGGACTCGGCGAGCGTCAGCGCCGAGGCCGCGGCCGACAGCGGGATCTTCGCGGCGATCTGCGGGGTGACGACCCCGTCGGCCACCAGACGCAGCACCTGGCTGAGGTCCTCGGTCATCCGCTGCTGCCAGGACGCGCGGCAGCGGCGCTTGCCGGCCCAGAAGTTGTAGAAGTGGGCGCCCTTGCCGTTGGGCAGGGAGTTCCACGCGGCGAGCCGCGCGAACAGCTTCATCACCGGCAGCTGCGAGTTGCCCTCCTCGTCCTTGGTGGCCGCCGTGCCGTACGAGACCAGCGTTCCGCCCTTGCGCAGCTGCTGCCACGACTGCTCCACCCCGGCGCCGCCGACGTGGTCGAACACCGCGTCCACGCCGTCCGGGGCGAGCTCCCGGATCCGGGCGTACATGGCCGGGTCGCGGTAGTCGACCGGGGTCGCGCCCAGTTCGCGCACGGTCGTGTGGTGGCGCTCCGACGCCGTACCGATCACGGTGATCCCGGCGTGGCGGGCCAGTTGCACGAGCGTGGAGCCGACCCCGCCGTTGGCGCCCAGCACCACGATCGTCCCGCCGGTGCGGACCTTGGCGAGGCGGTGCAGCATCTGCCAGGCGGTGATGCCGTTGACGATCACGGTCTCCGCGGCGGCCGAGTCCACCTCGTCCGGTACGGGCATCAGGTCCACGGCGTCGACCAGGAGGTGGCTGGCCCACGCGCCGGTCTTGGTGACCGCGGCGAACCGGCGTCCGACGAGCGCGGCGTCCACCTCCGGGCCGACCGCCGTCACGGTGCCGACCACGTCGTAGCCGGGCACGAAGGGGAACGGCGGCTGGTCGAAGTACTTGCCGCGCCGCATCTGCTGCTCGGCGAACGACACGCCGGTCGCGTCCATCCGCAGGACGACCTGGTCCTTGACCGGGGCCGGCAGCTCGCGGGTCCGGAGCTCCAGGCCGTCCGGCTCGACCTTGCCGGGCAGGACGATCTCGGTGACGGAGGTGGTGGCGACGGTGCTTGTCATGGCTTACCTCTGGGGGTTTCGTCCGTGTGCTTACAGACGTAAGGCTATATGCGTTAACTCAACATCGGCAAGTGGGTACGCCGATAAACTTCGCGGTGTAAGGCAACGGCGTGGAGCTTGCTGCGTGCCGTGCGACTCGGGACCTGCCGAACGCCTCCTTCGGCGGCCTGTCGAGCTTCCCTGCTTCCCTGCTTCCCTCGGCCGAGCCGCCAGCCTTTTACCGACGCGTACGCCCTCGCGTCGGTGAAGCTCGCCCAGGGGCAATACCGGTGACTTTGAGCTGTCTGGGTCGTTGGGTGTGGGGTGCCAAGGCCCGGACAGGTGAAGTCGCCAACAGGTGAGCGGTTCTCGGACCTGTCCGAGATCGTCGCCGCGCGGGACAAGAACCGCCGGGCCGACCCGGTCACCGTCCGGGTCATCGAATACACCCTGGGCACAGGTACGGACGGTATGGTCTACCGGCTGATCACCACGATCCTGGACCCGCAGGCCGCCCCGGCGGCCGACCTGGCCGCGCTGTATGCCCAGCGGTGGGAGATCGAGACCACACTCGACGAGATCAAGACCCACCAGGGCGGACCCCGGCTCGTGCTGCGCTCCCGACACCCGGCCGGCGTCGAGCAGGAGATCTACGCGTTCCTACTGGTCCACCACGCGCTGCGCGACCTGATGCACGAAGCAGCCAGCCAGGCCGGACGTGATCCGGACCGGATCTCCTTCAGCCGCACCCTGCGCGTCGTCCGCCGCCACGTCACCGGCCAGGCGGCACTTTCCCCCCTGCCGACTCACCCGGGCCATGGCCCGGGCTCTGCGCGAAATCCGCGGGCGACTCCTGCCGCCCCGACGGCTACGGTCCAACCCCCGTGCGATCAAATCCGCGGGTGGGAGGCGTCAGGCCAGCTTGTTGAAGAAGGCGCTGATGTCGTCGGAGAGCAAGCCCGGTTCCTCATAGGCGGCGAAATGTCCCCCGCGGGGCATGATGGTGTAGCGGGTGAGGTTGTAGGTCCGCTCGACCCAACTGCGCGGCGGTTGGCCCCCGAGGTCGTAGGGGAAGACCGCGAGAGCGGTCGGCACGTCGACGTGCTCGACGCGTGGAGTGATCCCGTGGTGGCGCTCGAAGTAGGGACGAAACGACGTCGAGATCGTGTCGGTAAACCAGTACAGCGACGCCTGGGTCAGCAGGAAGTCATCGTCGAACCGGGTGGACAGGTCGCCGCCGCAATCGCTCCACGCCCGGTACTTCTCAAGGATCCAGGCGAGCAGGCCCGAGGGTGAGTCGGACAGGCCCTGGGCGAGAGTGAGCGGGCGGGTCTGCTGCTGGTGGGAGTACCCTCGCTCGGCGTCGAACCATGCCTTCTCCGCTTCGAGGTATGCGCGTTCTCCGTCGGTCAGACCGGTCGGGTCGAAGCCGGGCGGGTCGGCGGAGGCCAGTAGGTGGACGCCGACCACGGCCTCCGGGTTGGCCTGCGCGAGCAGACTGCACTCGCCTGCACCCAGGTCGGAGCCATGTACGCCGTAACGCTCGAAGCCGAGCACGTCGTGCATGAGCCGATGCCAGATGTCGTGGGTCAGCGGGCTCCGGTCGAGAGTAGGCCGCTGCGGGGACAGCCCGAACCCCGGCAGGGCCGGGATGATGACGGTGAACGAGTTCTCCGGGCTACCCCCGTAGCGCGAGGGCGCGGACAACCAGTTGGCCAGACCGGTCAGTTCGAGAAACGAGCTGGGCCAGCCGTTGGCGAGCAGGAGCGGTAGCGCCCCGTCGCGCTCGGCGTCGAAGCGCAGGTAGTGAACGGACGTGTCGCCGACCTCGGCGAACCGGGACGGTAGGGCGTTGATGGCGGCTTCGTGCTCGCGCCAGTCATACGCCGATGCCCAGTGGTCGACCAGGCGGCGCAGCTCGTCGCCGTCGGTACCGGCTTTCCAGGCATCGACCGGCCACGGCTTCGCCCACCGTGTCCCGCGCAGCCGTGCACGGAGGTCGGCGAGTTCACTGTCGGACACATCGAGTAGCTGTCGAGGATCAGGCATGAGCTTCTCCCTTCTTTCGACACCATTGAAA
Source organism: Streptomyces aurantiacus (assembly GCF_001418335.1). GTDB lineage: Bacteria > Actinomycetota > Actinomycetes > Streptomycetales > Streptomycetaceae > Streptomyces > Streptomyces aurantiacus. The sequence continues at coordinate 14,396 of NZ_LIPP01000091.1, read as the reverse complement.
GCTAACAGTGGTGTTGACCGTTCGCGACACTGGTAAACCCGTATAGTGGTGTCGTGGCTACACTCACCCTGATCGAGGAGTTCCTCAACACCGTCGACGAGCGTTCGTTCACGCGGCATGGCCAGATCCACATCGGCGGCGAGCGGTTGGCGTCGGCGCGAGCACTGGCGGACTGGCTGGCAGACCACGGCCTGGCCGATGCCGGCGTCGAGATGGAGCAGACGGATCTGGTCGACGCCATCGCCTTCCGCACGACCCTGCGGCAGTCACTCGCGGGCGATGTCGAAACCGCCACGGCTTTCGCGGACTACCCACTGCAACTCGCGCCCGACCGGCCGGGCGAGCTGCGCATCGCCGCCCGGACGGGAAGAACATGGCTCGACGTCATCGTCGAGACCGTGACCGTGGCCGTGTGCCGGGAAGACTGGAGACGCATCAAGCTCTGCGCGGCGCCGGACTGCCGATGGGCTTTCCACGACACGTCACGCAGCGGTCGAGGGCGCTGGTGCGACATGGCCGTCTGCGGCAATCGTCACAAGACCCGCGCCTACCGCGAGCGCCATCAGCAAGCCACATGACGTCGCGGAACACACCGCACCCCCACGGCCCGACTACACCGATCGCTCACTCCCGAATGAGGAGAACCATGCCCGACGCCTTGGAGACCACGTACCTGGCCTACCTCGACGCGCTGAACGACCGGCGATTCGGCGACCTGGACGACTACGTCCACGACGAACTCACCTACAACGACGAGGCCTTCACCCGCCAGCACTACGCCGACATGATCGCGGCGGACAGCCGCGCCGTGCCGGACCTCCACTTCGATGCGCACCTGTTGGTCGTCGCCGACGACACCGTGGCATGCCGACTCCGGTTCAACTGCACCCCCACCAGCACGTTCTTCGGGCATGAACCGACGGGGAGGCCCATCTCCTTCTGCGAGCACGCCTTGTACCGGTTCCAGGCCGGGCGGATCGCGCACGTCTGGTCCCTCATCGACCGCGAGGCGATCGCCACCCAACTCCGCAACTGAACGGCACCGCTTGGTCGGCCGACGGTGCCGCGTCCCTCCCGCTGGTCGCGGGTACCTCGCCGGGCCGGGCGCCGGGCTCATCGCCTTCAGCCCCGGAGTGATCGACGCCGTAGGCGTGCTCGCCCCGGTGACCGCGACGGTCTCATGCGGATCGCACCGTCCAGACCGCCGCTACGCCGCCGGTGTCACTGCGGCCGGGCCGAGTGAGACCTGGTGGGCGTGCTCGGATGTGGGCGGAAATCACACCGCTCAGAACAGCGTGACGAGGTAGCCGATGACCAAAGTCACCGGTATTGCGCCTAGGGGTGCCACGGCAGCGCACGGCAGGGCGCGACGGCATGCGGCGGTGTGCGATGGCGCTCGGTGGTGTGCGGGAGGTCGCCTGACGTGGGCGCCATGACGTCGGCCCCTGCGAGGGCAGATCGCCTTCGTACGGCACAACGACGGCGACGGCCCGAAGTTCATGCTGCGCGCCGCCCAGCGGCATCGAGGCGTTCGCCCGGCGGACCGCGGAGGAACTGCGCGCCACCGGCGAGAAGGCCCACGGCCGGTCCGGGCCCAGCTACGACCGGCTCACCGCGCAGGAGGTGTACATCGCGCGGCTGGTCGCCACCGGCGCGACGTCCGAGGAGGTCGCCGCCCGGCTGTTCCTCAGCCCGCGCACCATCGACGCCCACCTGCGCAACATCTTCCGCAAGCTCGGCGTCTCCTCCCGCAGACAGCTCAGGGACCACCCCGGCCTCGGCGACGCGTGACAATCGGGACATGAGCGCCGACACCCCCACCCCGCCGTCCACTCCACCATCCACCCCGTCCTCCGAGCCGTCCCCGCCGTCCGAGTCCGCCGAGCCGCGCACAGAGTTCGTACGGCTGCTGAGGTCCCAGCGGGTCTGGGACACCGAGCTGCCGGACTTCGACCCGGCCGTTGCCCCCGCGGAGCCGCTGCCGCTGTTCGAGCGGTGGTTCGCCGGGGCCGTGGCGGCCGGGCAGACCGAGCCGCACACGATGTCACTGGCCACGGCGGACGCCGACGGGCTACCCGACGTGCGGACCGTGATGCTGCACGGCGCCGACGAGGAGGGCTGGCACTTCGCCTCGCACGCGGGCAGCCGCAAGGGACGGCACCTGGCGTCCCGCCCGTACGCGGCGCTCGGCTTCTACTGGCCCGCGCAGGGCCGGCAGATCCGGGTGCGCGGCCCGGTGACGGTCGCCCCGCCCGAGGTCGCGCGGGCCGACCTGCGGGCCCGCTCGACCGGCGCGCTCGCCTCCGCGCTGGTGGGCAGGCAGAGCGAAGTGCTGGACTCGTACGAGGAGTTGGAGCGGGCCTCGGACGCCGCGTGGGACCGCGCCCGGCGCGAACCGGACGCCCCCACGCCGTCGTGGACGGTGTATGTCCTGGACCCGGACGAGGTGGAGTTCTTCCAGGGCGACGCGCGCCGACGGCACGTACGGCTCACCTACCGCCGCGCGAACCACCCGACGTGGCGCAGGGAACTGCTGTGGCCGTAGAGGGCTTCTGACGGATCTCCGCCGCGTCGGGGCGTCACGGCAGGGCAGGGCGTCACGGCAGTACGAGTACGGGTTCGGGGTCCGTGGTCAGTCGTGCGTGCAGGTGGACGTCCCGGAAGGTGTCCAGGCGCCCCGACTCGAACATCGCCCCGCGCAGGGTCCCCTCGTACGGGTATCCGCACCGCTCGGCGATCCGGCACGACGCCTCGTGCCCGAGCGCGTGGCCCAACTCCAGCCGGTGTACGCCGAGTTCTTCGAAGGCCCAGCGGGAGGCCAGGGCGAGCGCGCGCGTGGCCACCTGACGGCCGCGTGCGTCGGGGAGCACCCAGTAGCCGACCCGGGCGACCCGTATGACGTGGTCGATGTCGTTGACCCCGATGTGCCCGAGCGGTACGCCGGTCGTCGCGTCCGTCACGCAGAAGGAGGCGCCCACCCCTTCCTGGGCCGCCTTGGCCCGCGCACGCAGCGATTCCTGCGCGGCGGCCCGGTCCTCTATCGGTCTGAGCGGCGTGTTCCACCGCTGGAACTCGGGGTCGGTGTAGCCCCGCAGCCAGGCCTGGACGTCGTTCTCGGCGTCCGCGTCCCAGGGGCGGAGCCACAATCCGTAGCCGTGGATCTCGGGGAGGGGGAGCGAGGCGGAGGACTCGTACAAGTCGGTCATTGACCCATTCAACAACGGCGGCCCGGGACTCCAGAAGGCGCCCTAAGGGTTGCCCTGGACGTTGCCCTGGCCATTGCCCCAGGGGGCGGCAGCCGACGACCGGAACACCGGAATCACGACGGCGCCCTCCGCCGACGCCGAGCCCCGCGCGCCCTGGGCATCCCGCACGCTCTCCGTGCGAAAGGCCACCTCCAGCGCCATCCCCACCCGCAGCGCCCCCTCCGCGCAGTCCACCACCTCGGTCATCATCCGCGGGCCCTCTTCGAGGTCGACGACGGCGGCGACGTACGGCGTGCGGGCCCCGAAGGGCGGCAGGTCGTTGCGGTGGACGACGGACCAGGTGTAGAGCGTGGCGCGGCCACTCGCCCGTTCCCAGGTCACGGCCTCGCTCCAGCAGTGCGGGCAGAACTCGCGGGGGTAGTGGTGGGCACGCCCGCACGCGCCGCACCGGCGCAGCAGCAGGTGCCCGGTGGCGGCCGCGTCCCAGTAGGGGCGGGTGAAGGCGTCGATCTCCGGCACGTCGAAGCGCGCCGCCACGTCGAAATGGGCCGCCATCAGAAGAGTCCCAGCGCGCTGTCCAGGGACCACGTCTGCCAGGACATGCCGAAGAGGGCCACCAGGGAGATCAGCGCCATCATCGTGTTCTGCCCCTGCTCGGCCCAGTCGTGGATCATCAGCACGAGGTAGAGGAGATTGAGCAGCAGTCCGCCGACGAGGGCGATCGGGGTCAGGAAGCCGGCTACGAGGCCGAGTCCGAGGGCGAGTTCCGCGTACACGACGACGTACGCCATCGTGCGCGGCCGTGACGCGACCACCGCGTCGAAGCCGCCGCGCACCGCGCTCCACCGGTGCTTGGCCGCGACGTCCGCCGCCCACGCGATCCCGGTACCCCGCTGGAACCAGCCCTTCTTGTCCTTGTGCCGCCAACTCTCCAGCCACCACAGCCCGAGCCCGACACGGAGCACGGCGACCCATTCCGCACCGGTGAGCCAGATGGTGTCCATGGCCTCAAGCCCCTCCCGTGACCGCGAATCTGACGGTACGTCAGTTCAGCGGAAGCGGGGACCGGGCGCAAGACGCGCGCAGGCACGTTCTCCGCCCACCCCGTCCGAGCGGCCTACGTCATCCGTCCCGGCGTGAGCTCATCCCACACCGCACGCGCGTGTGTGGTCTACGACACGGGCCCCACACACCCCTCCTACAGCCGTGATCAATTCGCAACTGATTCCGGGCTTGACCGAGACCCATCAAGTGACGGCGTGCATACGCTCGGCACATGGCCGACTCTCCCGACGCGACATCCCCGACATCCCCGGCGCCTGCGTCGCAGCAGAACAGACCGCAGGACAGCCCGCAGGATCGACCCGTGTACGTCATCGGGGGCGGACCCGGTGGTCTCGCGACGGCGTACGCGCTGCGCGCCCGGGGCATACGGGCTGTCGTGCTGGAGAAGTCCGACCGTGTCGGGGCGTCCTGGCGGCGGCACTACGACCGGCTGCGGCTGCACACCACCCGCGGGCTCTCCGCGCTGCCGGGCCTGGCGATGCCCCGTTCGTTCGGGCGGTGGGCGTCGCGCGACAACGTGGTTCGCTATCTGGAGAAGTACGCCGAGCATCACGAACTGGAGATCGTCACGGGCGTCGAGGTCTCCCGCGTGGAGCCCGCCGCCGACGGCACCGGCTGGCTGCTGCACGCCACCGGCGGGCGCGAGCTGACCGGCAGCGCGGTGGTCGTCGCCACCGGCTGCAACCACACGCCGTACGTGCCCGAGTGGCCGGGCCGCGACGCGTACACGGGCGCGTTCCTGCACGCCGGCGAGTACCGCAACCCCGCCCCCTACGCCGGACTTGACGTCCTCGTGGTCGGCGTGGGCAACACCGGCGCCGAGATCGCCGTGGACCTCGTCGAGGGCGGCGCCTCGCGCGTACGCCTCGCCGTGCGGACCGTGCCGCACATCGTGCGCCGGTCGACGGCCGGCTGGGCGGCCCAGTACACCGGGGTCCTCTGCAGACGGCTGCCGGTCGCGCTGGTGGACCGGCTGGCGGGGCCGATGGCCAGGCTCAGCATTCCCGACCTCGCCGAGAAGGGGCTGCCGCGGCCCGACACCGGGCTGTACTCGCGGGTGAAGGAGGGGTCCATCCCCGTGCAGGACGTCGGCCTCATCGACGCCGTCCGCAAGGGCCGTGTCGAGGTCGTGGCCGCGGTCGACGGGTTCGAGGACGGCAAGGTCGTCCTCGCGAACGGCGACCGCGTCGGCCCGGACGCCGTGATCGCCGCGACCGGCTACCGGCGCGCCCTGGAGGGCCTCGTCGGCCACCTCGGTGTGCTCGACACAAGCGGTCGCCCGGTCGTCCGGGGTGCCCGCGCCCCGAAGAACGCGCCCGGCCTCTACTTCACCGGTTTCACCAATCCGATCAGCGGCATGTTCCGCGAACTGGCCATCGACGCCGAGAAGATCGCGAAGGCGATCGCGCGCGACGCCGGACGACGGAACCCGTCCCGCGTCGCACGCTGAGGCCCCCGGACCGGTCCCTGCCCGTCATTGACTCCGGACGGGTGCCTGCTCGTCCGTGAAGTGCGCGAGCGTGGTGATGACCCGGTCGGCGATGTCCGGCGGCCAGGGGAACGAGGGGGAGACCGCCCGCTGGTGGGCGAGTCCGTGCAGGCCGAGCCAGAGCGCGACCGTGTCGGCGGCCACGTCGGTGCTGGTCGCACAGCCGGCGGTGACACAGGCCTCCAGGGCTCCGGAGAGCCGCTGCAAGGTCTCCTGGCCGAGCGTGACCATGTCCTCCTTCGTCACGGAACTCGCGTTCAGATCGGGCACCCAGAGCCCTCCGAACATCGTGCGATAGCGTCCGGGGTGGGCCTGGCCGAACTCCAGGTAGGCCCGGCACAGGGCCGTGAGCCGCTCGCGGGGCGCGTCGCCCGCGGCGTCCACGGCGAGGTCCAACTGCTCGTCCAGCTCGGTGAAGGCGCTGCGGACCACGGCCAGCATGATGGCCGGCTGGTCGGGGAAGTGCCGGTAGATCGAGGGGGCGGCGATCCCGACACGACGAGCGACGGAACGCAGGGTGATGGCGCTCTCGTCACCGGTCTCGTCGAGCAGGCCGACCGCCGCCGTCACGATCTCGTCGCGCAGCCGGTCCCCCTCCCCGCGGCGGTTGCGTACGCGGACGGGTGTCGCTGATGTGTCGTCTGCCATGCCGTTACCTTACAGCGCAAAACTTATACGCGTTCCTCTTGTGTTCGATTAATTAACGACTGTAGCCTTACGCTTGTTAGCCAAATGGGCGGGCTGAGCGGATCGGAAACAACGTGAGCGGCAACAGCAAGAGCCGGGTTCGGCCGAGGAACCCTCGCGGCGAGGGGGACCGGCTCCGCGGCGAGATCCTGGCCGCCGCGGCCGAACTGCTCGACGCGGACGGCGGCGGCGAACGTGCCCTGACGCTGCGGGCCGTCGCCCGCAAGGCCGGGATCGCCGCGCCCTCGATCTACCCGCACTTCCCCGACCGGCCCGCCCTCGTGCTCCACGTGATGCGGCAGGCCTTCGCCGAACTGGCGGCCTGGCTCCGGTCCGCCCTCGGCGAGGCGGGCGACGAGCCCCAGGAGCGCCTGGACGCCGTGTGCCGGGCCTACCTGGACTTCGCCCGCGACCACCCCGAGCGATACCGCGTCATGTTCGGCGGCACACGGAACCCGCTCCCCACCACCTGTGATCCGGAGACGCTCGGCGCTCCGGGGAGCCTCGGCGCGGACGCGATGCGGATACTCACCGACTGCCTCGCGGGCTGTCTCGCCGCGGGGCGCTGCACCAGTACGGACCCGGCCGCCGACGCGGTCGCGCTGTGGCTGGGGCTGCACGGGCTCGCCCACCAGCGGGCGGTCTCCCCCTCGTTGCCCTGGCCGGCCGACATCGTCCAGCGCGTCACCGTCCCCCTGTCCCACCTCGTGTGAGGTCTGTCCGGGGGCGTGGCGCAGGCCGGTGGTAGGGCTGGCACCACCATGGATCCGGGTGTGGCCTCTCTCGTGGGCGCGGACGTCCGACGACATTGTTGAACCCAGTTGAAGTCGACCCCAGTTGACGTCAGAAGACCTCAGTTGATCGCAGGGGTGCGCAGCCCCTCCCCGGAAGGACACCCTCATGAAGTCGCAGCTCGCAACGCAGCCGGAGACGGTGGGCGAGGCCGCTCCCGGGCCGCTCGCCTCCTTCGTCCGGTTCGTGGTCTGCGGCGGGGGCGTCGGGGTCCTGTCCAGCGGGGCTGTGGCGCTGCTGGCCGGGGCGATGCCCTGGGCCCTGGCGAACGCGGTGATCACCGTCGTGTCGACCGTCCTCTGCACGGAGTTGCACGCGCTCTTCACCTTCGGGACCGGCGAGCGGGCCGGATGGCGCCGGCACTGGCAGTCCGCAGGGTCGGCCACGGCCGCCTACGCGGTGACGTCCCTCGCCGTGTTCGTCCTGCACCTGGCGCAGTCGTCGCCCGGGGCGCTCACCGAGCAGATCGTCTACCTCGGCGCCTCCGGGCTTGCGGGGGTCGGACGGTTCCTGGTGCTGCGGCTGTTCGTCTTCGCGGGCCGCGAGGCTGTCTCGCTACCGCTCGCCGCCCGGGCCGTGACCCCGGTGGCCGTCACGCGTGTGCCGCGCGCGCCGGTGTCCGGTGTTTCGCTGGTACTCGCAGCCGGGGCGTGACCGGTCTGCAGTCGTGGTCGAAGGCCGGGGTCGGCGTTCACGCCGACCGAAAACTTCGAAATATTCTTGACATGTCGAAATTACCTTGATTGTGTGAGCGGCATTGTGAGCGTCGAGGCGGTCCCGACGCCCGCACCTGCCCATGGAGGAGAGACATGACTGGAACACCCGCGGAACGGAACGTCTTCGTCCCCCACGCCTTCCCCGAGAAGCAGATCGACCTCGGCGAGGTGACGATGAACTATGTCGAGGCGGGGTCCCCGGAGAGCCCGGCCCTGCTCCTCATCCCCGAGCAGACGGGATCGTGGTGGAGCTACGAGGACGCCATCGGGCTGCTCGCCGAGACCTTTCACGTGTTCGCGGTCGACCTGAGAGGCCAGGGCCGCAGCTCCTGGACGCCGAAGCGGTACAGCCTCGACAACTTCGGCAACGACCTCGTCAGGTTCATCGCACTGGCCATCGCCGAGCCGGTGGTCGTCTCCGGGTGCTCTTCGGGCGGTGTGCTCGCGGCCTGGTTGTCGGCGTACTCCATGCCGGGGCAGATCCGGGGAACGATCTGCGAGGACGCCCCGCTGTTCGCCTCCGAGCTGGTTCCCGCGTTCGGACATGGCATCCGGCAGGCCGCCGGTCCGATGTTCGAGATGTGGAACAGGCATCTCGGCGACCAGTGGTCCGTAGGCGACTGGGACGGCTTCATGAGAGAGGTCGCGGACTCGCCGTTCTCGGTGACCGCGAACATGTTCCAGGACCCGACCACGCCGCCGCAGTTCATGAAGGAGTACGACCCCGAGTGGGCGCGCGCTTTCCACGACGGCACGGTCGCCGTGAACTGCCCGCACGACGTCATGCTGGCACAGGCGAAGACGCCTGTGCTGATCACTCATCACCAGCGCATCGAGGACCCCGAAACCGGAACCCTGGGCGGTGCGCTCTCGGACGCACAGGCCAAGCGCGCCAAGCAGCTCATCGAGTCCGCCGGCCAGCGGTGCGACTACCAGGATCACCCGAAGGCGCTGCACATGATGCACCAGTTCGACCCGGAGCTGTACGCCGGGATCGTCACTGAGTGGATCACGACACTGAGCTAGCGTCATCCGGTTCGTCCGTGTCCGGTGACGAGCGACAGGTCGATGTCGTCGAGCCGTGCGCCCCGCCACGCGATGTGCTGATCGGGCCGGACGAGCAGGAAGTCGTGGGCCCCCACACCGTGATCGGTGCGCCGAAGGACGGTCAGCGGGACCTTGCCCTCTTCGGCACGTGCGACGACCCGTCCGGCCTCCCGCACGGCGTTCCCGGCGGCGCTGCCGTCGTTCGGCAGCAGGAGGGTGAACTCGGGGCCGAGGTCGTCGTACAGCGCTCGGCCGGGTCGCGTCCAGACGTGCGGCAGACGACCGCCCACCGCGGTCGACGGCACGTACGTCTCGACGTCGACCGGAGGCGGGGCGGTAGGGCTGGCCGTACGGCCGCCGGCAGGGCCGCCGTCGTCGATGACGGGAGAGCCGGCGTAGGTGTATCCGAGGGTGAGTCCGAGCGAGTGGAACTCCTCGTTCTTGGTCCGCTGGAGCGCCTCGGCGGTGTGGGCCAGGCCGTGGCCGGTCGCTCGCAGGTTCGTCGTCGCCGACGCGATGGTCTCCTCGGCGACGCGGCGGCGCTCGATCTCGTACGTCCTGAGCAGCCGCGGTCCGCCCCAGCCGTTCAGCACGGCGGCGAGCTTCCAGCCGATGTTGACGGCGTCACCGACGCAGGTGTTGAAGCCGTGGCCACCGAACGGAGGGTTGAGGTGCGCGCTCTCGCCGACCAGGAAGACGCGGTCGGAGCCGAAACGGTCCGACAGGAGCATGCGGGGCGTCCACGGGTCCGTCGACAGGATCTCGATGTCGAGCTCGGCAGCGGGCCGCCCCACGAGCGCGGCGATGAGGTCGACGGCGCCCTCGGCGTCACAGGTGTCCCCGCTCCCCGCCAGAATGGCCCACCACAGGCCGTCATGGTCGAGCGGACCCACCGCCCCCGGCACCTGAGGTCCGATCACCCAGTAGTGCAGGGCGTCGCCCATCGCAGGCCGCAGCGACGCGGACCGGAAGACGGCGTTCAGGTTCGCCACCGGTGCGGAGGTGCCGTGGAGGACCGCGCCGACGGTGCGACGGGCCAGGCTCGACCCGCCGTCACACCCGAGCGCGTAGAGAGCGGTGAGGACGTACGTACCGTCGGGCCCTTCGACGGTCGCGGTGACCGAGTCGGCGTCCTCACGCAGTGCGGTGACACGGTGCCCGAGCCGCAGGTCGACAAGACCTGTCGAGCGGACGTGCGCACGGAGTACGTCCTCCACCAGCGGCTGACCGATCTGCTGCCCGGACTCGGCGAAGAGGTGGTGCGGCCCGTCGCTGAGCCCGAACACCTCGTGGAACTCGGTGATCACCGTGCCGTCGAGGCCGTCACAGAAGACCACTCGACGGTTCCAGGCCGGCGACAGCGGTGCCCGGCGTCGGATCTCCGCGGCGACACCCCAGCGACGGAAGTGCTCCATGGTGCGAGGACTCGTGGTCTTGGCGCGCGGGCGCGCGTTCGACACCGTCGTCCGCGGTTCCACGAGGACGGACCTGATGCCATGGAAGGCGAGTTCCGCGGCGGAGGCCAGACCGGCCGGGCCGCCGCCGATGACGATGACGGGTTCCGAGGACGTCGGAAGCGGGTGACGTTTCATGGTCGTATGGTTCGCCGTGTGACTGCCGACACGCAGTGTGCATGCCGATGAGTGGCACACGGTTTCCGCCCGGCTCGGGCCGGCCCCTGACGGGGGAGGCGGTGCTCACGCGCGCCTTTCGCCTGCTCAGGGCGTTCGAGGCCGCGGACGGGGCGCTGAGCCTGACGGCGCTGGCGCGCCGCAGTGGCCTGCCCAAGAGCAGCACGCTGCGCATCGCTACGCAGCTCGTGGCGGTCGGCGCGCTCGAACGACGCGACTCCGGTGACTTCGTCATCGGCCTGGGGCTGCTTGAGGTCGCGTCTCTCGCTCCCCGCGGCCACGGCCTGCGGGCGGCGGCCCTGCCCTACATGCAGGACCTTCAGCAGGTCACGCGTCAGCACGTGCTCCTGGCGGTACGGGAGGACACGGACGCCATCCTCGTCGAGCGGCTTTCGGCGCTCGACGCGACGCCCGTCAAGTACCGCGTCGGCGGCCGATTGCCACTGGACGCCACCGGGGTCGGCCTCGCCCTGCTCGCTCATGCGCCGGAATCGGTTCGGGCGGCCGTCATGGACGGTCCCGCGGCGACGGTGCAGGACGCCGCTGCCGGACGGCGGGTGAGGCAGCTCGTCGCGGCGGCCCGCGCGGAGGGGGTCGTGGCGCTGACGATCGCCAACCCGGTCGCCGGAGGCCCGGCGGAGATCACGACGGTCGCGGCGCCGATTCTCGACGCGCGGGGCCACGCACTGGGCGCGATATCGCTCGTCTCGCCGTCGACGGGCGAGCCCCGGACCGGTCTACGCCTCGCGCTTCGCACGGCGAGCCTGGCGATCGCACGCGCCGCCGGCCAACGTCCTCGCCCGAACTGAGCCGAGCCGTCTCGCGCGAACTGAGCCGAGTCGTCGGTCAGGGCGCGGACGCCTCGGCCGCCTCGCGACCGGAGATCAGGAGCTCGGTGGTGCGACGGATGTGTGCCTCGGTGAGGCGGACCGCCGTGTCGCCGTCCCGGGCGACGGTGGCCTCCATGATCTCGCGGTGCTCGTGGTCGAGATCACGGTGCGCCCGTTCGGACGCGGGCCGGGTCCAGCACCGGTACACCACGGAGATCGAGCGGAGCCGTTCGGCCGTCTCCACGAGGTATCCGTTGTGGCAGCCCTCCAGGATGGCGCGGTGGAACGCCTCGTGCGCCCGCAGCCACTCCTCGGAGATGTCGTCGTCCGCCGCCGCCTCGCCGACCCGGGTCAGCGCGTGATGCTTGGCGATGACGTCGCCCTCCCAGGCGATGTCGCCGTCGATGACGGCCTGCCGGGTCACCAGGGTGTCGATGGCCACCCTCGCGTCGGTGAGCTGGCTCAGCCGGTCGACCGACACGTCCACGACCCGGAAGCCGAGCTGGGCCTCCGAGGTGGCGAGGCCCTGCTCGACCAGGCGCGGGAGGACCTCACGCAGGACGCCGGTGCTGACCTCGTACCGGAGGCCGAGGTCGGCGAAGCCGAGCCGCGACCCGGGAACGAGCCGGCCATTGAGAACGTCGGCCCGGATCCGCGCCAGCACGACGTCCGAACGGGTGGGCCCTGAGCGCGATCGACCTGCCATGACGGCACCCTACCTAAGTTTCGAAATTGACGAAAAGCCCACGGAAGCCGCGGCCATAGTTTCGAAATTTCATTGACATATCGAACGTACCCTGGTTCCGTGAGGGTCTCGACATACGGGCTGGTCGTCGGTCAGCGGCGACCGCGTGACAGGAAGGCGAGCACGTGCGCATCGCAACCCACTCCGGCCGGATGCTTCTGGTGTCCCCGGACTCCTCACGAGCCGTCGACGTGTCCCAGGTGAGCGGGGGGCGTTACGGTCCGGGTCCGCGCGAGGTCTACGACGTCTGGGAGGAGTTCGCCCGCTGGGCCGGCGACGCCACGATCGACTTCGACGCGGACGGTGTCCCGGTCCCTCTCGACGAGCTCGGCGCCCCGTCGCCTGACCCCCGTCAGGTCTTCGCGATCGGGCTGAACTACCGCGACCACGCGGACGAGGCGGGCTTCGCCCACCCCGACTCGCCGCCCACCTTCACGAAGTGGGTCGGCGGCTTCGCCGGGCCTGTCGGCGACCTTCGCCTCCCCACGGAGACGGTCGACTGGGAGGCCGAACTCGTCGTCGTGATCGGGCGTCGCGCGGAGTCGGTGGCCGCGGCGGACGCCTGGTCGTACGTCGCCGGTCTGACGGTCGGCCAGGACTTCTCGGAACGCACCCTCCAGCTCAGCGGGCCGGCACCGCAGTTCTCGCTCGGCAAGTCGTTCCCGGGATTCGCCCCGCAGGGCCCGTGGCTCGTGACCGTCGAAGAGCTGGCGGACCCCGACAACCTGGCGATCGAGTGCAGGATCAACGGCGAGACAGTACAGAAGAGCTCGACCGACCGCCTGATCTTCTCCGTGCCGGGTCTCGTCGAGCAGCTGTCGGCGGTGCTGCCGCTGCTGCCGGGCGACGTGATCTTCACCGGCACGCCGGCGGGCATCGGTGCCGCCCGCAAGCCCCCGCGCTTCCTCCAGGACGGCGACGTCGTCGAGACCACGATCGAAGGCATCGGCGGCCTGCGCCAGGTCTGCGTAGCCACGCCACGCTGACCACATCCACTGGGTGACGGAAGGATCTCTCATGCCGCTGCACCGGCTGACCAGTATCACGATGGGTGTCCCGGACGTTCTTCAAACAGCCGCCTATTACACGGACTTCGGCCTCACGGCGGTGGCTGACACAGTGACCGACACGGCAGGCGGGTCGAAGTCGGCTCGCTTCACCACCGTCGACGGCGGTGAGCAACTGACGATCGCCTACGCGTCCCGCCGGCGACTGATCGACCTCGGGGTGGGGGTCGACCACCCGGAGGACGTCGAGCGGATCGCCCACGCGATGGGCCGTCTCGACATCGAGACCGTGCGCACCGAGACCTCGGTCGAAGCGGTGGACCCCGGCACGCGGGTTCGCGTGCGCGTCGAGATCGCCCCTCGGATCGACGCGGACCCGACGCCCGTCCCGCCCTACAACGCTCCCGGGGTCGTCGTCCGTGAGAACGAGCGTGCTGACTCCGTTCTGCGTGCCGGCCGCGTGCGACCGCGCAAGCTCGGGCACGTGGTCCTCGGCTCGACCGACCAGGCGGCCTCGGAGCGGTTCTTCACGGAGGCCGTTGGCTTCAAGGTGAGTGACACCGTGAAGGGAATCGCCGCGTTCATGCGGTGCTCGACCGACCACCACAACGTATTGGTGCAGAGCGCGCCGGTGGACTTCCTGCACCACACCTCGTGGCAGGTCGACGACGTCGACGAGGTCGGCCGGGGCGCCACCGCGATGCTCGAACAGGACCCCGGCCGGCACGTCTGGGGCCTCGGCCGGCACGCGATCGGCTCCAACTTCTTCTGGTACCTGAAGGACCCGGCAGGGCATTTCTCCGAGTACTACTCCGACATCGACTGCATCGTCGACGACGCGCTGTGGACGCCGGGCGAGTGGTCGGGCATGCGGGCGCTGTACGACTGGGGGCCGCCGCCCCCGCCGTCGTTCCTCGCACCGGAGGATTTGGCGGGCCTCATGACGGGCTCACACACGTCGTGACCCCAGCGCTTCCCTGCGGGGCTTTTTGCGGTTTGTCGGGTGCGGGTCGCTTGTGGCTGGTCGCGCAGTTCCCCGCGCCCCTGGGGGGTGGGGGTTTGGCTTGTGTGTTGGCCGCGGGCCGTCCGTGGCTGGTCGCGCAGTTCCCCGCGCCCCTGGAGGGGGTGGGGGTTTGGCTCTTGCGTTGGCCGCGGGCCGTCCGTGGTTGAGCGCGCAGTTC
>NZ_LIPP01000090.1 GCF_001418335.1 Streptomyces aurantiacus | reverse complement strand
GGGCGGGGTCGGCGTGTCGCTGGGCGGCGTGGGGCTCGGGCTCGTGGAGCCCCCGCCCTGGGGCCGGCCGCTGGGTGTCGTCGTACGCGGAGAGGTCGGTGTCGGACTGCTGCTCGATCCGTTGCCGCCGTCGCTGCGGCTGGAAGGCAGCGTGCCCGTGCCGTCCGGGACCTCGTGGGTGCCCTTGCGGTAGTACTCCAGCCACGACAGGACGGTGTTCAGGTACTCCGTCGAGTTGTTGTAGCTGAGGATGGCGCGCCTGAGGTCGGCGCGGTCGGACAGGTCCCAGTCGAACCGGCACAGGTAGTGGCCGGCCGCGAGGGCCGCGTCGTAGATGTTGTTGGGGTCCTTCTTGCCGTCGTCGTTGCCGTCGCGGCCCGCCCACGCCCAGGTGGAGGGGATGAACTGCATGGGGCCCACGGCACGGTCGTGGGTGGTGTCCCCGTCGTACGCGCCGCCGTCGGTGTCGGTGATCCGCGCGAAGCCGTTGCCGTCGAGGACCGGGCCGAGGATCGCAGGGGTCGCGGTGCCGTTGGCGTCGACCTTGCCGCCACGGGCCTGTCCCGACTCGACCTTGCCGATGGCCGCGAGAAGCTGCCAGGGGAGCTTGCACCCGGGCTTGGACTGGCCCAGCGACGTCTCGGCCTTCTTGTAGGCGTCCAGGACGGTCGCGGGTATGCCCGCTGCGGCGTCGCCCGTCGCGCCGGGGGTGCCGCCGCCCGCGCTGGGTGACGGCGTCGGGCTGTTGAGGGGCGGCAGGTCCGTGTAGTAGGGCGAGTTGCCGGTCGCGCTGCCGTCGGCGTTCGCGTCGGGCGAGGGCTGGGAATCGGCGCTCTGTCTGCCCTGAGGGGTGTCCGTCACGCCGGGGGCCTGGGATGCGGAGAGAGCCGCGACCGCGAGGGCGGCCACGGCGGTGGTTGCCGCCCCCTTGACGACTCGCCTGCCGAATTGCGCCGCCATTGCGTGAACCCCTCCCGTGGACGATCGCCCGACTTCCGCGCGTTCGCGTTCTCCTGCTGTCCGGTGCTGTTGCCGTCCGGTGCTGTGCGGCCGTGCTCCCCAGTACGGCGACCCAGGCGACCCTACGACAACTTCTGCCGCGCAGACACCTGTTCGGGTCCGGTCTTCACCGGTTGGCCATATCCCGTTTGTCCTGCCCCCGGAACGCCCCGGCATGCCCGGCCACCGGGAACCGTTCGCGCATACTGGGCGTCACTGATCAAGGGATGGCCAGGCCCACCCAACAGGTCGACCAAGAGGACCGTCAGAATCTTTCGGGCCGGTCGATGCCGTTCGCGAGGAGCCCCGTGCCGTTCACACTCAGCCATGCCGCGGCCGTCCTGCCTGCGGTGCGCGCCGACGGGTCCGGCCGAGGCCGACTGATTCCGGCCGTCCTGGTGGCCGGTTCGTTCGCACCCGACATGACCTACTACGTGGCGAGCGTGCTGCCGGAGGCAATGCAGTTCGGCGATTTCACGCACTCCTTCACCGGAGTGTTCACGTTCGACGTCCTGGTCGCCTGGGCGCTCGTGGGTGCCTGGCTGGTACTGCGCGAGCCGCTGGTGGCGCTGCTGCCGCGGGGCCGGCAGGGGCGGATCGGGGCGTTCGTTCGTTGTGGTGCGCCGCGCGCCCGGCCGCGGCCGTCGCTCGTCCTGTGGTGGTACGTGTCCGCGGTGTCCGGCGCGCTGACCCATGTCGTGTGGGACGCGTTCACGCACCTCGACCGGTGGGGCATGCGGGTGTTCCCCGCCCTGGGGCGGGACATCGCGGGTTCTCCCCTGTACTGGTATCTGCAGTACGGCGGTTCGGCGGTCGCGGCCGTGGGGATCGCCGTCTTCCTGGTGGTGGCCCTGCGGAGGCAGCGCGACGCGGAGTCCACGGGCGCACCCGTACCCGTGGGCGTGCCCGTGCTGTCGGTACGCGACCGCTGGCTCGCGGCGGCCCTGATCGGCGGGTGCGCGGCGGTGGCGGCTGTGCAGCGGGCAACCCGGTGGTGGGACTACTGGGGGTCGCGGGCCGAGCCCTGGGAACTGATTCCCACGGTGTGTTTCGGGGCGGGGGCGGGGCTGGCCGTCGGCTTCATTGCGTACGCGGTGGCCGTCCGGGCATGGCGCCCGTTGCCCGTTGACGAGTGCGGGCCGTCCACGGCTGGTCGCGCGGTTCCCCGCGCCCCTGAAGACGCGAAAGCTGGGGCGCAGCCCCGCTTTCAGGGGCGCGGGGAACTGCGCGACCAGCCCCCACAACCCGCACCCGAAAAGGACCCCGCACCCCGGCGGAGCTAATGCGCTGCCGACTCCCAGTCCCCGCCCCAGCCCACCGACACATCCAGCGGCGCCCTGAGTTGCACCGCGCCGGCCATCTCCCGGCGGACCAGTTCCTCTGTCCTCGCGCGCTCGCCCGGGGCGATCTCCAGGACGATTTCGTCGTGGACCTGGAGGAGCATGCGGGACGTGAGGCCGGCCTCACGCAGCGCCCGGTCCACGTGCAGCATGGCGATCTTGACGATGTCCGCCGCCGTGCCCTGGATCGGCGCGTTCAGCGCCATGCGCTCGGCCGCCTCGCGCCGCTGGCGGTTGTCGCTGTTGAGGTCGGGGAGGTAGCGGCGGCGCCCGAAGAGCGTCGCCGTGTAGCCCGTGTCCCGCGCCTCGTCGACCGCCCGGCGCAGATAGTCCCGTACGCCTCCGAAGCGCTCGAAGTAGGTGTCCATCAGGACACGGGCCTCGCCCGCGTCGATGTTGAGCTGCTGGGAGAGGCCGAACGCCGACAGGCCGTAGGCGAGCCCGTACGACATGGCCTTGATCTTGCGGCGCATCTCCGCGTCGACGGCGGAGCGCTCCACGGAGAACACCTGTGAGGCGACGGTGGTGTGCAGGTCCTCGCCGGAGGTGAAGGCCGCCAGCAGGCCCTCGTCCTGCGACAGGTGGGCCATCACCCGCAGCTCGATCTGGCTGTAGTCGGCGGTCATGAGGGACTCGAAACCCTCGCCGACGACGAAGCCGCGGCGGATCGCGCGGCCCTCCTCCGTACGCACCGGAATGTTCTGCAGGTTCGGGTCCTGCGACGAGAGGCGGCCCGTCGCGGCCACCGTCTGGTGGAAGGTCGTGTGGATACGGCCGTCCGCGGCGATCGTCTTGATCAGGCCCTCGACGGTCACCCGCAGCTTCGCCTGCTCGCGGTGGCGGAGCATGATGACCGGCAGTTCGTTGTCGGTCTGGGCGGCGAGCCACGCCAACGCGTCGGCGTCCGTCGTGTAGCCGGTCTTCGTCTTCTTCGTCTTCGGCAGGCCCAGTTCACCGAAGAGGACTTCCTGCAGCTGCTTGGGCGAACCGAGGTTGAACTCGTGTCCCACCGCCGCGTGCGCCTCCTTCACCGCCTGCTGCACGGCGCCCGCGAACATCTGCTCCATGGCCTCCAGGTGGGCCCTGTCCGCCGCGATGCCGTGCCGCTCCAGGCGGGCGAGCAGCGTCGAGGTGGGCAGCTCCATGTCCTGGAGCAGGTCGGCCGCGCCGACCTCCCGCAGCCGCTCCCCGAAGGCCTCGCCCAGGTCGAGGATGACGCGGGCCTGCACCATCAGCGCGTCGGCCTCGGCCCCCTCGTCCGCGCCGAAGGCGAGCTGTCCGTCGGCGGTCGCGGCGGGCGCCAGCTCCCGGCCGAGGTACTCCAGGGACAGCGCGTCCAGGTCGAAGGAACGGCGCCCCGGCTTGACCAGGTAGGCGGCGAGAGCCGTGTCCATGGAGATGCCCGCGATGCTCCACCCGTGCTCGGCGAAGACCCGCATCACCGCCTTCGCGTTGTGCAGCACCTTGGGGCTGTCCGCGTCGGCCAGCCAGCGCGCGAACGCGTTCTCGTCGGTCTCGTCCAGCTGCGACGGGTCGAACCACGCGGCGGCTCCGCCGGCCGCGGCGAGCGCGACCTCGGCGACCGATCCCGTACCGAGCGCCCAGGTGTCGACCGTGGCGACCCCGAGGACCGCCGTGCCGTGCTCGGCCAGCCAGGGACCCAGCTCGCCCGCTTCGAGGACCGTGCCGTCCACGGCCACCCCCGCGGCGACCGGAGTCACGTCCTCGGCCTCCTGCGCCCCGGGATCCACGGCCAGCAGCCGCTCGCGCAGCGACGGGTTACGGATCTCCAGGGTGTCCAGGACCATCGCGACGGCCGTGCGGTCGTACGCGGCGCGCTCCAGGGCGGGGACCGCCCTCGGCAGCTCGACGTCGCACACCATCGCGGTCAGGCGGCGGTTGAGCTTGACCGCCTCCAGGTGGTCGCGGAAGTTCTGCCCGGCCTTGCCCTTGACCTCCTCGGCGCGCTCGACCAGCTCCGCGAACGAACCGAACTGGTTGATCCACTTCGCGGCGGTCTTCTCACCGACACCGGGAATGCCCGGCAGGTTGTCCGACGGATCGCCGCGCAGGGCCGCGAAGTCGGGGTACTGGGCAGGCGTCAGCCCGTACTTCTCGAAGACCTTCTCCGGAGTGAACCGGGTCAGCTCGGAGACGCCCTTGGTCGGATAGAGCACGGTCGTGTGCTCGGAGACCAGCTGGAAGGAGTCGCGGTCGCCCGTGACGATCAGCACGTCGAAGCCCTCGGCCTCGGCCTGCGTGGCGAGCGTGGCGATGATGTCGTCCGCCTCGAAGCCCTCCACGGCGAACCGCTCCGCGTGCATCGCGTCGAGAAGCTCACCGATCAGCTCGACCTGACCCTTGAACTCGTCCGGCGTCTTCGATCTGTTCGCCTTGTACTCCGCGAACTCCTCGGAGCGCCACGTCTTGCGGGACACGTCGAACGCCACCGCGAAGTGCGTGGGCGCCTCGTCGCGCAGCGTGTTGGCGAGCATCGACGCGAAGCCGTAGATCGCATTCGTCGGCTGGCCCGTCGCTGTCGTGAAATTCTCCACGGGCAGCGCGAAGAACGCTCGGTACGCCAGCGAGTGCCCATCCATGAGCATCAGCCGCGGGCGTCCCCCGCCGGAGGTCTTCTCGGTCTTCTTCGATGCTGTCTCTGCCACAACCACGATCCTGCCACGCCCCACTGACAGTCGGCCCCGCCCCGCCGCCCACGGCCCCGCCCACGACCCCGTTCCCGGCGCCGGAGCACGGTCCGTGGCACACGCTCGGCACCCGCCCCCGGGGCCTGGGCACGATACGTGTCAGTACCACGTGCGACCATCGGAGACGTACCTCACACCTGCGCTCGAAGAGGAGGCCGAGATGGCCGGCAAGCCGCCCCAGAATGATCCGGTTCAGGACGCGCCGCAGGTCGCCGGACCGAAGCATGCTGCGGCCGGGCTGCCGGCCATCGGGCACACCCTGCGCATCGCCCAGCAGCAGATGGGCGTGAAACGCACGGCCCTGACACTGCTGCGGGTCAATCAGAAGGACGGCTTCGACTGCCCCGGCTGCGCCTGGCCCGAGCCGGAGCACCGGCACACCGCGGAGTTCTGCGAGAACGGCGCGAAGGCGGTCGCCGAAGAGGCCACCCTGCGCCGCGTCACCCCCGACTTCTTCGCCGCGCACCCGGTCGCCGACCTCGCGACCCGCAGCGGCTACTGGCTCGGCCAGCAAGGCCGCCTCACCCACCCCATGTACCTCGCGGAGGGCGCCGACCGCTACGAGGCGGTGTCCTGGGAACGCGCCTTCGACATCGTCGCCGAGGAGCTCACCGGCCTCGCCTCCCCCGACGAGGCGCTGTTCTACACCTCGGGCCGCACCAGCAACGAGGCGGCGTTCCTCTACCAGCTGTTCGCCCGCGAGTTCGGCACCAACAACCTGCCGGACTGCTCGAACATGTGCCACGAGTCGTCCGGCTCCGCGCTGAACGAGACCATCGGCGTCGGCAAGGGCAGCGTCCTGCTCGACGACCTCTACCGGTCGGACCTGATCATCGTCGCCGGGCAGAACCCGGGCACCAACCACCCACGCATGCTCTCCGCCCTGGAGAAGGCGAAGGCCAACGGCGCGAAGATCATCACGGTGAACCCGCTGCCCGAAGCGGGCATGGAGCGCTTCAAGAACCCGCAGACCCCCCAGGGCATGTTCAAGGGCGCCGCGCTCACCGACCTCTTCCTGCAGATCCGCATCGGCGGCGACCAGGCCCTCTTCCGCCTCCTGAACAAACTGATACTCGACACCGAGGGCGCCGTCGACGAGGCCTTCGTCGGCGAACACACCCACGGCTACGAGGAGTTCGCCGAGGCCGCCCGCGCCGCCGACTGGGACGAGACACTCACCGCGACAGGCCTCACGCGCGCGCAGATCGACGAAGCGCTCAGCATGGTCCTCGCCTCGAAGCGCACCATCGTCTGCTGGGCGATGGGCCTCACCCAGCACAAGCACTCCGTGCCGACGATCCGCGAAGTCGTCAACTTCCTCCTGCTGCGCGGCAACATCGGCCGCCCCGGCGCGGGCGTGTGCCCGGTGCGCGGCCATTCGAACGTGCAGGGCGACCGCACCATGGGCATCTTCGAACGCCCCGCGCCCGCCTTCCTCGACGCCCTGGAGAAGGAGTTCGGCTTCGCCCCGCCCCGCGGCCACGGCTACGACGTCGTACGGGCCATCCGCGCGATGCGGGACGACAAGGCCAAGGTCTTCTTCGCGATGGGCGGCAACTTCGTGTCGGCCTCCCCCGACACCGAGGTCACCGAGGCGGCCATGCGCCGCGCCCGCCTCACCGTGCACGTGTCGACGAAGCTCAACCGCTCGCACGCCGTCACGGGCGCGCGTGCCCTGATCCTGCCCACCCTCGGCCGCACGGAGCGCGACCTCCAGGGCGGCGGCGAACAGTTCGTGACCGTCGAGGACTCCATGGGCATGGTGCACGCCTCACGAGGCCGCCTGGAACCCGCGAGCGGCCACCTGCTGTCCGAACCGGCCATCGTGTGCCGCCTCGCACGCCGCGTCCTCGGCGCCGAATCCCGCACCCCCTGGGAGGAGTTCGAGAAGGACTACGCGACCGTCCGCGACCGCATCGCGCGCGTCGTCCCGGGCTTCGACGACTTCAACACCCGCGTCGCCGACCCGGCGGGCTTCGCCCTCCCGCACGCCCCGCGCGACGAGCGCCGCTTCCCGACCGCCACCGGCAAGGCCAACTTCACGGCCGCGCCCGTCGAGTACCCGAAGCTCCCCGCCGGCCGCCTGCTCCTGCAGACCCTGCGCTCGCACGACCAGTACAACACCACCATCTACGGCCTCGACGACCGCTACCGCGGCATCAAGAACGGCCGCCGAGTGGTCCTGGTGAACCCCGACGACGCCCGCGAACTCGGCCTCGCCGACGGCTCGTACACCGATCTGGTCAGCGAATGGAAGGACGGTGTGGAGCGCCGCGCCGCCGGCTTCCGCGTCGTGCACTACCCGACGGCCCGCGGCTGCGCGGCCGCCTACTACCCGGAGACGAACGTCCTGGTGCCGCTGGACGCCACCGCCGACACCAGCAACACGCCCGCCAGCAAGTCCGTCGTCGTCCGTCTGGAACAATCGACCACCGACTGAGCGTTCGCTTAGACGCGCGTTCCGGACACCCGGACCACGACCCGACGACCGACGACGTAAGGAAACGGACCCCATGGGCGAGCAGCACCACGTGAAGTTCCCACAAAAGGTCATCGACGAGTACTCGGCACTCGGCGTGGACCTGGTCGCCATGTTCTCCGCGGGACACCTCGGCACCCGCATGGGCGTCCAGATCATCGAGGCCTCCACGGACCGCGTCGTGGGCACCATGCCGGTCGAGGGCAACACCCAGCCGTACGGACTCCTGCACGGCGGCGCCTCCGCCGTACTCGCCGAGACCCTCGGCTCGGTCGGCGCCATGCTGCACGGCGGCAGCTCCAAGATCGCCGTCGGCGTCGACCTCAACTGCACCCACCACCGCGCCGCCGCCTCCGGCCTGGTGACCGGCGTGGCCACCCCCCTGCACCGGGGCCGCTCGACAGCCACGTACGAGATCGCCATCAGCGACGAGAACGGCAAGCGGGTGTGCAGCGCCCGACTGACGTGCATGCTGCGCGACGTGAACACCGGCGACGAACAGCGGGTACGCGCCGGGCACTGACCGCGCCCGCCACCCGACCCGCCACCCGGCCGGCCACGCGCCCGAGCCACGGACGCCGTCCCGGCCGGGCCCCGCCCTTCCCGGCCGCCGGCGCCGCCACCACGACGCATCGCGGCCCGCCTCTTTTCGACGTAACACTCCGTAACACATGCGCAATACAGCATCACGGTCCTGACATCGATGGCGCCCGCTTCCGAGACCTTTCCCGGCCACTCCGCACCACCTGTGACCCGGTCCGACGGCCAAGCCCGTCCACGTACAACCGGAAGTGCGGGTTCTCAAAATGTGGACGGCGGGGAAGCTCCACCAAACCGGTCGAGACCCCTCGCTCCGTAAGGGCACGATCCGGTACGTCATAACAAGAAAGTCACAAGCCAGCATCGGACCATGCTCTGCCTGCGCACCAGGCCTAGAGTCACGCCCAGTCACCGCTCCACCGGGAGTTCGGTACCTCGGCATCCGTCGGCCCCACACGGGCGACCCATGCCTGCGAAAGGACTGATTGTGCGACAGCGTTCTATGGTGATATTCACCTCCATTCTCACCACCGGAGCCCTGACCCTCACCGCATGCGGCTCCCGTGACGACAGCGGCGACGGCGACAGCGGCGACGGCGGAAGCACCACCCTGACCATCGGTGTGGACGCCCCGCTCTCCGGCGAGAACTCCACCACCGGCCTCGGCATCCAGTACGGCGCACAGATCGCCGTGGACGACGCCAACAAGAAGAACACCGTCCCCGGCGTCAAATTCAAGATCAAGGCCCTGGACGACAAGGCCCAGCCCGCCACCGGCCAGCAGAACGCCACGGCCCTCGTCGGCGACAAGTCCGTCGTCGGCGCCGTCGGCCCGCTGAACTCCGGTGTCGCCCAGTCGATGCTCCAGGTCTTCTCCAGCGCCGACATGGTCCAGATCTCGCCGGCGAACACCAACCCCGAGCTCACCATGGGCAAGAACTGGCAGACCTCGCCCAAGCGCCCGTACAAGACGTACTTCCGCACCGCCACCACCGACGCCCTCCAGGGCGGCTTCGCGGCCGAATACGCCTACACCGGCCTCAAGAAGAAGAACGTCTTCGTCGTCGACGACAAGCAGACCTACGGCGCCGGCCTCGCCAAGCTCTTCAACGAGGCATTCGTCAAGGCCGGCGGCAAGGTCGCGGGCACCGACCACGTCAACACCGGCGACAAGGACTTCGGAGCCCTCGTCTCCAAGATCAAGGCCGCCAAGGCCGACCTCGTCTACTACGGCGGCCAGTACGACGAGTCCGCGCTGATCACCAAGCAGCTCAAGGACGCCGGCGTCAACATCCCGCTCTTCGGCGGCGACGGCATGTTCGCCACCACCTACATCGAGACCGCCGGCAAGCCCTCCGAAGGCGACCTCGCGACCGCCATCGGCGTCCCCGTCGACACCCTCCCCGGCGCCAAGGCCTTCGTCGACACCTACAAGGCCAAGGGCTACAAGGGTGACTACGGCGCCTACGGCGCCTACGCCTACGACGCCACCACCGCGATCATCAACTCGGTGAAGGCCGCCAAGGCCGCCAACGACGACAAACTCCCCTCCGGCGACGAGCTGCGCTCCAAGGTCGTCGAAGAGGTCCAGAAGGCCGACTTCGAAGGCATCAGCGGCAAGCTCTCCTTCGACGAGTTCGGCGACACGACCAACAAGCAGCTCACCGTCTACCAGGTCGAAAAGGGCAAGTGGAAGGCCGTCAAGACCGGCACCTACGACCCCAGCTGACAGCACCCGGCTGACGCTCACCCAGAGCACCCACGGGCCGCGCGGAAGGAGAACCCCCACCGCGCGGCCCGTTTCCACACCCACCCCCCGCGTGCACGCCACAGTGCACAACGACCAGCGACTATGGAGGCCATGCGGTGAACACCCTGCCGCAGCAGCTGGCCAACGGGCTGCTTCTAGGCTCGATGTACGGGCTCATCGCCATCGGCTACACGATGGTGTACGGCATCGTCCAGCTCATCAACTTCGCGCACGGCGAGATCTTCATGACCGGAGGCTTCGGCGCACTCACCGTCTACCTGGCCCTCCCCTCGGGCACATCGATGTGGGCCCTCGTGCCCCTGATGCTGATAGGCGGCGCCATCGTCGCCGTCCTCATCGCCGTCGGAGCGGAACGGTTCGCCTACCGACCACTGCGCGGAGCGCCACGGCTGGCACCGCTCATCACCGCCATCGGTCTCTCCCTGGCCCTCCAGGAAGTCGTCCGCAACTTCTACCCCGACGCCGACCGCGCCCGCGCGTTCCCCGGCCTCGACAACACCCATGACATCGGCTCCGTCACCATCAAGGACGCCGACATCTTCCTGATCCTCGCCGCCATCACCTGCATGGCGTTCCTCGCCCTGTTCATCAGCCGCAGCCGCACCGGCCGCGCCATGCAGGCCACCGCGCAGGACCCGGACACCGCGCAGCTCATGGGCATCGACACCAACCGCATCATCGTCATCGCCTTCGCCATCGGCGGCCTCTTCGCCGCCGTCGCGTCCGTCGCCTACGGACTCAAGTACGGCAACATCGACTACCGCATGGGCTTCCTCATGGGCCTCAAGGCCTTCACCGCGGCAGTCCTCGGCGGCATCGGCAACATCTACGGCGCCATGCTCGGCGGCCTCGTCCTCGGAGTCGCCGAAACCCTCGCCTCCGCCTACATCGACGGCATCCCCGGCATGGAGCAGCTCGGCGGCGCCAGCTGGGCCAACGTCTGGGCCTTCGCCCTCCTCATCCTCGTCCTCCTCTTCAGGCCACAAGGCCTGCTGGGCGAACGCGTCGCGGACAGGGCGTGACCACCATGACCGAGATCCTCACCAAAACAGACCCCGCCACCCGCGGCCTCGTCCCACTGCCCCACGCCGCGGCCCGCGTACTCCTCCTCGCCGGCGGCGCGGCCACGGCCGCCTCCGCGTTCCTCGCCTGGACCTGGACCAGCGCGTTCCCCGGCGACCTCACCATCAACGGCTACCCCGGCGGCCTCCAGTGGCTGACCTTCACCGCCGGAATCCTCACCGTGCTCTTCGCACTCGCCCGCTACGGCACCCCCGGCCTCGGCTGGCTGTCGCCCACGGGCAACAACGCACCCGTGGTCCTCAGCGCACTCGGCGCACTCGGCACCACCTGGTTCACGGTCATCGCCATCGCGACCGACCTCGGCGGCCTCACCAACCTCGAACCCGGCGCATACGTCGCCGCCGTCGCCTCCCTGCTGCCGCTCCTCGCGGCACTCGCCCTCCCCCAGCAAGGCGCAGGCGAACAGACCGCCAAGGAAACCCTCGGCCATTACATCGCCAAGGCCGAACGCATTCCGGCCCCCCGGGCCACCGCCCCCTGGATCCAGCGGCTCGTCATCACCGCCGTCACGATCATCGGTCTCGCCACCTTCACCTACGGCATCGACACCGAATACGGCGAACTCTTCATCGGCTACCTCTTCGTCGTCGTCTTCACCCTCTGGGCCCTGCACACCGCCGGCCTCGTCGACCGCTTCTCCGCGCTCGTCGCCGGCAACCGCAGTTTCACCCTCGCGATGGGCTTCGCCGCCGCCATCGCCTTCCCCTTCACCCAGACCGACGACCACTACGCCAACATCGGCGTCAACATCCTCATCTTCGGAACCGTCGCCCTCGGCCTCAACATCGTCGTCGGCCTCGCCGGACTCCTCGACCTCGGATACGTCGCCTTCCTCGGCGTCGGCGCCTACACCGCCGCCCTCGTCTCCGGCTCCGAGTTCTCCACCTTCTCCGGCGTACAGTTCCCGTTCTGGGCCGCCGCCCTCAGCGGCGCCGCCGCATCGCTCATCTTCGGCGTCCTCATCGGCGCCCCCACCCTGCGACTGCGCGGCGACTACCTCGCCATCGTCACCCTCGGCTTCGGAGAGATCTTCCGCATCGCCGTGAACAACCTCGACGGCGACTCCGGCCCCGACCTCACCAACGGCCCCAACGGCATCCCCGCCATCCCCGACCTGTCCTTCTTCGGATACAACTTCGGGGAATCCCACGACATCGCCGGCTTCACCCTCGGCCGCTTCGCCAACTACTACCTGCTCATGGTCCTGATCATGGCGATCGTCGTACTCGTCTACACCCGCGCCGCCGACTCCCGCATCGGCCGCTCCTGGATCGCCATCCGCGAGGACGAAACCGCCGCCACCGCCATGGGCATCAACGGCTTCCGCGTCAAACTCGTCGCCTTCGCCCTCGGCGCCTCCCTCGCCGGCCTCGCCGGCACCGTCAGCGCCCACGTCACCTACAGCGTCGTCCCCAACCCCTACCAGTTCGCCGGCTCGACGCCACCCAACTCGGCCTTCCTCCTGGCCGCCGTCGTCCTCGGCGGCATGGGCACCGTCGCCGGCCCCCTCCTCGGCGCCGCACTGCTCTACCTGCTCCCGGAGAAACTCGTCTTCCTCCAGGACAAGTCACTCCTCGCCTTCGGTATCGCCCTCGTGCTCCTCATGCGCTTCCGGCCGGAAGGCATCATCGCCAACCGCCGCCGCCAGCTCGAATTCCACGAGACCGGCCAACTCGACGTACCAGACACCACGACGTTGACCGACCAACCGGCCGTCACCAAGACGGGGGCCTGACCACGATGACGACACAGACGACACCAGTACTCGAAGCACGCGACGTCACCATGCGCTTCGGCGGCCTCACCGCCGTCCGTTCCGTCGACTTCACCGTCAACAGCGGCGAGATCGTCGGCCTCATCGGACCCAACGGCGCCGGAAAAACCACCTTCTTCAACTGCCTCACCGGCCTGTACGTGCCGACGGAAGGAAAGGTCTCCTACAAGGGCACCGTCCTCCCGCCGAAGCCGCACCTCGTCACCCAGGCAGGCATCGCCCGCACCTTCCAGAACATCCGGCTCTTCGCCAACATGACCGTCCTGGAAAACGTGCTCGTCGGCCGCCACACCCGTACCAAAGAAGGCCTCTGGTCCGCGCTCCTGCGCGGACCCGGCTTCAAAAAGGCCGAGAAAGCCTCCGAGGACCGTTCCATGGAACTCCTCGACTTCATCGGCCTCGCCCACAAACGGGACCACCTCGCGAGGAACCTCCCCTACGGCGAACAGCGCAAGCTGGAAATCGCCCGCGCCCTCGCGAGCGAACCCGGCCTGCTCCTGCTCGACGAGCCCACCGCCGGCATGAACCCCCAGGAGACCCGGGCGACGGAGGAACTGGTCTTCGCCATCCGCGACCAGGGCATCGCCATCCTCCTCATCGAGCACGACATGCGCTTCGTCTTCAACCTCTCCGACCGCGTCGCCGTCCTCGTCCAGGGCGAAAAACTCGTCGAAGGCACCCCCCAGGTCGTCCAGGCCGACGAACGCGTCGTCGCCGCCTACCTCGGGACCCCCTTCGAGGGCGCACCCGGAGCCGACGAAGTCGCCGAAGTCGAAGCCGCGGAAGCCGACGCGGACACGGCAACGCCAACGGCAACGGCGGACAGCACCACCAGCACGCGAGGAGAATCCCAGTGACCGCACTGCTAGAGGTCGAAGACCTCAAGGTCGCCTACGGCAAGATCGAAGCGGTCAAGGGCATCTCCTTCAGCGTCGAAGCAGGCCAGGTCGTCACCCTCATCGGCACCAACGGCGCCGGCAAGACCACGACCCTGCGCACCCTCTCCGGCCTGCTCAAACCCACCTCGGGCAAGATCCTCTTCGACGGGAAGCCCCTCAACGGCGTCCCCGCACACAAGATCGTCGCCCTCGGGCTCGCCCACTCCCCCGAAGGCCGGCACATCTTCCCGCGCCTCACCATCACCGAGAACCTCTACCTCGGCGCCTTCCTCCGCAAGGACAAAGAAGGCATCGAAAAGGACATCCAGCGCGCCTACGACCTCTTCCCCATCCTCGGAGAACGCAGGAAGCAGGCCGCGGGCACCCTGTCCGGCGGTGAACAGCAGATGCTGGCCATGGGCCGGGCCCTCATGTCCCAGCCCAAACTCCTCATGCTCGACGAACCCTCCATGGGCCTCTCACCGATCATGATGCAGAAGATCATGTCCACCATCGTCGAACTCAAGTCCCAGGGCACGACGATCCTCCTCGTCGAACAGAACGCCCAGGCCGCGCTGTCCCTGGCCGACCATGGCCACGTCATGGAGATCGGCAACATCGTGCTGTCCGGCACCGGCCAGGACCTCCTGACCGACGAATCGGTACGCAAGGCGTACCTGGGCGAGGACTGAGCCCCCGGCTCCGCCGCTTGTGCGGTTCGTACAGCGTGTACGGCTGAGGCCCGCACCCGGATTTCTTCGGGTGCGGGCCTCAGCCGTA